>JAMPCH010000016.1 GCA_023666265.1 Roseburia sp.
TTCTGTTTTGTTGATTTAGCACAATTGGATTTATTTTTCAAACAAGACCTAGTATGCCATCTTCTTTTCTTACAAACCCAAAGTGATATTCATCACTTGCCGCCTGTAAGGAAATGAGCCATTCTGTCACCTCATTTCGAGTTTTGTATGTGTTATAAACCATGTATCTAGCGACATTCTCATCACTTACCCATTGAAAAACCGCATCACAATCCTCAACGTATAACGGTCTTAAAATTAATCTCTTTGTCTCTATAATAAAATTATGCATTCGTTTTCACTCCTAAATAAAACTTTAGTAAACCTCAAATTATCAAATCAACCTTACCAAAATAATCATACCATAACTAAATCAAAATGTCAATACACAATCCCGACATCAAATATCACCGTCATCATAGTAATCGCCCCGAAAGAGTGCGTTCGCCAACGTATCGGAGTTTGCAAGGTTTTTCATCGCGTCCACCGCTTGGTCGAGAATGAGCCTGTAAACCGCGCTCTGAATTGCGCTCGAAATTCCCTCGTCGGAACTCGAACCGTACTCCACGACAAATTCATCGGCAGACTTGTACCTGTCGAGATAGCGGCAAACCGCGCGAGAAGCCGCTCGCTCCTGACGCCCTTGGTTTTTTCTTCTTCCATAGTCTTCCTCCTTCCCGGTTGCCTCTATTATAACATAAACCCGAGCGCCGTAGGCGCGTCGCCGCGTCAGCGGCGTTTTTGCGAAGCAAAAAGGGGTTTATGTTTCAATAAAAAGGGCGGTCGGCGGTCAGCCGACGGCGGCGTTAGCCGCCAAGAAACCCGTGCGCGGGTTTCCGCCTATTTTTATTATACTATATTTTATGTCCTATTAACAGGACATAAAAGTCTTTTTGATAACTTTTTTGGAATTTTGTTCGCGGAGAGCGGCGGGATCGTATGACCCGCTCGCCGCGCGGCGTAAAACCCATAGGAATATATAGGAAAAACCGCATAGACCCGGCAAAAGCTTGGATCTATGCGGTTTTCGTTACGGTTCGGAATCGATCCACTCCAACCAATCCAAAGGCGAAAAGGCGTCCGGGACGTGATAATAGTACGTCCGTGCCTCGCTCTCCTCCGCCGACTCGGCGAGCATGATCTCGTCGACATACCCCACGTCCCCCTTCTCGTGATACCCCCAGCCCCATATCTCCTCCGTATCGAAATATCCGTTTTCGTCGAGATAAGGGTAATTCGACCCACAGCCGAGCAGGTCGACGTCCTCGCTAAACACGGCGGCGGTACACCTCTCGCCGAGGACGACGGCGACCGCCGAGAAATAACGGTCGGGGAAGGCGGCGCGAAGCTTTTCCTCCAGCTCGCCGCGCTCCCGCTCGTCGAGGAAGTAATAGCTCGCCCACGAGCTATAGCTGTGTCGGATATTCAGCTCAAATGTCACATACGGCGGATAGATCTCGGGGTCTTTATGGTCGGCGGTATCGATCCCGTTTTCCGCGAGAAATTCGTTGACGACCGTCATGACCGTTTCCGCGTCCGCCCGCCCCTTTCGGATCGTCTCCTCAAACTCGGCATTACGCGCCTTTTCCCTATTCCATATCCTGAGACAAACTCCCCAGCAGAGAAAGCCCGACTTGATCGGGACGACATCCTCCTCGACCATTACGTCCTTCGCCATTCTCCAGATCGTCGGGTCGTCAAGCCCGCCTATTTCCTCGGAGTCCGCGACCGATTTCATTTCCTCCCAAGTATTCCCCCACGGGACGAACGTTTGGTCGATGAGGAGAAGGAGCAGGATCACCAAGATCACGCAAAGGATCTTAAAAAACCGACGAAGCCCCCGCCCCTGATTTTCGAGATTTTCCTTGTTGCTTTCGTTTTTCACCTTTTCGCGCTCCTTTCACTTGGAAGTAAGTATTATTTATTTTATTGTAACATAAGCTCGCCCCTTTGTCAAGACGAAATTCCCTAAGCAAGTAAAAAAGAACCTCCGAGGCGATCAAGCCCCGGAGGTTCGGTCATAAGTCGGGATTAAAGCTCCGCGAAATACTTAATGGTCCTTACCATCTGAGAGGTGTAGGAGTTCTCGTTATCGTACCAAGAAACGACCTGTACCTCATAGAGATCGTCCGCGATCTTAGCGACCATCGTCTGGGTCGCGTCAAAGAGCGAACCGAAGCGCATACCGATCACGTCGGAGGAAACGATCGGATCCTCGTTATAGCCGTAGGATTCGGAAGCCGCCGCCTTCATCGCCGCGTTGATCCCTTCCTTGGTGATGTCCTTCCCCTTTACGACGGCGGTAAGGATCGTCGTCGAGCCGGTCGGAACGGGTACTCTTTGCGCCGAACCGATGAGCTTACCGTTGAGCTCGGGGATAACGAGACCGATCGCCTTCGCCGCGCCGGTCGAGTTCGGAACGATGTTCGCCGCGCCGGCTCTCGCTCTTCTGAGGTCGCCCTTTCTGTGCGGACCGTCGAGGATCATCTGATCGCCCGTATAAGCGTGGATGGTACTCATGATCCCGCTCTGGATCGGGGCGAAATCGTTGAGCGCCTTCGCCATCGGCGCTAAGCAGTTGGTGGTGCAGGAAGCGGCGGAGATAATGGTATCGTCCTTCGTAAGAGTATTTTCATTCACGCTGAATACGATGGTCTTGAGATCGTTCCCGGCAGGAGCGGAAATAACGACCTTCTTCGCGCCCGCGTCGATATGCGCCTGAGACTTTTCCTTCGAGCAGTAGAAGCCGGTACACTCGAGAACGACGTCGACGCCGATCTCGCCCCAAGGAAGCTCGTTCGCCTTCGCCATCGCGTAGATCTTTAAGGTCTTCCCGTCAACGGTGATCGTACCCGCTTCGTCGTCGGCGGTAACGGTATGGAGCTTTTCGCCCATCTTCCCGCAATAGCCGCCCTGAGCCGTATCGTACTTTAACAGGTGAGCGAGCATAGAGGGCTTGGTGAGGTCGTTGATCGCGACGATCTCATAGCCCTCCGCGCCGAACATCTGACGGAACGCGAGGCGTCCGATCCGACCGAAGCCGTTGATAGCAACTTTAACTGACATTTTGTTTGTCCTCCTGAATTTAATTTTGTACAGGATACTCTTGTACCTTTATCTATTATACAGGATTTACCGCCGAATATCAAGTGCTTTTCGGGAAATTTCGTCTGATTTTACCAAAAATAGGATGTAAAATTCTAAGGGCTGTTTTTGTGTAATTTGACGAACGTCTTGATCTTTTCCCAAATTCGGACACAAGATATGGTGGAGATCCGGCTCAAAAAGGAAAAAATTTTAATGAAACGGAATATTTTCCCCAAAGGCGGGGTAATATAACTTACACCATTATATAAAGGAGATTATTTTATGAAGGTTCATGTGATCGACGGGTGTATCGCCTGTGGGACGTGTTACGCGATTTGTCCCGAGGTCTTTAAGGAGGACGACGAGGGCTTTTCCCATGTCGAGGACGAAAGCGTCCCGAAGGAATATGAGCTCGCGGTGAGCGAGGCGGCGGAGACCTGTCCCGTTTCGGTGATCGAGACGGAATGAGGGCGGGCTTTTGCGCCTTCCCGAGCGGAGAATTTTTTGGAAAATTAGAAAATTTATCGTAATTTGGCACGATTTTCCTTAAAAAAAAACTTTATTTTTAAACAAATTTCACTAACTTTTCGGAAAGGGCTTGCAATGGCGGGATATTTATGTTATAATGCATTAGACCCAAGGTTTGGCATATCTTCTGCAAGAGAAAGGAAGGACACTCCCATGACATTTAAAAAAGTTTTTTCGGATCTGGAAAAAATCATCTCCAAAGCGGATCATGCTTCCCTTGAGGGTGAATTTGCGTTCCAGTGCTGTGTGACCGGCGACGGAGAGGGTACGTTTTATATCGCGTTTAAAGACGGTACGCTCAGCGTCGAGCCTTATGACTATAAGGGCGCGACCGCGACCTTTAAGGCGTCCGCCGATACCTATAAGAGCGTTCTCGGCGGCGAAATGACGGCGTCCGACGCGATCGGAAAGGGGCTTTTGGCGGTCGAGGATAACGAGGACGGCTGTGCGAACATTCTGACCTTCTTATCCGGTAAGGACGGCGAAAAGAAAGCCCCCGCAAAGACCCGCGCGAAAAAGACGGAGGAAAAGCCCGCGACGAAAGCTCCCGCAAAGACGGCGACAAAGATCGAAAAGCCCGCAGTCAAGGCGGTCGAAGCGAAGCCCGTAGCGAAGGCGGCGGAGAGAAAGACCGAACCCGCGAAGAAGCCCGGAAGAAAAAAGGCGGTCAAGTAAGCGAAACAAAAAATCCCGTTCGTACTCCTTCGGAGAGCAAGCGGGATTTTTTTGATTTTTGTTTTTCCGCGACACGTCCCGTAAGCTTGTCGGGGGGCGGGGCGCTTTATTTTTTTGTGAAGGTGTGCCGAGCGGCACGGCTCGGATCGTTCAAAAAATCAAAAAAGGGCTTGACAAATAAGTAATTTTGTGATATAACATAGATGGTCTAATATCGAATGATTTGAGGTGGGAAGATGCGTATCGGTTCTTGCTGATTTTTTGCGTATCGTATATGGCTTGGCGCAGGTAGGTCTTTGCGCGTTTTTGTCATACGCCGATATGCGGGCAGGAATGATTCGCGTCTTCTCGTAATACCGTTTATGCTTTAAACGGTAAGCTTCGTCGGCTATGGAGACCTCCTCCTTGTGTTCGGGAGACTGCGGATCTTTCTGCGGTCTTTTATTTTTTTGAATACGGAGGAATGATCTATGTCACTTATCAATATCCAAAATCTTTCGTTCGGCTATGACGGGAGCGCCGAAAATGTGTTTGAAAATGTCGATCTTCAGATCGATACGTCGTGGAGGCTCGGGCTTACGGGGCGAAACGGTCGCGGAAAAACGACTCTGCTCAAACTGCTTATGGGCGAAGAAGCATACACGGGAAGCATCGCCTCATCGGTGGATTTTGAATACTTCCCGTATACGCCCGAAGGCGCTTATCTCACGATCGACGTCATCGACGAGATCGCGCCCGGGGCGGAGGAATGGCAAATACGGCGCGAATTAAACCTACTCGAGGCGGACGACGGGCTTATGTACCGCCCCTTTTGTTCCCTGTCCGACGGTGAACGGACAAAGGCGCTCATAACGGGAATGTTTTTACGGGAGAACAGCTTCCTTTTGATCGACGAACCCACAAATCATCTCGATACACACGCGAGAGAGGTCTTAGCGGTTTATTTAAAAAAGAAATCGGGCTTTATACTCGTATCTCACGACAGAGACTTCCTTGACGCTTGTATCGACCATATCCTCGTGATCAACAAAATGAATATCGAGGTACAAAAGGGGAATTTCAGCTCGTGGAACGAAAACCGCGAAAATCGGGAGCGGTTTGAGCTCGCGGAAAACGAGCGGCTAAAAAAGGAAATATCTCAACTGGAGCGAGCGACAAAGCGTTCGGCGACTTGGTCGAATAAAACCGAAGTCGCGAAACACGGGACGCGTAATTCGGGATTGAGACCGGACAGAGGGTATATAGGACACAAAGCCGCAAAGCTTATGAAGCGGGCAAAGGCTATGGAGAGCCGCATCGAGAAGGACATTTCCGAAAAGAGCGCGCTCCTCCGAAACGTCGACGAAGGCTACGCGCTGAAATTAACGCCGCTGAAATTTCGCGCGTCTAAGCTGATGGAGGTCAATAACGCTTCCCTATCCTATGACGGAGAGGTCGTTTTTAAAAACGTAAGCTTTACCATCGACCGGGGCGACCGTATCGCCGTATGCGGTCGAAACGGGAGCGGTAAGACGAGCCTGATAAAAATGCTCACGGGGGAGCTTGACGCTCAAAGCGGAACAATAAGCGCGGCAAGCGGTCTCAAAATATCGTATGTACGACAATCGTCGGACGATATGGGCGGCGAGCTCGGCGATTATATCGGGGAATATCAGATCGACGAAGCCTTATTTAAAGCGATCTTGTGTAAAATGGGCTTCTCGAGCGAGCTTTTTACGCGGAATATCGCCGATTACAGTCAGGGTGAGAAGAAAAAGGTGATGCTGGCGCGCAGTCTTTCGGAAAAAGCGCACCTTTACATTTGGGACGAACCCCTAAACTATATTGACGTAATATCGAGAATACAGATCGAGGCGCTGTTAAAAGGCTCAAGCGTCACCATGATATTTGTCGAACACGACGCTCGCTTTTGCGATCGGATCGCCAATAAACGGATCAACCTCTCGGATAGCGGCGGATATGATCGATCACGATAAAAACCGCATCGCCCCAAACCTTCGCCCGAGTTTTTGCGGTTTTTAGAAAAAATATCTATATTGTTTTTTTGTGAAGGTGTGCCGAGCGGCACGCCTTCACAAAAAAGAAAGCTCAAAGCCTTATCTCCGGCTCGTATTCCCTCAGCCAAAGCTCGAGCTGGATCAGGTAGGCGAACATCTGAGGCGTACACATAAGCTGACCGTACCAATTCTCGGAGAAGCTTTTCCCCTCCGTCTCGATCAGCTCGTCGAGCTTATCAGGGTCGAGGAGCGCCGTCAGGCGAAAGTCCTTCTCGCGGCGAAGGGCGCAAAAGCGCTCGAACACGAGCCGCGAATAGGTTGGGTTATGGGTCTTTGGATAGGGCGATTTTTTTCGCCACACCACGTCGTAGGGGAGAAATTCCTCGGCGATCTTACGTACCAGTCCCTTTTCGCGACCGCCGAAGGTCTTCATTTCCCGGGGGATATTATAGGCGTACTCCGCGATCCGATGATCGCAGAAGGGGACGCGCACCTCCAGTCCGTGCGCCATCGAACAGCGATCCTTACGATCCAAAAGCGTTTGCATAAACCAGTAAAAATTCAGCATAAACATCCGCCTCGTCGCGCGGTCGAGGTCGCTGTCCTCGTCGAGCGACGAGGCGCGGTCGGCGGTCCTCGCCGCCGCCTCGCGGACGTATCCGGCGGGGTCGATCTTCTCCGACAGCTCCCGACGGAGAAGCCCCGCCCGCTGGGCGGTCGACCGCGCCCACGGGAAGCCCTCGGCGTTTAACAGCTCGGGCTTATGGTACCAAGGATAGCCCATAAAGATCTCATCCGCGCATTCCCCGCTCACCGCGACGGTGAACCGCTTCTTTACCTCGCCGCAAAAGAGATAGAGCGAGCTGTCGACGTCCGCCATACCGGGAAGGTCGCGCGCCCGCATCGAGGGGACGAGCGCGTCCGCGAGCGCGGGCGAGTCGATGACGACGTTCGTATGCGCCGAGCCGATAAACTCGCTCATCTTAACGATCCACGGCGCGTCCTCGTCGGGCTGAAAGGCGGAGGCGACGAAGTTCTTACGATTATCCTTATAGTCGACCGAATAGGTATCGAGCCGCCGCCCCTCACGCGCGTATTTTCGCGCGGCGATCGCGCTGATGAGGCTCGAGTCGAGCCCGCCCGATAAAAAGGTACAAAGCGGGACGTCGCTCACGAGCTGGCGCTCGATACTGTCCACGAGGAGAAAGCGGAGGTGATCCATCGTCTCGGGGAGCGTTTCGGTATGCGGACGGGCGACGAGACTCCAGTAGATCCGCCGCTTGAGCCGCCCGTCCTTAAAGATCGCGTACTCCCCCGGGAGAAGCTCGCGTATATCGCGAAAGACCCCCGTCCCGCCCTTTCGCGCGGGACCGAGCATGAGGAGCGAAGCCGCTCCTTCCTCGTCGAGGACGGGCTTTATATAGGGGTGGGCGAGGAGGGACTTGATCTCCGAGGCAAAGATCAGTCCGCCCTCATAGGCGTAATAAAAGAGCGGCTTTACCCCGACCCGATCCCGCGCGAGGAAAAGCGTTTCCTCGTCGCTGTCCCAGATCGCGAAGGCGTAGATCCCGTTCAGCCGGGAGAGGCAGTCCTTCCCCCAGCGGACGTAAGCCCGTAAAAGCACCTCGGTATCGCTTCGTGTGGAGAACTCCTCCCCCGCCCTTAAAAGGTCGGAGCGAAGCTCGTCGGTGTTATACAGCTCGCCGTTATAAACGATCGTATACGCCCCATAGCGCATCGGCTGTGCGCCGTTCTCGGGGTCGATAACGGCGAGACGCGTATGCGCGAGCGCACAGCGCCGCGAGAAATAGTCCCCCCGCGCGTCGGGACCTCGGTGAGCGATCGCGTCCCCCATTTTTTTCATGACCTCCCCCTGATCCGCTATGTCCCGTCGGGCGTCCGCCCAGCCCGCAATTCCGCACATGGCAAAGCCTCCTTTAAAAAAATCATATACACCAGTATATTCCAAAGGAGGCGTTTTTGGTACTTATTATTTGGGAAGGAGATAGAGCTAACAAGGGAAACAAAAAACGACGGGTCAACGCTTCCCCGCCGCTTTGTCGTCCTTCAAATAAATAAAATCAAGGGTTCTCGCTCTCGTCGACCTCGTAGTACCAGAGATTTTTTCCGAGATCGTTTAAATAGCTTATAAAATCATCATAGGTATAATATCTCAGTCGGAGGAAGCGATCGGAGTTATCGATCGAGCCGTATTCGATAAAATAAAATCCGTCGCCGTCGGAGGAGACATAAGCCATCGAGCGCGTCTCGTCGATCCGAATATGCTCGCCCGCCTGTAGGTGCTTCTCGAAATATTCCTTCAGGACGTCCGCGTCGTATTCGCCCGCCGCGCCGTCGGGATAGATCCGATAAGACTCAAGGGAGATCTCCTCGGTATAGACGACCCCCGAGGCGAACCATCCCGCCGACATACTCGCCGAGGCGAGCGAGTCGAGCTTTAACGAATTCGTCCCGTCGATCGCCGCGAGGCTCGTATCCTCGACGTATTGGACGTAATAGTTGATGTCGTCCGTCGCGAGCGCCGGCCATTCCTCGCCGCCAAAGACCGCGTAGCGCGAATTTTTTAAAAGATAGTCGATCATCTCCGCCTTTGTCCGACCCGCGCGGACAAGACCGTCGTTTTGGCGGTCGATCGCGGCGAGCGCGTCCGCCACCATTTGATCGGAATACGAAGCCGCCTGTTGCGTGAAGGTAAAGGTGTTCGTCGGCGAGAGGACGTATTCCTCGCTCGGCGGAGCGAAAGCCTTCGCCGCCGCGAGCCCGACCGCGAGGATCAGGATACCCGCCGTAAGGCCCGCGACGATAAGCCCGCGACCTTTAAGCGCGGCGCGGATCTCATAGGTATTTTTATAGCGCCGATCGGGGCTGAATTGGGTGCATTTTTGGATGATCCGCCGCGCCTTCCTCCCGCTGACCGCCGAGAGCTTATACCCGCCCGTCAGCATATAGGTCAAAAGCATACCGACCGCGTAAACGTCGGTACGCCGATCGGTCTGACCATAGCCGAATTGCTCCGGGGCGGCGGTCGCCCGCGTCCCCATATACTCGGTGTCGGCGCTCCCCTTCTCGTTCCATTCCCGCGCCGCGTCAAAGTCGATCGGGATATATCCGCCGTCGGCGTAAAGGACGTTCTCGGGCTTGATGTCGCGTAGGATCACGGGCGGGTCGAGGCGGTGGAGCTTCTCGAGAACTTCACAGATCGAGCCGATCGCCTCAAAAGCCTTCTCCTCCGTGAAACACTCCCGCTCGACCAGCTCGCGGATCGTCTCGCCCCGGATGTATTCGCGGACGAGATAGCCCCGCCCGCCCTCCTCGCTATAAGAGACGGGCTTTGGACAGCGGATCGCCGTACATGCTTTTTCGAGGATCGTATACTCCTTTTTAAGCTGAGGGAGATAGACCCCCTCGGCGCATTTCAGAATATATTCGACCCCCGAGACGTTCTCGCGGATCAGATAGACCTGCTTCGTATCGCTGTGGCGGAGACAAGAGGCGATCGTATAACGATCGGCGAGCGAAGGGGGAAGCTCCTCCTCCGTATAGATCTTTCGATATTTCTCTTCAAACGTCATAATGATGTCCAGATCCTTTTTTCCGAATTTTCGACGAGCTTACGATCGGTCTCCTCGATCCCGAGTCCGCACTCGATACAGGCGATCAAGATCGCGTCGCGCTTTACGCGCGGATAAAGCGGCGCGTTCTCCGAGAGCTTTAAAAGCCTTTGTGTCCCCGCGAGATCGAGCCCGAGCGCGATCGCCATAAGGATCGTATTATCGCGCCCCGACCGCTTCGCCCCCGAGGTGATCTGATACATATGCGACTGGCTGATCCCCGTCATTAAAGAGAGGCGCTTTGGGTTCATATACTTCTCGTCCATGGCGCGGAGCAAGAACTCGATAAAAAGCTCTTGTTCGTCCTTAAAATCGGTCGACCCGACCCCGCTTAAAAACTTCTCGGGATCGGTCTCGATCATCTCAAAGAGCTTATCCGTTGTGTTTTCCATTTTCGTCGTACCTTATCCATTAAAACATTTTTTCTTTTATTTTTTGGGAAGGAGCAAAGGCTTTATAGCGAAGCGAAGGCGGCGGGTCATATCACCGATCGGGGTTCACGGAGAAGAAAGAAGGATCGAACGAAAACGCGCACGGTAACATAAACACCATATTGAAACATAGTATACCACAAAACCCGGCGCTTTGTCAATAAAAACGCCGCGATTTCTACAATTTCCGCCCGTGGGGTAAAATAATCGGATAAAGTGGGATTTTGTCCCATACCGCGTAACCCTCGTCCTTCAAGCGGCTCTCCTCGCGATGTTCGCTCCGCCTTCTCCCAATTTGTCACTATCAACAAGCTTTGTATCTCGTTTAGCCCGCGAAATGGTAAAAACATACAATTGTCGCTCTAAAAGCGATCCTGTCGATTGACAGGGGCGGAAATCTATGGTATAATGAAAAAGGTTAGGGCTTGCTAACCTATGATTAGGATAGACTAACACGTTTTTTGCATTATTTTATCTCGAAAGGAAAGCGAAACGGCATGAGCGATCGGATCGAAATTTTAGACGGCGGGGAAAAAATGAAGCTGATCAAAAAGACCGCCGCCGAACTCCTCGGCGAAGCCGAGACGGAAGTCATATGGGAGATCGCGCGAAAAAATTTAAGAGACATCTTAACGCGCTATCCGAATATCCCGCCGAAGGAGAAGCGTCACACCGACCTGATCTTCCCGCATATCGCGGTCTATAAAGCGTTACGCGACGACCACGGCGAGGTCGCGATGGAGATCATGGAGAGAGGCGAGGCGCTCTCGGCGAAAAGAGCCGCGAAAAAATTTCAAACGCTGGTCGGTCTGCCGCTCGGGAAGAGGCTTTTTTTAAAGGGCTTCGCGGCGGGGTGTAAGTCGGGCTTTGGCGCGGAGGCGGGGTTTAAACACGTTATCGCCGAGGCGAACGCGCGGCGCTATCAAATGGACGTGGTCGCCTGTCCGTATGTGAAGTACTGCGCCGCCGAGGGGTGCGGCGAGCTGACGCATATTTTCTGCGACAACGACGTTTACGCCTACGGTCACCTCGACGGGATCGCTTTTGAGCGGACCCAAACGCTCGGGACCGGCGGCGAAAAATGCGACTTTTTATTATATTTAAAATAACTTTTTTTGAAGGGAGAAAACGGCAATGAAGAGCGATTTTAACAGGATCGGGATCTCGGACGAGCTTGACACGGCGAGAATAAGGCATCTGATGAAGGTCGGGCTTTTCGCGGCGTTTATGGTCCTCGCGGGGGATATCCTGATCGGCTACGGCGCGGCGAATTCCGAGATCGCGGGGATCCCCGCGACCTTCGCGCGGTATCTCTTTGTATCGGACGCGAGGCTTTTTTGGGCGGCGCTCCTCGGGATGATCGGGATACCGATCGAGTGTTTGTGTTACTTCTCGATCTATCGGCTGATCGCGCCGAAAAGCGCGAGATACGCCCACATCTATCGCGCGGGGATCTTTGGGAGTATGATCTTCGGCGCTTGCGGTGTTCATGTCCCGTGCAGCGCGGCGGTCTACTTCCTTAAAAAAATGTACGCCCAAAGCCCCGAAACGGCGCTTAACGAGGCGCTCAAATTCATTCTGTATTTTATGCTCCCCGCGACGGTCGTGTTTCTGATCTTTTTCGCGGTGCTGAATATCGCGCAGATCGCGGCCTTCGCGAAGGGGCTTACGCCGCTCCCGAGGTGGGCTTGGATATTCAATGTTCTGTTCGGGCTGTTGGCGGCGGCGATTTTTAAATTACCGAATTTACCGCTCACGAACGGGCTCGCGGCGGGGTGGATCAGTCTCGGGAATTTATGGACGTTTGGGGGGCTTTTGATCCTTCTCAAAAAGGAAGGAGCGAAAAAATGAACGTACCCGTCGTGATCGCGGAGGGGCTGATCTTATGCCTTCTCCTATGGCTGATGTGTCGGATCGGGATCAGAAACGGCGCGGTCGGCATGGTGCATTTTTATGAAAAGGACGTCCAAAAAAGAGCCGTCGAATTGGGTCTCACCACTGAGGAGAGGATCAAGCGCCGCTCGGCGGTCTTTTCGACGGTGGGGCTGATCTTATATTTCGGCTATATTATGATCGCCGTCTATTGGATCAACGGCGCGCGCGGCTTTATTCAGGGATTTTTACAGTCCCTGATCATCATTATGATCATGGGCGTTTTTGATAAATTTGTGATCGAGACGCTCTGGGTCGGTCACGCGAAGGCGTGGATCATTCCCGGGACAGAGGACTTACGCCCGTATATCCCGCTGAAAACACACATCAAAAAATGGATCGTCACGCTGATCGTTTATCCGATCTCGGTCGCGGTCATCGCGTGGATCATGTCGCTGATATTAAAATAGGGAGATAAAATGATCAAGGTCGAGAATAAAACCGCGCCCGGGATCGCGGCGGCGGTGACAAAGGAACAGGTCGTCAAATTTATCGAGGTCATGGTCGAGTATTATTTTAGGGCAGGCGTGCTCTACGCCACGTCCGATCAAGGCGAGGGCTATCTCGCTTTTTGGGAAAAGACTTCACAGCCCGCGCTTCGCCATTCCCTCCATATGATCATACGATTTTTACGCGAGCTTCCGCTAAAAACGTGTATGACGTTCGCGCGAAGCAGCGCGGGGCTTTGTGAAAAGCTTTTTAAAAAAGAAAAGAATTACGTCATGGTCTCTATGGTGGTCGTATTAAAGGAGTTTCAGGGACGGGGGCTTATGCGTAAGGTTTTGGAGCTTCCTTTTAGCGAAGCGGAAAAGAAGGGGATTTATTGTATCCTCGACACCGACACGGAGCTTAAAGTGAAAAAATATACCCGTCGCGGTATGGAGAAGGTCGGGGAGCAAAAGCACCCGAGCGGGGTCACGATATACGCGATGGCGTATCGGAAGGGAGACGGGCATGAAAAATAAAGAGCATCTCCCGATGTACGGCGTGGGTCCGATCTATGTCGGCGCGATCCTCCTTCTGACCGTGGCGGCGGTGATCTTAGGGCAAAGCGAGCCGCTGAAGGCGGGGAGGGTCGACGCGCTGAAGCTCCCGTTTTTTGTGATCGGCGTTTTATCTATCGCCTACGGGATCGTTCTTTGGTGCGGCGCGGTCCTTCGCTCGGGGATCGACGACGGGATCACCGAAAATAAGCTCGTGACGAGCGGCGTTTATTCGCTCTGTCGTAACCCGATCTATTCGGCGTTTATGCTCGTCTGTACGGGCGCGTTGTTTATTTCGGGGAATGTATTCTTCCTCCCGCTGTTTTTTGTCTTTTGGGGCTTTATGACGATACTGATGAAAAATACCGAGGAAAAATGGCTCGGTGAGCTTTATGGGGAGGAGTATCACGACTATTGTAAGCGGGTAAATCGATGTATCCCGATCGCGAAAGCTCGATCTTATAACACGAATAACCGTTAAAGAGGAGGTCAAAAAAATGCACACCGATAACGAACCGGTAAACCGTAAAAAAGCGATCGCCGCGCTGATCTGCGGAATGTTGGGCTGTATATTTTTATGCAGCGGCGACTGGCTGATGATCTACGGCGACACCGCGCACGGCGGCGACGTTCATTGGCTGACCGAGGGTACGGCGCAGATCCCCGCGTGGAGAAATCTCCTTTCCATGCTTGTGGCGTTCCCCGCCGTGATCTTATACGGCGTCGGACTTTTTAACGCCGAGGTCTTTGTAAAGCCTCAAAAGGAAAAGAGAATTTATCGCGTTCTGACCGCCTTCGGAATGATGCCGTGGCTTTGCCTTCACATTTATTACGTGATGATCCTATACGCCTTCGCGTTTATGACGCAAAACGATCTCGATGGGGCGCTTATCGTCGCGGAGGCGATGAACGCGCAATTTTCTTCTATTGTCTTTATCAGCGAGGCGATCATGATAATACCGTTTTTGTATTGGTTTTATCTTCAGATCTCGGGGAAAACGCTGTTCCCGAAACGGATGGCGTTCACAAATATTCTGATTATTTACGGCGTTTTACAGATCGTTAAAGCGCTCCTTCCTGACACGCCGTTTCGTCTTGGATTTACGAACGGGCTGATGAGCGAAAGTATGTTCATATGGTTCGGGATCATGCTGGTGTGGAGCGTAAAGCGCCTTCCCCAAAAAGGAGAAACGATATGACGAAAATATTCCTGTTGACGGCGCTTGTCGGACACCTGCTCTGCGCGTGGTGCGACCGTCTTTTGATCTGTACGCCGAGCGGGCGGTTCGGCTTCGCGCAAATGAACGACAACGAAAAAATGTCCGCTACCTTTGAAAAATGCCGCTCAAAAATCCGCTGATCTCCATGCTCCTCGGGGTCTTGGCGATGACGATGGAGCTTTGCGGCTACATAGGGCTGTACGAGTGGATAAAACCCTTCTCCCCCGTGTACGCCGCGATCGTGATCGCGTCCGCGCTCTTACTTTTTATGCCGGGCGTGGCTCATCACGTATTCTGCGGCGTTATGGAATGGTTTTATATCCGGCTCGGAAGGACGGAGACCGCGCGCCGGATCGTCACGGAATTTTTTAAAAAGACCTCGGTGACGATGTACGCCTGCTTCCTCGGTCAGGCGATCTTCGCGGTCGCGTTTTTTATCGCGGTCGTCACGGGTCAGACCGCCCTCCCGCCGTGGTGCTGTATCTGGAATATCGTGATCTTCCTCGTGATCCTCGCGCCGTTTAAGCTCCCCGGCTCGGGAAACCTCGCGGGCGCGGCGATGTTTTTGGGATTATCCTTATTTATATGACCGCTTGGCTTATTTATCTTTTTGTGAATTGCGAGACCAAATTCCCAAAGAATTAAAACAATAGATTTTAAAATCAAAGAGGTGATCTTATGAAATACGGATTTAGAGAAAAGCTCTTTTGGTTCGTTTTTAAGGGCGGCTTACGCCGCGAGCTCTCCGACACGTTACGCCTCTCAAACGGCGAAGAGATCATGAAAAGGGCAAGAAAAAAGTACAAGGAATTACTCGCGACCGCGCAAGACCCAAACAACCGATTTACGTTCAACGTGATTTTCGCGGCGATGTATGGGGCGATCTATTTATCGCTGGATCAAAAGCCGTCGCTCGATCAAATGACGGCTTACGCGTGGGAAACGGCGATGAACAACCAAGTATTTTTAAAATTTATCACAAGCGAGGAAAATTACACCGAAAAGGGTCAAAAGCGGCTCGCCGAGAACGCGCGGAAAAGTCAGAGCGACAACAATCCCTGCTCGTGGCGATACACCTTTGAGGCGGGGAAAACGCTCAACGAGTACACGACGAAATTTACGACCTGCGGTATTTTATACCTTTTTAAAAAGTGGGGGATCGCCGAAATAACGCCCGCGCTTTGTAAAATGGATTATGATATGGCGCGCGCCGCCAACACCCGGTTTATCCGCGAACAGACGCTCGCGGGCGGCGGCGAATACTGTGACTGTCACTATATCCACACGCCGAAAAAAGAAAGATAGCGGAGATTTTATGGATCGTTTAAAAGAAATTTTTCGTAAAAAAAGAGCCGAAACAAACGAGCATATCCGACAGCTCGAGCGCGAGGGGCGCGCGGGCGTTCGATACACGATCACGCTCGCGAATATCCCGTTTTTTATTCTCGCGGTGATAAGCGACGTCGGGTGGCTGTTACAGCTGATCTTCGGGATCATTTATTTACGCGAGAGCGGGCTAAAAAGCCTCCCGGGTCTCGCGGTCCTCATCGATCTGATCTGCGTGATCTTCGGCGCGGTCTACATATCTTATTTGAATAAGATCCGCGAAAAGGGGATCTCCACGCGGCTTCAAAAAAATCTGGGCTTCGGAACATTGATGCTTTCGGGGCTCGCGGGCGGTATGATCGGGATCTTTACGATCGCCTTTTGCGGCGTTTCGTCGCCGTTTATTTTTATGGCAGTAGGCGGTTTTCTCAATTTCGCGGCATGCCTGCCGATCTTTCTTTTGTTTAAAAAGGGGATCGTTTACGGAGTTGAGTAGAGGTTTGTACTAATAATCGTTAAAAAAGCGAATAATACCGCTTTTTTAATGCCTTGTCGCTCGGCGGCAAGGCGCAGGAGCGCGTTCCTACGGTCATTCGTACAAAAACCAACCCCGCCGAGAATGGATCACTCCCGACGGGGTCGCGCAATATCATAGAAGGACACGATCTAAATATTTACCTTCACCCTTAACTCAAAGCTCGGTTGGGTCACATAGGAAAGATAAAACGGTCGTCCGCCGTATTCGAGATACGCCGAAAAACGCTCCCGATACGCGGGAGTCGTCATCATCGACAGTACCCTTTCGCGCGGAAACCAGCCCGTTTCGGAATTTTCCTCGGAGGGGCGCGCCCGACCGCCGACGCTCTCACACAAAAAGTCAAGCATGACCTTCGTCGGGATCTCCTTTTCCCCATGATAGCCCACGTTCTTCGCGACGTTCGACGAAACGCAGAACAGCTCGCCGACCCTCGCCTCGATCCCCGTCTCCTCGAGAATTTCACGCCGCAGGGCGTCGATCAGGTTTTCGCCGACCTCGACCTGTCCGCCCGGGAAAGACCAGCCGGCGTAGTTATGCTTCACTAAAAGGATCTCGTCCGCCTCGTTTACGACGATCCCGCCGACCGCGGCGATGTGGGTGGGCATGACCCATTCTTTTTCAGCCATAGCGTTGCTTTCCTCCTTCCCCTTATCGAACGACTCCCCCATGAAACCGACACTCATAGACCGGCTTATCTTGAAAAGAGACGGTCTCAAAGCCCTGAAACCACTCGAACGTCCCGCTGATCCCACAGCGATAGGCGAAATCGCCCGAGGCGAAGTACTCGGGTCCGCGAAACGGCTTTTCCTTCGGGGCGTTACAAAGCGCCTCCTTTAAAAAGTCGCCGCTAAAGCTTTCGTCGAGGACGCGCCCCGCGTAGTTCATGCCCCAACAGGGCGCGCCGCCGCGCCAAAGCGCCTCCTCGCCGATAAACCTTTCTCCCCCGAGATAGCTGTCGCGATAGCTTAGCTCTCCTTCCCCAAAATAAAAATCCACAGAGCCGGGGCGGGTAGGCTCGGTCGGAACGCCGCCCCCCGCATAGGTCGCCTTTTTAGCCTTTAAGAGAAATTCGATGATCTCGTTATCCATAGAGACCTCCTTTTATCGTTTTTTGGAAGGAGCGGGCGCTTACTCGTGAGCGCTATCCTCCGTCTCCTCTTCCTCGGCGGCGGAGACCCTGAGATCGACCTTATATTCCTCGCCCGTGACCCAAGCCTTGATATTCCCGCCCGTCAGACGGAAGGAGACCGAAACGCTCTTTGTCCCCTCGGAGATCTCGACCCCGAGGAGGTTCACCGTCGCGAAAATATCGTCGGAGGTCATCCCCTGAATGTACGACGATAAACCGACAACGTTCACCGTCAGCTGGTTGGTAAGTATATCGACGTCGTAACTCGTCGGAACATTGATGACGTTGATGTTTTGGGCGGGGACGGTAAAGCCGAGCTGTCCAAAGCTGTCATAATCCTCAAAATAGACCGTGACCGTCTTATTCCCCGAGATATTTTTATACCCGTCGGGGAGCTTGATCGGGAGCGATACGCCCCCTTGGAGATCCTTCAGCGTCAGGGAGCTTAACGAGATCTCGCCGATGTCGATCTCGGCGATCCGATCGACCGAGCTGTCGGGCGAGGCGATCGTGAGCTCCTCGATCGACATGGAGTATTGGAGCGCCGACGCGTCGAAATTCGTCGGGAAGTTTGTAAACTGGACGTTGAGCGGGATCGTCCTCACCTTATAGATCGGAACGCTCACCGTAAACGCGCTCGTACTGAGCGTTACGTCGGGGTTCAGCATTTTGATCCCCTGGCGGTTATAAAAGCCGAGACTGCCGCGAAGCTCGGCGCTCTCCTCGAGCGTCCCCGAATATTCGGGGGTCGCCTCGATCTTACCGATCGAGTTGACGAGCCGCTCCTCCCCCGTGACGAGGACCGTTTCGGGCGAGACCGTCAGCTCTCCCTCGACCTGCATCCCCTCGGCGATCATCAGATCGGCGGAGGAGGGCTCGACGGTGATCTCGCGCGTGATGATCTTCATCACGCTCACGTCGGCGGTGATCGAGTCGGAGAGAACGACACATTCGACCGAGGGGTCGGCGGGCTCGATCCTTACGTCTACCGTATATTCGCCCGACTCATAGATCCCCGATAGGTCGCACCGCGCGGTGAAATCCTCGCCCGTGAGGGTACTGATGTCATAGCGCTTTCCTTGAATTTGGATGGTAATATCCTCGATCGGCGGAGAGGTGATCTTTAAATTTTCGTTGAGCATATACTGCGTCGGCTCACAAAGTACCTTTACGTCGGATACGTGGAGGGTGATATTCGGGAAGATCTGGATCGAGATCACGAACCACAGGATCACCGAGAGTACGACCGCCTGAATGATCGTCTTAATGTTTAAAACAAGGTTAGAGGCGAATTTTTTAAAGAAATTATTCATGGCTACCCGCCTCCTTCTTTTTATCCTTACGAGAGGGGCGTTCCTTCCTCGGGCGCGGCTCGTTCCCCTCGGGGAGGAGCTTCGCCTTTAGGTGGGCGAAGAGCTTTTCGCGGTCAAAGCCGCGCTCGAGGGACCCGTTCTCGGCGACCGAGATGATCCCCGTCTCCTCCGAGACGATAATGACGATCGCGTCCGATACCTCGCTCATACCGATCCCCGCGCGGTGACGAGAGCCGAGCTCTTTATTGATCAGCTCCTCCTTTTGAGGCTTGGGGAGAAAGCACCCGGCGGCGTAGATCATCCCGTCGCGGATAATGACCGCCCCGTCGTGTAGGGGGGTATTTGGGAAAAAGATATTCCGAAACAGCTCCTCGCTCGGGATCGCCTTAATGATCGTACCCGTCTCGATCTGTTCGCCGAGCTTGGTCTGACGCTCGACGACGATGAGCGCCCCCGTCGCCGTCCGCGAGAGCTTTTCACAGGCGAGCGCGATCTGATTCATCGCGGCGGTGATGCTGCCCTCGTCCGCCGCGTTCGCGTCAAAGAAGGCGATTGGCTTTACGATCCGCGAGCGTCCGAGCTTCTCGAGGACGCGGCGAAGCTCGGGCTGGAACATCACGACGAAGGCGATCACGCCGACGTTAAAGATCATATCGCTGATGACGCTCATCGCCTTAAACTCGAACTGATTCAATAAAAACAGGACGACGGCGAAAAGACAGATCCCCTTGATCAGCTGTTCGGCGCGCGTTTCGCGGACGAGCTTGATGACCCAGTAGAGGATCACCGCCAAAAGCGCCATATCCAACACATCTATAAAGGTTATGGATCGGAACACATTCACGAGCGCGTTCCAGATATCGACTAAGTAATAGATCAAAATTCAACACCCTAATCTCGATAAAATAACGAAGCGAAAAATCTTCTTATTTTATTTTATCATATTTTTCGGAAATTTCAAGTACCTGAACGGATTTTTATCAATGTTTTTTGAAGGCGCGAAAACCGACGAGCCCTCCGCCCCCGCCGGGGAGCGCTCCTTCCCAAAAATAAAGGCAACACCGCGCAATGACCGGCTACGCCTTTGACGCACAGCTGCACGACATCTTTTCCGCCATATTGCACAGAATTTTTTTGAAAGGCGTCAGCCTTCCTGCAAAAATTCTGTGCAATCTGACAAAAAATCTGCCGCACATCTATACGCCAATCATTGTGCGGTGTAGCCTAAAAAGAAACGCCCCCTAAGAAAAGGAAGCGTTTCGCGAAAAATGTTGACATTCAGGCTTCGGCGGCGATCCGATCGACCGCCCGCGCTAAGGCGAGCGTTTCGTTCATCGTACTGAAGACCGAGGGGGAGAAACGGACCGCGCCCCGCTCGCCCGTCCCGAGCTTTTTATGGGCGGGATAGGCGCAATGAAGCCCGCCGCGCAGGCAAAAGCCCATATCGCTCAGCCGCGCGGAGACCTCCTCGGACGACAGCTCGCCGACGTTAAACGGGATCACGGGCGCGTACCGCTCGTCAAAGCCGTCGCTATAAAGCCGTACCCTCGGGTTCTTTTTCATTTCCTCAAAAAACCTCCGACAGATCGCCGTCTCGTGGCGGTAAATGACCTCGATCCCCCGATTTTTGACGAAATCGACCCCCGCGCCGAGCGAGATCGCGCCCGCCGTATTGATCGTCCCGCTCTCAAAACGATCGGGGAGAAACTCGGGCTGAGCCATCTCCTTTGAGGCGCTCCCCGTCCCGCCCTCGACGAGGGTCTTTAGGCGATACCTCCCGTCCGTGATCATAAGCCCCGTCCCCATCGGTCCGTATAAGCCCTTATGCCCGGCGGCGCAGATGATATTGACCCCGTCCGAGAGGCGGATCGGGAGAACACCCGCCCCTTGGGCGGCGTCGACGATCAGACAGATCCCCTTTTTTTGACAGATCGCGGCGATCCGACGGATCGGTAAGATCCGCCCGGTCACGTTCCCCGCGAGCGTACAGACGACCGCCCTCGTGCGGCGGTTGATCAGACGCTCAAATTCCCTCACCGTCGCCTCGTCGTCGCCCGTCCGCGCGAAAGAACAGGATACTCCGTACTCCTTCATCATCGCGTAGATCGGGCGAAGGACGGCGTTATGCTCGATGTCGCTGGTTACGATGTGAGACCCGGGCGAAAGGACGCCCTTGATCGCGGTGTTGAGCGCGAAGGTACAGTTGGGCATAAAGACGGTATTCTCCGTCTCAGCGCCGAAAAAGGACGCGCATTTTTCCCGCGCGTTATAGACCGCCTCCGCCGTTTTCATCGAGAGGCGGTGTCCCGCTCTCCCGGGGTTCGCGCCGTATTCGATCATCGCGCCCGACATCGCCGCGATCACGGAGCGCGGCTTTGGGTAAGTTGTGGCGGCGTTATCAAAATAGATCATCTAGTTTGAGACGATCCTTCGACATTCGATCCCCGCCGCCGAGAGAAGGCGACAGACCTTCTCCGGCGACCCGGAAACGCGCACGCCGTAAGCACAGCCGCCCTTTGAGGTGCTTTTTTCGACCGACGCGTTTATTTTTATCGAGGATAAATATTTTACGGCTCTCTGAGCCGTTGTCATTGAATCGAGGATCAGCAGGTATGCTGTCATAAAAACTCCTTTCCCTGTCCTATCCATAAATACGGCTCGCTCCGACGGTTTGAGCCATATTTTATTTTATGCGGGCGGCGGCTTTTGGTGTGTTTCGCGTAAGCGGGATTTCTTTTCCTTTCCCCGTATAAATTCGCTTTATTTTTTCCATAATACAGGTAGAATTGTCTAGGAAAGGAAGATGAAGCTTGAAAGCAGTTATTTTGGCGGGCGGAGAGGGGACAAGGCTTCGCCCGATGACCTGCGCGATCCCAAAGCCGATGATCCCGATCTGTGGGAAGCCCGTGATCGAATATATCCTCGACCTCCTCGCGCGGCACGGCTGTCGCGAAGCGGTCATCGCCGTCCGCTATAAAAAAGAGAGCCTCGAGCGGCGCTTCGCCGCCGGCTCTTATAAAGGGATCTCGCTCGGCTTCTCGGAGGAGAGCGACCCGCTCGGGACGGCGGGCTGTGTTAAAAAAGCCGCCGCCGATTTTGACGAGGACTTCCTCGTCATAAGCGGCGACGCGATCTGTGATTTTGACCTCGGCGAAGCGTTTCGCTTTCACCGCTCGAGCGGCGCGGACGCGACGATCTTAACCAAGCGCGTCGACGACCCCCGCGAATACGGACTGATCATCGAAAAAAACGGCGTGATCACCGACTTCTCGGAGAAGCCCTCTTATATCAACTGTCGGAGCGACCTCGCGAATACGGGGATCTATCTCCTCTCGCCGAAGATCCTCCGACTGATCCCGGCGCACGAGATGTGGGATTTCGCCAAAAACGTCTTCCCCGATATGCTCGGGCGGAGAATGAGACTGATGAGCTTTGAGGCGAAGGGGTACTGGTGTGACATCGGCGACATCGGCGCGTATAAGCGATGTAGTACCGACCTTTTAGAGGGGCGGGTCTCCGCCGCGCTCCCGCCCGCCGACCCAAAGGAGCGGCGCACGGAGAGCGGAGCGGATAAAAGCCTGATCCTTCCCGGGGCGCGGGTCGCGCGGGACGCCGTCCTCGGCGGCTTAAACGTCGTCGGCGAGAATGTCTCCGTCGGGGCGGGTGCGCGCCTCCATAACGCGATCCTGATGGACGGCGCTTTCGTCGGCGAAAATACGACCTTAAACGACTGTATCATCTGTACGAACGCGCGGATCGAGAGCGGCGCGGCGGTCTATGAGAACGCCGTCGTCGGCGACAACTCCGTGATCGGCGAGGACGCGGTGATCTGCGGCGGGATACGCGTCTGGCCCGAAAAAACGGTCGAAAAAGGCGCTTTTGTCAACAACGACCGAAAGTACGGCGTTAAAAGCACCGTCGAGATCACCGAGGACGGGATCGTCGGCGAGACGAATACCGTCATCACGCCCGAATTTGCCGGGCGGCTCGGCTGTGCGATCGCGCGGATCACAAAAAATTACGCGGCGGTATCCTGTTCCGAGGAGAACGCGGCGGAGACGCTCAAAAACGCGCTCCTCAGCGGGATCTCGAGTACGGGGCGGCAATGCTTTGACTGCGGGAACGTGACCCTCCCCGTTTTGTCTCATTCGGCGGGGCTTTTAAACTGTGACATCGTCGTCCATATCTCGGCGAAAACGCGGACGAGGATCCTGATCTATAATAAAGGTCTCCTCCCCCTCTCGCGGGCGCAGGAGCGCCTCCTCGAGAACGCGCTCACGCGCGGCGAGTATTTAAGCGCGAGCTGGAACCATTTCAGCAGTATCAATAAATTCACCGGCTCACTCTCGCTCTATACCGCCGCGCTCGAGAGCCTGACGGACTTCACCGTCCCCTATCGGATCACCCTGAGCTGTTTAAACAGCCGCTCGGCGGCGATCTATACGCCCTTTTTAAATAAGATCGGGACGGGGAAGGAGGAACTCACGCTCACCCTCAACGAAAAGAACACAAAGGCGGAGCTTACCGCCGAGAACGGCGAGCGGCTCGACTACTGCTCGATGCTCCTTCTCGCCGCCGACGACGCGATGCGCGAGGGGAAGGAGGTCGCGCTTCCCTACTCCTTCCCCCAAGCGGCGGATTATGTCGCCGAGCGCCACGGTATGGCGATCCGGCGGTTTTACGCCAGCTCGCTCGACGACGGCGACCGCGAGGCGCGGGAGATCGCCACGGAGCAGTCCTTCCTTTACGACGGCTTTATCCTCGCGGCGACGGTTCTCCGCTCGCTCGCCGACCGCGCCATGACGATCGGGGACGCGATCGGCTCGCTCCCGAAATTCTCGGAGATGAGCCGCTTTATCCATATCAGCTGTCCGCCCCAAAAGATCCTTAAAAAGCTCATGAACGGGGAAAATACGGAGAGCGAGGGCGTCGTGATCTCGGAGGACGGCGAGCGGATCTTTATGCGCTCGAATAAAAAGGGAACGGGGCTTTATCTCTTCGCCGAGAGCTTTAACAGCGAGACGGCGGCTCAGCTTTGTGAAAAAGCGGAAAAAATGATCAAAACGATCATGCGCTCCGACGGATCGGAAGAAATGTCTTGACAATTTCCTGATTTTGTAATATAATATAGAGTGAATTTTTATGGTGAAATATAAGGCGGAGGGCGAGACGGTTCTTCCCGTCCCCGCCTTTTAGAGCCTGTCCGTATCGGGCTTGCTCTTATATTCCGCTCTCCGATCGCGTTTTTTATGACAGGCGCGGAGGCGGGCGGTCGCCGTTCGATTTTTCGATCCGTCCCGTTTTCGCGCCTTCTCTAAAAAATCGATCGGGTAAAACATCAACCGTGTTTTCGAGATCCCGCAGCTTTTGATATGAATTTATCTCCCGCCTTCGGAGGTCGTCCCCGGAAAGCGCCGCTTTTTTTACGGGAAGACCAAAAGCCTCCGAGCTTTACGGGGGCTACATACATGGCGGTAAACAACCCTACGGAGCAACGAAAAAGAAAAGAGGAAAAATGCAAAAAAACAATCACCCGAACCCGAACGAAAACGCAAGCCACACCGCGAAAGCCCCCTCTTACGGTCGTAAAGCGCCCGCGAAGGGACTATCAAAGCTCCCGAAGGCGGAGACCTCCGCCTATCCCAAGCGTAAGCCCACCCCCCGCCCAAAGGCGCGACCCGCCAATCGGAGCGAGACCGCCCCCGCGAAGCCCGCCCCCGCCAAAACGGAGCGGAGAAACGCTACGCGCCGCTCGGCGCCGCTCAGGATCGTCCCGCTCGGCGGATTAAACGAGATCGGGAAAAATCTTTATCTCTATGAATGCTGTAACGATATGTTCATCGTCGACTGTGGGCTGGCGTTCCCGGACGATGAGATGCTCGGGGTCGATCTCGTGATCCCCGATTTTACGTATATCGAGCGAAACAGAGACCGCCTACGCGGGATCGTCCTCACCCACGGTCACGAGGATCATATCGGGGGACTCCCCTACCTTCTCAAAAAAATAAACGTCCCGGTCTATGGGACGCGCCTGACGCTCGGTCTCGTCGAGGGGAAGCTGAGAGAACACGGGATCTTGAGCCAATGCTCGCTCAACGTCGTCCAGCCGCGCCAGACCGTAAAAATGGGCTGTATGTGCGTCGAGTTTATCCGCGTGAACCACTCGATCCCCGACTCCTGCGCCTTCGCGATCCATACCCCGGCGGGGGTCGTCGTCCATACGGGCGATTTTAAGGTCGACTATACGCCGATCGAGGGCGGGATCATCGATCTTGCGCGGTTCGGCGAGCTCGGGAATAAGGGCGTACTCGCCCTCCTCTCGGAAAGCACGAACGCCGAGCGCCCCGGCTATACCATGTCGGAGCGGCGGGTCGGCGCGTCGTTTCGTAACTTCTTCGCGAACGCGGAGGGAAAGCGGATCATCGTCGCGACCTTTTCCAGTAACATTCACCGTATCCAACAGATCATCGACAGCGCCGCGATCTATGGGCGTAAGGTCGCCGTATCGGGTCGGAGCATGATCAACGTCTTACAGACCGCGATCGAGCTGAATTATATCCATATGCCAAAGGATATGCTCGTCGATATGGATCGGATCGGGAAGATCCCGCCCGAGGAACTCGTCATCATCACGACGGGAAGTCAGGGCGAGCCGATGTCGGCGCTCTCGCGCATGGCGAGTAACGAACACCGTCAGGTCACGATCACGCCCCAGGATCTCATCATCATCTCGGCGAACCCGATCCCCGGGAACGAAAAGCTCGTCGGTCACGTCGTAAACGACCTTATGAAGGCGGGCGCGAACGTGATCTATGAGGCGATGTACGACGTTCACGTCTCGGGTCACGCCTGTCAGGCGGAATTAAAGCTCATGCTCTCTTTAACGAGACCCCGCTTTTTTATCCCGATCCACGGCGAATATAAGCATATGTTCAAACACCGCGAGCTCGCGCTCCAGCTCGGGATCCCCGAGGAGAATATCTTTATCGCCGATAACGGGAGCGTTCTCGAGACGGACGGCGTCGATATGAAGCTCGTCGGCTCTGTCCCGGCGGGGCGCGTCCTGATCGACGGTCTCGGGGTCGGCGACGTCGGCTCGGTCGTCTTACGCGATCGGCGGCATCTATCTCAGGACGGGCTGATCATTATCGTCTCGTCCGTCAATAAAGCCTCGGGGCGGATCATGGCGGGACCGGACATCGTCTCACGCGGCTTTGTCTATGTCCGCGAGTCCGAGGAGCTGATGGAGGAGGCGCGCGCACTGATGCTCTCGGTCATGGAGAAGAACCTCACGCCGAATATCCGCGAATGGAACACGCTAAAGGGGCTGATGAAGGACGCGATGAGCGGCTTTATCTTCTCAAAAACGCGGAGAAGCCCCATGATCCTACCGATCATTATGGAGGTATAGACTTCATAAAAAAGCTCCCCCGAAAGAGAGGTGAAACCATCGTTGAAAAATTATTTCCGCGACGCGGGTCTCGTCCTATCGGTCGTGTCGCTTACCGTCGCGTCCGTCGCGATGTTGATCTTTACCTATTCGGCGTCGCTCACGGCGTTTTGTATCTTCGCGCCGATCCTCTTTTTAACGGCGGGCTTTACGGCGGCGAAGCTCATCACCGTCACGCGGCAAAACTTTCAGTACTTCGCCCATATCGACGAGGAGATCGGTCAGATGGAGCGCGTCTCGCTTACGGGGCTGCCGCTCAGTATCGCGATCGTCGATAAGACGGGGAAGCTGATCTGGTACAACGATGAATTTTTAAGCTCTTTTGAGGAAGAAGCCGTCTATGGCAGCCCGATCGAGACGATCACAAAGCTCGGGCTCGATAAGCTCCTTGAAAAGGAAAGCTATGAGATCGGTTATAAAGACGGGTATTATAACGTTTATGCCTCCGCCCCGAGCGAGAGCGAGGCGCGCGAGATCTATATGATCTATTTTAAGAATATCACCCGCCTCCGCGTCCTCGAAACGGAAAAAAAGATGTCTCAGCCGGTCGTGATCGTTTTTATCATCGACAGCTATGACGAGCTTTTCGGCGGGAGCGCTGAGAGCGAGACCGCGAATATCACGGTACAGATCGATAAGCTTTTAGAGGATTTTATCAGCGAGGCGTCGGGTATCCTCCGTAAGTACGGTAAGGAGCGCTTTTGGGCGGTCGTGGAGGAAAAATACGTCCGCGCGATGATCGACGAAAAGGTAAAGATCTTAGACCGCGTCCGCGAGATCCAAGTCAACGATCGGATCAACGTCACCCTCTCGATCGGGATCGGACGGACGGCAAAAACGCTCGCCGAGAGCGAGGACTTCGCCAAGCAGGCGCTCGATATGGCGCTCGGGCGCGGCGGCGATCAGGCGGCGATCAAGACCGAGAACGGCTTTGAATTTTTCGGCGGCGTCTCAAAGGGGATCGAGCGGCATACCAAGGTAAAGACGCGGATCATCGCCAACTCGCTGATCGAGGCGATCGAGACCTCCGATGAGATCTACATAATGGGTCATCGGAACAGCGACCTCGACAGCGTCGGCTCGTCCGTCGGGCTCGCGGCGGCGATCCGACGGCTCGGTAAGACCGCCTACGCGGTGATCGACGCCGAGACGACCCTCTCGACCCGCCTTTATGACTATATCCGCGAAAACGAAGAGGGCGGGATCTTTTTAAGCCCCGCCGACGCGAAGCTTAGCTTTAGCGACGGGTCGCTCCTCATCGTCGTGGATACCCATAACCCAAAGATCGTCGACGACGCGGAGCTTCTCGAGCGGGCGAAAAAGATCGTCGTCATCGACCACCACCGTAAAATGGTGAATTTTATCGATAACGCGATGATCTTTCATCATGAGCCTTACGCCTCGAGCGCCTCGGAGATGGTCACCGAGCTTTTACAATACTTCGGCGACGCGGGGAAGATCGGCTCGGTCTACGCCGACGCGCTCCTCTCGGGGATCACGCTCGATACAAAGAATTTCACGCTAAGGACGGGGGTACGTACCTTTGAGGCGGCGGCCTTTCTCCGAAAGATCGGCGCGGATACCGTCAGCGTAAAGGCCCTTTTCGCCAACTCGATCGAATGTTATAAGGAAAAATCGGAGCTTGTCTCCTCCGCCTCGGTCTATCGGAGTTGCGCGATCTCCGTGACCGAAAAAACGGGCGGGGATATGCGCCTCGCCGCGCCGCAGGCGGCGGACGAGCTTCTCGGGGTATCGGACGTGAACGCCTCCTTCGTCATCTCGCGGACCGGCGCGGACGAGGTCGCGGTGAGCTGTCGCTCGCTCGGGATCGTAAACGTCCAGCTGATCGCCGAGCTTCTCGGCGGCGGCGGTCACCAGACGATGGCGGGGGCGCAGTTTCGCGGCGAAAGCACGGACGAAGTTCTCAAAAAATTAAAAGAAGCGATCGACAAATATTACGAGAGCTTAAATTCATAAGAGAAAAGACATCGAAAGGAACGGGTAAAAATGAAGGTCATTTTATTACAGGACGTCCAAGGGACGGGGAAAAAGGGCGAGGTCAAGGAGGTCAAGGACGGCTACGCCCGAAACTGTCTCATCAAAAAGAACCTCGCGGTAGAGGCGACCAACCAAAATATGAATATCCTCG
Organism: Roseburia sp.; assembly: GCA_023666265.1. Classification (GTDB taxonomy): domain Bacteria; phylum Bacillota; class Clostridia; order Oscillospirales; family Ruminococcaceae; genus Ruminiclostridium_E. The sequence continues at coordinate 28,370 of JAMPCH010000016.1, forward strand.
ACGGACAAAAGGCGCACGCTCAGCATAAGATCGACACCGAGACCGCGAACGCGAAGCATATCGCCTCGGTCATCGAGGGGAAGACCTTCTCCACCAAGGTAAAGGCGGGCGCGAACGGGAAGCTCTTCGGCGCGGTCACCGCGAAGGATATTTCCAAGCTCATCAAGGACGCTCACGGGCTAGAGGTCGATAAAAAGAAGATCAGCTGTCCCGATATTAAGTCCTTCGGCGTATTTGAGGCGGAGGCGAAGCTTTATAACGGCGTTTCCGCGAAATTTAAGGTACAGGTCACGGAGCTTTAACAGACCACCTCGGAAACTTCCGAACCATATTTAGGTCGGGATCGGGAAAGGAACGGACATCGGATGGCGGATTTTGATATTTCGGAGGCGAACCTTCCGTTTAATATTGACGCAGAGCAGGTCGTACTCGGCTCGCTCGTGATCGACCCCTCGCTGATCGCGAAGCTCTCCGGTAAGCTTACCCCCGAGCATTTCCATATCCGCACCCACAGTAAGATCTTTGACGCGATCGGGCGGCTCTTTCTCGCCGGCGAGGACATCAATATCGTCAGCGTGACCGAGGCGTGTATGCGTAAAAGCGTCTTTGAGACGATAGACGAGGCGCGGACATATCTCTTTAAGCTCACCGAGAGCTCCGTCGAAAAATCGAGCATCGAGAGCTACGCGGAGATCCTCGACGAAAAATTTCTCGTTCGGAGGCTGATCCTCGCCTCAAAGGATATTTATGACCTCGCGGTCGCGAATACCGAAGAGCCTCAGCACCTCCTCGACTACGCGGAGAAGAAAATATACGAGATCCGTAACGATAAAGAGATCAAGGGCCTACTCCATATCGGTCCGCTCGTTAAGGAGACGCTCCGCTCGCTCGCCTTCCTCGCGGAACACCCCGAGGAAGCCAACAAAAAAGGGATGAGCTCGGGCTTTCCCTCGCTCGATAAGGTCATCTTTGGGCTAAACGCCTCGGACCTGATCTTGATCGCGGCGCGTCCCGCGATGGGTAAGACCGCCTTCGCGCTCAATATCGCGGTTAATGCCGCGCGGATGCATCGGGATAAAAAGGTCGCGGTCTTTAACCTCGAGATGTCCCGCGAACAGCTCGTCGCGCGTATGCTCTCGGCGGAGGGGCGCGTCTCCTCCGAACAGATGAGAAACGGGCGGATCGAGATGTCTCAATGGCGGGGACTGTCGGAGGCGGCGGAAATGCTCAGCGAGATCGAGCTTTACGTGGACGATTCCGCGAATATCACGATCGGCGAAATGAAGGCGAAGCTTCGCCGCGTCGAAAATCTCGGACTCGTCGTGATCGACTATCTACAGCTTATGTCGACCGGGCGGCGGGACGGGAACCGCGTTTCCGAGGTGTCGGAGCTGACCCGTAACCTAAAGATCATGGCGAAGGAGCTGCGCGTCCCGATCATTACCCTTTCCCAGCTTTCGCGCGGACCCGAGGCGAGGACCGATAAGCGACCCGTTTTATCCGACCTTCGCGACTCGGGCTCGATCGAACAGGACGCGGACATCGTACTCTTTCTCTATCGGGACGTTTATTATACAAAGGACGAGGAAAACGTCGGCGGCGCGGAATGTATCGTCGCGAAAAATCGTCACGGCGAAACGCGGACGGTGAACCTCCGCTTTGACGGTCAGTTTACCCGCTTCAGCGACGTGGAGACGCGGTATGGAGAATAAAGCCTTTGAGACGATCCGCCGCTATCGGATGATCGGGGACGGCGAGCGCGTTTTAGTCGCGGTGAGCGGCGGCGCGGACAGTATGGCGCTCCTCCACCTCCTGTACACAAATTCCGAAAAGATGAACATAAGCGTTTACGCCTGTCACGTCGATCATCACCTGCGCGGCGCGGAGAGCGACCGAGACGCGGGATTTGTGCGGGATTACTGTCAAAAAAGCGCGATCCCGCTGACCGTTTTTGACGCGGATATACCCGCCGCGAAAAAGAAGCACGAGAGCGTGGAGGAATGTGCGCGGCGGGAGCGCTACCGCTTTTTCGGCGAGCTGAGCGAGCGCCTGTCCGCGCAGGTGGCGACGGCGCATACCGCCTCGGACAACGCGGAGACCGTCCTCTTAAACCTCCTTCGCGGGACGGGGACAAAGGGGCTGGGCGGTATCCCGCCCGTTCGCGGGAATATCATCCGCCCCCTCCTCCGCTGTACGCGCGATGAGACGGAGCGCTACTGCCAAAAAAATAAGATCAAATATGTCACGGACAGCACCAACCTCTCCGACCTCTATACGCGTAATCGCCTACGCCAAAGGGTCATCCCGCTCTTAACGGAGTTTAACCCCTCGCTGATCGACGGGATCGCGCGGATGACCGAGGCGGTCTATGACGATAACCTTTTTTTAGAGCAGGAGGCGGACGCCGCGAGGCTCAGATGTCGGTCGGGGGACGGTTATGACTGTTCGAGGCTCGCGGCGCTCCCGCCCGCCCTATTTTCGCGGGTTGTTTCCGCCTTACTTCGCGAAAGCGGGATCGAGCCGAGCCATCTCGGGATCGAGGGCTGTATGGAGATCGTTCGTGCCGGGCGGGGTAAGATCAACCTCCGCCGCGATCGTTTCGCGGTCGTGAAAAAGGGCGTTTTCGTGATCGTGACGGAAAAACAGAATTATCGGAATTTATCCACTTAATTTTCAAAAAAACCTCATTTTAAAGATTGATTTTATAAAGGATTTATGCTATAATGGAGAATGGGTCTGTACGATAGGTCGTATAAGCTCATTCGCTTTAAGCGGCTGTCGAGGAAAGGACGGAATATGGATCGGGACATCGAAAGAGTTCTCTTTCGCGAGGACGAGCTGGCGAACGCCGTTCGGGCGCTCGGGGAAAGGATCACGAGCGACTATCGGGGGAAGGATCCCCTCTTCGTCGGGATACTAAAAGGTTCGTTCGTTTTTATGGCGGATCTGATCCGCGCGGTCGATCTAAACCCCGAGATCGACTTTATCACGGCGAGCTCTTACGGAGATAAAGCCGTCTCGTCGGGAGAGGTAGACATTCGGGGGTCTCTAACGGCGAGAGTCGCGGGACGCGACGTCCTCTTGATCGAGGATATTTATGACACGGGGAGGACGCTCGATCGCTTATGTAAGGCGCTCGCGAAGGAAAAGCCCGCCTCCGTCGGGATCTGTACCCTCCTCGATAAAAAAGTCCCGAAGGTATCGGATCGGGGCGCGGATTATAAATGCTTTGACATCGACAATGAATTCGTCGTCGGCTACGGTCTCGATTACGCGCAGAGATACCGCGCCTTACCGTATATCGGCGTTCTCAAAAAAGAGATATATCAATAAAACAACATAAAGTAGAACAAAAACGTTTGGAACGTTCTCGGGGGAGCGCGTTCCGACTACGGAAAGGCGGTTTCCATGCAATCAAACAAATTCAGAGGACCTATTATCTATGTTCTGATCATCGCCCTGCTGATTTTTGGTCTGGTCGCGGCGCTGAACGCGATCATGCCGTATACGACGCTCGAGACCAAAGAGATCAGACAGATGAACTGTTATTCGGACGTCTTGAACGATTTCGACAGCTATCAGGTCAACGACTATTATCTCGATCTCGGGAGCGGCGAGCTGAAATATACCAAAAAGGGCGAGGAGAATATCCAGTATATTTACAGTGTCCCGAACGTAAGCCTCTTCGTCGGCGACCTCGAGAATTATCGTACCGAGTATAATAAACAAAATCCCGATCAGCCGCTAAAGGTCGACTATAAGCGGATCTCCGACAATACCTTCCTTTCGTTTATCCCCTATCTGATCATGGTGGCGCTGATGATCGGGATCACGATCGTTTTTATGCGTCAGACGACGGGCGGCGGGAAGATGTCGCAATTCTCCCGCGCGAACACGCGTAATCAGCCCTCGAACGGGAAAAAGATCACCTTTGAGGACGTCGCGGGCGCGGAGGAGGAAAAACAGGAGCTCGAGGAGATCGTCGATTTTATGAAAAATCCGAAGAAGTATCAAGAGCTCGGCGCGCGTATCCCGAAGGGCGTTTTACTCGTCGGACCGCCCGGAACGGGTAAGACCCTCCTCGCGAAGGCGGTCGCGGGCGAGGCGAACGTCCCCTTCTTCTCGATCAGCGGTTCGGACTTTGTGGAGATGTTCGTCGGCGTCGGCGCTTCGCGTGTCCGCGACCTGTTTGATCAGGCGAAAAAGCATACTCCCTCCGTCATCTTTATTGACGAGATCGACGCGGTCGGGCGACAGAGAGGCGCGGGTCTCGGCGGCGGTCACGACGAGCGCGAACAGACGCTAAACCAGCTTCTCGTCGAGATGGACGGCTTCACCGATAACCAAAATATCATCGTTATGGCGGCGACCAACCGTCGGGATATTCTCGACCCCGCCCTTCTCCGACCCGGGCGCTTTGACCGCCAGATCGTCGTGAGCTATCCCGATATCAAGGGGCGCGAGGAGATTCTAAAGGTTCACACCAAGAATAAAAAGCTCTCCCCCGACATCAATCTCGCCACGATCGCGAAAACGACCGCCGGCTTCACGGGCGCGGATCTCGAGAACCTCGTAAACGAGGCGGCGCTTTTAGCCGCGCGAAAGAACCGAAAGGCGATCATCCAGGCGGACATCGAGGAAGCCTCGATCAAGGTCGTAACCGGACCCGAAAAGAAATCGCGCGTCGTCACCGAGCCCGAGCGGCGGCTCACCGCCTTTCACGAGGCGGGTCACGCCGTCTGCACCTACTATTGCCCGACGCAGGATAAGGTACACTATGTCACGATCATTCCGCGCGGCTCGGCGGGCGGTTTTACCATGTCGCTCCCCGAGCATGACAAGAGCTATGTCAGCAAGCGGGAAATGACCGAGGATCTGATCGTCCTACTCGGCGGGCGCGTCGCGGAGAAGATCGTACTCGAGGATATATCGACGGGCGCGTCGAACGATATTGAGCGGGCGACGAACGTCGCGAGAAATATGGTGACGCGCTACGGCTTCAGCGAGCGGTTAGGTCCGATCGTCTATGGGACGGACAGCAACGAAGTCTTTCTCGGTAGGGATTATTCTCAAGGGCGGAATTATTCGGAAAACGTCGCTGCGGAGATCGACGAGGAGGTCCGCGAGCTGATCGAGACCGCCTATGAACGCGCGAAGGATATATTGGAGCTTCACCGCGATCAGCTCGATCGGGTAGCCCACTATCTCTTAGAGCACGAAAAGATCGGCGGAGACGAGTTTAACCGCCTCATGGAGGTCGAGACCGCTTCGGCGACCGACGCGGTCGACGCGATCGACACATCGGCGCAGGCGGGTGAAACGCCCGACCCGACGGCTTCGCCCGAGGACGGAGAATAAAGCATATTCGGTTAAAATACGCGGGAGCGAGTTCCCGCGTATTTTTTTGTCCTTCTCCGAAAAACGCACTCCTTCCCCGCTTTTTTTGCTTTTCTTTTTTATGCGAAATTCTCTCCTTTTCCCCTTGATTTTTAGGGAAAGACGTTGTATAATATAGCTTAGCGGTGCGAACCCGCAGATGGGCGGGTTCGCACTCCTTCCCCAAAAAATAAAAAAGGAAAGGAATTGTCACAAAAATGGAACACAAGCGATACAACGTATGTTTATTGAACGATTCTTTCCCGCCGCTGATCGACGGCGTAGCGAACGCGGTCATCAACTACGCCGAGATCATACAGGGCGAGCTCGGATCGGCGACGGTCGTTACGCCGAGCTTCCCCGGCTTTATAGACGACTACCCCTTCCCCGTCGTCCGATACTCGAGCCTCGATACTCAAAAGGCGATCGGCTATCGCGCGGGCTATCCCTTTAGCTCGTCCATGCTCGAGAGCCTAAACGACAGCAATTTTAACGTGATCCACAGCCATTGCCCCTTCGCCTCGACCGTCCTCGGGCGGACGCTCCGCGAAAAGAACCACGCGCCGCTCATCATGACCTATCACACGAAATTTGACGAGGACATCAAGCGGATCGTCAAAAATCCCATTCTCGTTCCTCAGATCATTAAATTCGTCGTCCAAAATATCAACACCTGTGACGAGATATGGACGGTGAGTCGAGGCGCGGGCGAGAACCTGAGAAATCTCGGCTATGAGGGCGAATATCGGATCATGCCGAACGGCGTGGACTTCCCGAAGGGGAAGGCGGAAACGGAAGGGGTCGAGGAGCTTCGCGCCGCCTATGGGATCACGGACGAGATCCCCGGGTTTCTCTTTGTCGGGCGGTTATTTTGGTATAAGGGGCTTCGGCTCATTTTTGACTCGCTCAAGCGGCTCAGCGAAAAGGGGATCCGCTATAAATTCCTCATCGTCGGAGACGGCGGAGACCGCGAGGAAATGGAGAGCTACGCCGAAACGCTCGGGATCGCGGAGAGCTGTATCTTTATCGGCGCGATCAACGACCGCGAGGAGCTTCGGTACTACTACACGGCGAGTAACCTTTTCCTCTTCCCCTCGCTTTATGATACAAACGGGATCGTCGTAAGGGAAGCCGCCGCCTGCGGGCTTCCGAGTATTCTTGTGGAGGGGAGCTGTGCGGCGGAGGATTTCTCGGACAAGCATAACGCCATTCTGACGAAAAACGACACGGACGCGTTCACCGCCGAGCTCGAATTCGCCGTCGGGCATTTAAGCGAGCTGAAGCGGATCGGCGAGAACGCGATGAACGAGGTCTATATGTCGTGGGAGGATTCGGTCAAGCGAGCCTATGACCGCTATGAGGTCGTAATCGAGAATTGTCGGCGCGGGATCACGCAATGCCGCGAGACGAAGATCCAAGAGGTTCTCTACTCCTCCGTTTCGGATATTACCGATTCGATCCAAAAGGTACGGAGCATCACCGCCAACTCAAAATCCAAAACGAAGCGTTTTTCCAAGGCGATCAAGCGCACCCGTAAGGTCATTACGAGCAATATCGCGAGTAATTTAAAGGAATTCGCGGAGAAGTTGGAGAAATAAAAACCGAAAAATACCGTGACAAAGCCCCGGATCATTGAGAAATCCGAGGCTTTTTACCGTAGAAGCATTCACGCTCTCGGCGAAATATACGATTCGATCGCTTTCTCGACCGACGCGTTGAGCGATTGGTTATGCGCGGCGGAATAAAGCGCCAGCTCGCGATGAAGCGCGGGAGAGATCCGAACGTTAAAATTTCCTTTATAAGGCTTATCCGGCTCGATCGATCTTTCCGCGCATAATTCCAGATAATCGTCAACGGAAGTCTCAAAATCGCCGCGAAGCGCGTCGACGCTCTTACCCTCGTAGGAGATCAGGCTGTCGATCCCGATCACTTTCCCGAATAAAATCCGATCGGGTTCGGAATATTCGACCGTCCCGAAATATCCTTTGTACTCCATCATATCTTTCATATCAACCCGTCCTCCTTTAATTTTTCGATGATCTGTTTAATCTGATATTCGAGCAATTCTTTACGAGGGTGCGGTTTATGGAGAATAATGGTCGTCATATTGTTATAAAATTTTATTCTGGAACCGCTTGTTTTCCCTTTATTGCTAAGCTGAAAGCCGAGGATCTCAAGTAAGGTCTGCATTTCCTCAAAAGTAAAATCCCTCGGCATTGACAATAACCGTTGTATTAGCTTTTCTTTTTTCCCCAACCCGCTCACCTTCTTTAAAATAAGTATATCACATCATATCCGAAATTGCAACTGTTTTTCATTGCGTTTTACGGGGTAGAAAAAGCAGTTAGGAGCGTCTGTCGGCTTTTTTATGATCAATGAAATGAACGATCAAGATATATTCAACTGAAAATATTTATCCGAATAGCTCAGATCGTATTTATAGCAGACCCTAAGCTTCCCCTCCGACGTGGCGACGATCCCGTAGATACTCATTTTATTCTTTTTTAGGGTATAGACCCGCTTTGTCTCCCCCGTTTTTAAATTAAAGCGATAGATCTTATCCGCCGTGTGATAATAAAGGTCGTCGCCGACGACGGCGATCTTTGTAAAGCTCCGACGATACCAAGAATTTTTCGTCACCTTTTCGCCGGTCTCCGCGTTACGATAAACGAGCCAGACCGAGCCGATTTTTTTGATGAGCTTACTTTTTTCGCTTGAGAAGTTATAAGAGCGGATCTCGGCGTTGATCTCGTTATCGCCGCCGCTTTTATAGTTTAACCCCGGGGAATCCGGGTCGGTCAAGACGTAGTACCAAAGCCCGTTCCGATAAGACATGGCGGAGCGGCAGTCCTTCCAAAAATAATCGTCATAGATCGTACTCTCGGCGTCGGGAAGGTCAAAGGTCTTCCAGTTTCGATGGAGGTCGGTGGACTTTTTACACGCCGAGTCGCTCAACAGGAGATTTTTATGGTTGACCTCGCCAAAGCCGTCATATTCCTTCCCCCCATAGGTCGTATAGGTCAGGTCGTCGGCGGTCAGGTCGACGTGATACCACAGCCCGTCGACTTTTAGATAGTTCCACGAATGATTTTGGGAATCGGAGATCACGACCGAACACTCCATCCCCAACAGATCGCGCATAATATAGACATAGGCGAGCGTATAGCCCTGACAGGTGGACGACCGCTCCACCAAGCAGTTATAGGCGGAATATTTTTTCATCGTATGGTCATAGCTGTTGTTTAGGACGAGATAATCGTGGACGGCGAGCGCCTTTTCCGCCTCGGACATATCGTCCGTGATCCCCTCGATCGCCTTTAGGGCGGCTTTTTTCATCTCGTCGCTCATCTTTTTTACGCAGGTCTCGGAATATAGGTAATCAAACTTCACGATATACAGGTATTTCGACTCGTTGTACTCGATCGGGATACGCTGGTTATTGATAAAAAATAAGCTCGGTTCGAGTAAGTAATATTTCTGAAGCCGCGCCGATACGTCCTTTAGCTTCCATTGATTGCGCCGCGCGTAGTCGGAAATATCGATCGACTCGTCAAAGCCCTGTACCCGCTCCGTCAGATAAGAAAAAAACTCCTCGTCGGACGCTTCCGCTGCGGCGGCGGGCGTCGAAAACGCCGGAAAAAACGTCCACAAAACGGATAAAACGATCACGATCGTAAGAATACGTTTCATCAAAACTTCCCTTCTTCATAGCATCTCAAAAATACATAACAAGCCAACGCGTTTTAAGCGTTGGCTTGTTGTCGCTTTTTCATTCGCTATTCGCTTAAAATAACGGCGCAGATCTCCTCTTGGAGCGAAGCGATCTCCTTCTCGATCTCGATCAGTCTGTCGTCCTTTTCGCCCGCGCGGATACGATCCACGATCTCGGCGTACCGCGTAAAGAGCGGCGTGAGCGAAAGATTACCCGTAACGCCCTTCATCGCGTGGGCGCTCTGAACCGCCGCGTCAAAATCCCCTCGCGCGAGGTCGTCGTGGAGCGTGCATTTCTCCGCCTGAGGTGGGAATTTTTTAAGACAGCGGACATAGAGAGCTTCGTTCGACATAAAGCGCGTCATACCGTCCTCGATGTCCGAACCGAGCGCCGCCAGCTTTTCCAATAATACCTGCATGATTTTTCCCCTTTCGTTTCAACCGAAGACCGGGACGGTCTATAAGCCGATTTAAGAACTTATTCTCATAGGAGCGGTGTATGGATCTTTGACGAAGAGTACGGAAATTTTCGCCAAAAGGTCGTGCGCCGACCCTATGAGGACACTTTCTAATATGTTCCTTCGAGCGCCTTTTCGGATTCGGCGCCGTTACTGTAAAAACGCTTTACCTCCGCCTCGATCTCATGGAAGCAGACGAGAATATCGGGATTAAACGCGCCGCATTCGCCGTTTAAGATCATTTCGACCGCTTTTTCGTGGCTAAAAGCCGCCTTATAGACGCGCTCGCTCACGAGAGCGTCATAAACGTCGGCGAGAGAAACGACCTGAGCCCAGATCGAGATCTCGTCGCCCTTTAAGCCGTCGGGATAGCCGCGCCCGTCCCAGCGCTCGTGGTGGTGGCGACAAATATCGTAGCAGTAACGATACAGGTTACTGTCGAGGAGGTGAGGGATCTGTTCCAAGATCTCACAGCCTCGGGTCGTATGCTCCTTCATGATCGCGAATTCCTCGTTCGTCAGGCGACCGGGCTTACAGAGGATATTATCCGGGATCGCGATCTTACCGATGTCGTGGAGGACCGCCGCGTCGGCGATCAGACTGAGCTGGTCGTTACTGATCCCACAGTCGGGGTGCTTCCCGATATAGTGACGGATCATAAGGAGCGTCATCGTTCGGATACGCCGAACGTGTTCGCCCGATTCACAGTCGCGGAACTCGATCGTCGTCGCGAGCATCTCGATGATCGAGCTGTTGACGGTCATGAGCTTGTTGGTCTGTTCGCGGAGCTGTTTCGCCTGTTCGTCAAGGCGAAGCTCCTGTTCCTCGACGATCACCAAGAGCTGTTCCCTCATACGATAAAGCTCGATCACGTTCCCGATCCTTTTCTTGATAAATTCGAGAAGGAACGGCTTACGGATCACGTCGACCGCGCCCAAATTATACGCCTTTTTTAAAGCCTCCTTTTCGTTTTCGCCGGTAATGACAAAAACGGGGAAGGAAGAGATCATACGGTTATCGTTCATGTACTGGAGAAGCTCGTAGCCGTCCATCACGGGCATCATCAGGTCGAGAATGATCGCGACGATATTTTCGCCGAATTTCTCGATCAGCTTGAGCGCTTCCCTTCCGTTTTCGGCTTCCTCGATCTGATAGCCGCCGTCGGCGAAGCCCTCCGCCAGTATCATACGGTTGATCTCCTGGTCATCGACAATCAAAAGAACATTTTTTTCCATGGATTTTGTCTCCTTCGATTTTTATTGACGCTTCGGGTGATCCGCCGAAGCACCCTTCGATCTGTACTTACACATATATATTATAGCATAGCCTTTAAGGAAAGTCAATATGAAATTTCCATAAAATCGCGGTCATAAAGCGGTCGGCGGGTGATTTTCACGTTCATATCCCCCGATTTTTGAGAACATTCATCCGCTCGATCAGCGCCCTGCGCCGTTCGTCGGTCAGCGCGCGATCCGTATAATAGGTCTCGTCCTTTTTGTGAAGGGCGTCTCCCTCGGCGACCTCGGGCGAGATCGCCGACCGCGCGACCCGCTCGGAGCGTATCGACCCGTCGTCCTCCTCGACCTCGATGACCGCGAACGCCCCCTCAAAGCGATCCAGATAAAGCCTCATGCCGCCTCCCTCGCCTTACTCGTCGCGACGCTGAGCGTCTCGCCGTCGCTTGTCCAGACGATATTCCCGTCGAGATCCGTCCGATAGACCGTGATCCCGAGGAGGTCGAGGAGCTCGACCGTCTCCTTATGCGGGTGACCGTAATCGTTCGGCGAGCCGACGCTTATGACCGCGTAATCGGGCGAGACCGCCTGTATAAAGGCGCGTAGGCTCGAGGTACTGCTCCCGTGGTGAGCGACCTTGATCACGTCGGCGGAGAGCTCGGCGCCGCTATCATAAATATCCCGCTCCGCCTTTTGTTCTATATCCCCCGTAAAGAGGAAGGAATTTTGCCCATAGGTGAGCTTCGCTAAGATCGAGTAATTATTGAGGTCGTCATAATCCTTTACGGGCGATAAAATATCGAGATAACAGCCCGTCGTGAGCTCATAACGCGCGCCGACCTCCGCGTATTCGAGGACGGCGCCGCATTTCTCCGCCGACTCGATCAGGCGCTCGTAAGAGCGCGTGACCGGGATCATTTTTTCGGTCAGCTTTGGCATCAGGAGCGTCTCCGTCCCAAATTCGTCGATCACCTTTGAGAGCGAGCCGATATGATCGGAATGGGGGTGGGAGGCGACGACCATATCGAGCGTATCGAGGTCGAGACCGTTTAAATAGCGGATCACGTCCGACGAGGCGCTCGATTCCCCGCCGTCGATCAGGATCGAGGTCTCGCCCGCGAGGATCAGGGCGCAATCCCCCTGTCCCACGTCGATAAAATGGACGGCGATCTCTCCGTCGGTGAGCGCGGCGGTCGCCTCGTCGTCCAGCCCAAAGGTTTCGTAAAGCTCGTGCCACTTCGGGATAAACGAGAGGTTAAAAAACCGATCGTTCAGATAGACGACCGCGACCGCCAACAGGACGATCGCTGCGACAAAAAGGAGAAGCTTTTGTTTAGGGGCGTTTTTTCCCCCTTTTCCCGACGTTAGACTTTTGAGAAGGGTCTCTACCCCGCCCGTGACGGCTCTCGTGGCTTGTGTTTTTCGTTGTTTTTTCATATTCCCTCGCTTTCCGCCCCGACGGATCGTTCGCGGCGATCAGGCAGTCGGGCGCGCTCCCGATCAGCTCCTGTCTTTTTGTCATGGTGAGCGCGCGAAGCACCAACGCGCGGTTCTCCTTTTTATAATATTGAAGGAGCGCGCGCTGAAGCCTTTTTTCCTCCGCCGAGCGCGGAACATAGACCGGCTCGAGCGTATAGGGGTCGAGTCCCGTATAAAACATAGCGGTCGAGATCGTACCGGGCGTCGGATAAAAATCCTGTACCTGTTCGGGGCGGATCTTATGCTTTTTTAAGAAGACCGCGAGATCGACCGCGTCATTCAGGGTACAGCCCGGGTGAGACGACATCAGATAGGGGACGAGATATTGCTCCTTCCCGATCTTTTTGGTGAGTGAATAAAATTTTTTCTCAAATCTCTCATACGCGTCGATATGCGGCTTCCCCATATAGTCGAGGACGCGGTCGCTCGCGTGTTCGGGCGCGACCTTTAGCTGACCGCTGATATGATGCTCGATCAGCTCGCGCAGGAAGGTATCGTCGGGATCCTCGAGGAGATAGTCATAGCGGATCCCCGAGCGGATAAAGACCTTTTTGACCCGCTTCGTTTCGCGAAGCTTCCGTAAAAGCGAGATATATTCGCGGTGATCGACCTCGAGGTTGGGACAGGGTCTCGGCGCGAGACACTTCCTTCCCTTACAGAGTCCTTTGTCGAGCTGGTTTTTACAGGAGGGGGCGCGGAAATTCGCGGTCGGTCCGCCGACGTCGTGGATATAGCCCTTAAAATCCGGCTTCTCGGCGAGCATTTTTGCCTCCGCCAAGACCGAGCGCTCGCTTCGCGTCTGGACGCGCCTCCCTTGATGAAGGGCGATCGAGCAGAAGTTACAAAAGCCGTAACAGCCGCGATTATGGATGATCGAGAACTCGACCTCGCGGATCGACGGGACGCCGCCATCCTTCTCATACATCGGGTGATACGCCCGCATATACGGAAGCTCGTAGGCGCGGTCAAATTCCTCTTGGGTGAGGCTTCTTTGCGGCGGGTTCTGAACGAGCATACGATCCCCGTGACGCTGGACGATCGTCCGCCCGTATACCTCGTCCTGTTCGTCGTACTGCTTACGACAGGCTTTAGCGTAAGCCTTTTTGTTGTCGCGCACCATCTCAAAGCTGTCGCACTGTACCGCCCCGAGCGGCGTATTGATCGGATCGGTCAGGTAACACGTCCCCCGAATATCCGCCATCTCGCCAAGGCGCTCTCCTTCCCTAAGGCGAAGGCAGATCTCGCTCACCGTAAGCTCGCCCATCCCGTACATCAACAGCTCGGCGCCGCTATCGACAAGGATCGAGGGGAGGACGCGATCCGCCCAGTAGTCGTAATGGGCGAAGCGTCGGAGCGAAGCCTCTAAGCCGCCGATCGCGATCTCGGTATCGGGAAAGAGCCGCTTTAACGCGCGGCAGTAGACCGTGACCGCGCGGTCGGGTCGCCGCCCGCCGACCCCGCCGGGGCTGTACGCGTCGTCGTTTCGCTTCTTCCCCGCGACGGTATAGTTAGAGACCATACTGTCGATATTCCCGCCCGTCACCATAAACGCGTACCTCGGCGCGCCGAGCGAGAGAAAGTCCGCGTCGGTCACGGGCTGGGCGAGCATCGCCACCGAAAAACCGAGGCTCTCGATCACGCGGGAGACGATCGCGATCCCAAAGGAGGGGTGGTCGACGTAAGCGTCGCCCGTCACACAGATAAAATCCGGGCGGTCGATCCCCCTCTCCTTCAGCTCCTCGCGGCTCACGGGTAAAAACGGCATAAAATCACCTTAATCTTCCTTATTCAGCTTTCGCTCGTACCATTCCTGCTTCGTCATAATGACCTGACGCGGCTTACTCCCCTCATAGCCGCCGACCACGCCGAGCTGTTCCATCGTGTCGATGAGCCGCGCCGCCCGTCCATAGCCGAGCTTTAGCTTTCGCTGGAGGTACGAGGTGCTGGCTTGACCCGCCTCGATGACCGCCTCGATCGCCTCGTCGAGCTTATCGTCGTTTAAGAGGAAGTCGTCGCTGTCCTCGTCGTCCTTCTCCTTATTTTTCCCGTTCTTTTGGGCGGCGAGCTCGGTCTGTTTCTCGATCTCGTCCATGACGCTCTGGTCATAATCGAGGATAAAGGAATTTTTAATAAAGTCGACGACCCGCTCGACCTCTTTATCCGAGACCCAACAGCCCTGGACGCGAAGCGGCTTTGGCATACCGACGGGTGCGTAGAGCATATCTCCCTTCCCGAGGAGCTTCTCCGCCCCGGCGCTGTCGATGATCGTCCGACTGTCGACCTGAGACGCGACCTTTAGCGCGATCCGGCTCGGGATATTCGCCTTGATGACCCCGGTCACGACGTTGACCGACGGGCGCTGGGTCGCGATGACGAGGTGCATTCCCGCCGCGCGAGCCATTTGAGCCAAGCGGCAGATACTGTCCTCGACCTCCCCCGGCGACGCCATCATCAGATCCGCCAGCTCGTCGATAAAAATAACGACCTGGGGGAGCGGCTCGATCTCCTCGTTCGCCCGCGCGAGCTTATTATACGACTCGAGGTCGCGGACGCTATGGTCGGAGAAGAGCTTATAGCGGTTCAACATCTCGGTCACCGCCCAAGCGAGCGCGCCCGCCGCCTTCTTCGGGTCGGTCACGACGGGGATCAGTAAATGCGGTATCCCGTTATAGATCATAAACTCGACCGCCTTTGGGTCGATCATCAGGAAGCGCACGTCGTCGGGCGTCGAGCGGAACAGGATACTCATAATGATCGAGTTGACACAGACGGATTTCCCCGAGCCGGTCGTCCCCGCGATGAGGATATGCGGCATCTTGGCGATGTCCGCGATCACGACCTCGCCGGAGATACTCTTACCGAGTACCGCGCCGAGCTTACTCTTTGTCCCGGTGAAAGCCGCGCTCTCGACCATCTCGCGGAAGGGGACGGACTCGATCGTCTTATTCGGGACCTCGATCCCGACCGCCGCCTTATTCGGGATCGGCGCCTCGATCCTGACGCCCGCCGAGGCGAGGTTTAAGGCGATGTCGTCCACGAGACCCGTGATCTTGGCGATCTTAACGCCGGGCGCGGGCTGGAGCTCATAGCGCGTGACCGAGGGACCGCGCGACGCCTCGAGGAACCTCGTCTGTACCCCAAAGCTTTTGAGCGTTTCGACGAGCTTCTCGGCGTTCGTTTGGATCTCGGCGTGGATGTCCTCATCGGAGCGCTCGTGGATCACGTCGTTTAAAAGCTCGCTCGGCGGGACCTTATACTGCTCCGCCTCGGACAGGATCTCCTCAAAATGCCCCTGTCCGCTCTCGTCGGGGCGGATCACCGTCGCGAGAAGCTTTTCCTCCCGTTTCTCCTCCTCGCGCAGCTTTTCCTCCTGTTCCCGACCGAAGTCGCGGATCGCCTCGACGATCCGATCGCCCTCGTCCTCCGTTTCCGCCTCCGTCTCGGGCGCGGGAGCGGGCGCTTGACCGACGAGGCTTGTCCGCTGTTCGCCGATGATCTCGGGCTTGATCGGCTCGGGCGCTTTTTCATCGGCAAAAAACGGTCCGTCGGGGCGATAAGGTCCGTCGTCGGGTGATCTCTCCGTTATGGAAGGAGCGGTCTCCTCCGACTTTTGTGTTACGGTCTCCTCCCGCTTTTCGAGCTTCCCGCTCAAAAAGGCGTTGAGATCCTTTTGAAACTCGCGGCTTTCCTTTTTTTGGATCGCGATGGGATCTTCGGCGACGGCGCGGGCGTTCTTTTCCTTCGCCTCGCGCTTCTCCTCCTCGCTGACCTCGCGCTGGGCGTTCGTCGTGACGTTCGCGATCTCGGCGAACTTACGGGCGCGTTCCTCGTCGGCGGGGAGAGCGCGGCTCTGTTCCGAGCGGCGAGCCGCCTTTTCCTCGCGGAGCTTCGCTTCGCGCTCCGCCCGCTCTTCTTCGGCGAGGGCGGACTCCTCGCGATAGCGCTCGCGCTGTTCCCTCGCGTAATTTCCCGCTTTTCGGAAGGGCTTGGACACCGCGCGGAGAAGGTCGACGACCGTCAAATTCGTCATCAGCATAAAGACGACCAGCGAGACGAGAAGGAGGATTACGATCGCGCCCCCCTGACCGAAAAGGAGGAGGGGCGTCCCGAGGATCAGCCCCGCCGCGCCGCCGCCGACAAGGCGCGTCCCGTTCTCATACGCATAGGAAATATTCTCGCCGAGGGACGTTTCCGCCGCCGAGGGGTCGCCGACCGACCCGACGAAAAAGACCTGAGCCGCCGCGCTTATGAATAGGATCATCAATAAGAGCTGGAGCATACGCTTGGCGATCGTCGCCTTTGTACGCTCCGCCGAGAGCATGACCGCGATATAGATCAGGATCGGACCGACCAAAAACGACGAAAGTCCGAATACGCCGTATATAAAGGTATGTATCCCGTCCCAGGCGGAGAGGTCGTCGCCCTCCGCCCGCCCAAAGAGCGTAAACGCCGTGATCAAAAGCCCGACCGCGAATAGGATCACCGAGATCAGCCGACGTCGCCGCGCGTTTTGGGCGATCAGCTCCGCCCGTCTCTTTTCCGCCTCCGAGGCGGCGGATCTTCGCTTTGATCCCCCCGCCGCCGATTTCTTTTTGGTTTCCGCCATTTTACCGTTCCGCTCCCCTACTTTAAGAAATTGACAGGTGATTTCCGCTCAACAGCTCATAGACCCCTACGCCGATACATAAGATCCCGAGGACGAGCGTATAGATCCCGAAAATTTTAAACTTATCGTGTTTAATGATCAGGTGGACGAGCTTGATCGACAGGAATCCCACGATCGCCGCCGTTAAAAAGCCGATCCCGAATAAGAGAAGGTCAAAGCTTTCGCCCGACGCCGCCGCGTCCCCGATCTCGAGGATGCTCCCCCCGAGGATCGCGGGTATCCCGAGAATGAAGGAATATGTAACCGCCGTCTCGCGCGTCAGCCCGCAAAAAAGCCCCGCCGTGACGGTACTCCCCGAGCGGGAAACGCCCGGGAAAAGCGCGACGCATTGAAAAAGCCCGACCGTGACCGCGTCCCCTACCGTCATATCCTTCCCCGTTTTAGCGCCCTTTACACAGGCGTCGGATAAAAACAGGAGGATCGCAGTAAAGAGGAAGGCGCAACCCTCGAAAATAATATCGCCGTCCCCCTCGACCGAGGTGAAAAAATCCTTAAAAAAGTAAACGGGGACGAGGATCAGCGTCGCGAAGATCACCATAAACATCATACGGCGGTCGTCGTTCATCTCGCGCCACGAAAAGCGCCCCGTAAAAATATCGCGGATCGTCAGAAAAAATTCCTTGATCATCCCCGCGATCGTCGACCAAAACGCCAAAAAGACCGCGAGGAGCGTCCCGAGGTGGAGAACGATCGAGATCATCAGGCTCTCCTCGCCGACGTTTAAAAAATGCTGGACGACCGAGAGATGTCCCGAGCTCGAGACGGGTAGGAACTCGGTAAGCCCCTGGATGATCCCTTGAATGATGATCGAAAAAATTTCCATACGATGTCCTTTCTATGTAGTCTTTCCTTATTATTATGTATGGCAGGCGTGCGCCCGCCGAAGCTTTCAGAGTTGTTTACAATTATGAGAAATGTGAACAAAAAGCGATCTTTTCCCTCCCCCGCGCCGCATATCGCTCCTTCCCTAAAAAATCAAACAAAGATCAGCGGCGATCTTTGGCGGAGAAGGCGGTATAGGGACTGTAGCGGCTGTTGAGGTATAAATAGGGGTCGGTCGAATGAAGGCGGGCGATCCGCGTTTCGCCGCCGACCGTATTCAGCTCGAGAAGCCCGCCGTCGATCGGGCGATACTCGGTCTTTACGGCGTTCTCCGTAAAGAATATGTCGTCCGTACTGATAATAGAATGGATCATTGACGATCGAGCGCCCTCCTTTCTCCCCCGTTTACCCGTTTTACGGCGCACCGTTCGGGGCGGCGGCGGGCGGCGCTTTTACCCTCGGGGATGATCTCCTTACGCTGTTCGATCAGCTCATAGAGGCGGTTGATCGCCTCGGAGAGCCCGCCGAGCTCGTCGATCAGCCCCTCCTTGACCGCCGTTTCGCCGTCCACGACCGAGCCGACGTCCATCACCAGCTCGTCCTTTTTCATCATCAGCTCGCGGAATTTATCCGCGCTCATCGAGCTGTTTCGCGTGACGAAATTCGTGATCCGCTCCTGCATCCGGTCGAAGTAGGAGAGCGTCTGGGGGATCCCGAGGACGAGACCGTTCATACGGACGGGGTGGATCGTCATGGTCGCGGTCGGGACGATAAAGCTTTTTTTGGCGCTCACGGCGAGCGGGACGCCGATCGAATGACCCCCGCCGACGACGATCGAGACCGTCGGCTTATCCATCCCCGCGATCAGCTCCGCGATCGCGAGACCCGCCTCGACGTCCCCACCGACCGTATTCAGAATAATGAGAAGTCCCTCAATGTCGCGATCCTGTTCGATCGCGACGAGCGCGGGGATAATATGCTCATACTTCGTCGTTTTATTCTGGGGAGGGAGGATATAGTGACCCTCGATCTGACCGATAATGGTAAGACAATGGATCAGGTGCTTGGCGTTGGGCGTCGCGACGATCCCGGAATCGATGATCTGTTGATTTTGCTGTTCCTTCACGATCTCGTCGGACTCCTCGCGCTCCGCGCCGTTCTCGTTTTCGTTCTTTTCGTTCATGGCTAAACGTTCCTTTCAAAAACAATTCTCGGGAATTAGTATTTGAAGGGGACGGGAAAATATGCATAAGCGCCGCGAAGCCGTGAACGGTCTGTCATTCTTATTTATTATACCACATCTCCCATAAAAAAGCAATTATTTTTTAAAAAATGAAAAGATTTCGCCGCTTTACCCTTGACAGGAGGGATTTTTTGTAGTATAATAGTAGCTGTCGGTAAAGACGGGTCGGCTTTTTTTCGACTATGTATATCCGAATGGAAGCGTATCGAAGTGGTCATAACGGGCCTGACTCGAAATCAGGTAGCCCTCACGGGCTCGTGGGTTCGAATCCCACCGCTTCCGCCATGAAACACTGACAAAAAAGATTTTTTGCCCACAAACGGCTTGGTTAAGCTATTTGTGGGCAAAAAATTTGCGAAAAAAGGAAATCACTCACCGTAGATATTTTCGACACGAAAGTGGCAGGTCGGGTGTAGCACGACCCATGAACGCCCCTACGCGTAGAAAAATTTTGGTCAATTTTGGTAAATATGCACAGAGCGCCTGTGAATGTCCCCCTCAATTATGAGAGAGCACTGACCCGCCCCAATTTATGCAGACAGCACAAAAAAGCCCCTGTGGGAAAGAATTAAGCAACAAACTGATT
>JAMPCH010000017.1 GCA_023666265.1 Roseburia sp.
ACGGAAAATATGCTTGTAAGACGGGCGTTGAGCGATTGTGTCAACACGCCCTAATGCTTGTGTCTTTCTTTTTGTGCAGGACTGCGCTTTTTGCGCGTTATTCGATCCCGAGGAGGTAGCGGAGCTTTTCCGCCGCCTGATCCGAGGCTTTTTCGTGCGTCGCCGAGGTCGGATGCCAGTCCGCCGCGTAGCCGTCCGACTCCTTTTGAGGCGTAAGGTGGAGTACGTCGAGGTTCATGTCACCCGTTTCGGCGCTGTACTCGGCGACCGTAGCTTCGACCGTCGGGAAGAGGCGGTCGCCCATGATCCCGAGCGCACAGAGGATCTTAGCGTTCGGGTTATATCCGCGTATTTTTTTCAGAAGCTCGATATAGCCCGCTTTATATTCCGCCTGTTTATCGGAGTCGTTCTGACAATAGCTGTCGTCATTCGTCCCGAGGTTTATGACGATCACGTCCGGCTCGCGTCCCGAGAAGTCCCAGTCGTAATTCTGAGGCTTATCCTCGGCGAAACCACCGTAGGAAAAGCCGAGCTTATCATAATAGGGCGGGACTGTCTGACGCGTGACTTTTTCTCCGTTATCCGTATAGCCCGAGATGATCCCATAGCCGCTGATCGAGACCATACTGTAATCCGCGCCGAGCTTTTCCGCCGTTCGATAGGCGTAAGCCTTTGTTACGTCCTCCGTCGCGGTGGAGAAGTGGTGATCCCGATCCTCGTCGTCTACGCCGTAGCCGCAGGTGATCGAGTCGCCGACAAATTCGATGAAGTATTCGCGGTCGGGGGTCGGTCGGATCTCTCCGTCCGTTCGGATCTCGCGGATCGCGAGACAGGACATCGCCGTTTCGGAGAGTTTAACGACCGTAACGACCGCCTCCCGTTCCTCTGTCCCCGCGAAGGCGGTAAGCGTTTTTTCGGGCGCGTCCATCATTTCGTCGGCGACGCGCTCGCCGTCCACATAGACCGCGACCCGCGCGTAATTCCCCTCGTTTTTATCCGATTCGCTTACGGCGTCGCCGTGAATGTCGATCTCGCATTTCGTTCCCTTCACGATAAATTCCGCGCCCGTCCCCGAATAAGCGCACCAAAGGAGACCGTCCTCGTAAAAGGTTCTCCCGAGCGGCTTTATTGCCGTACTTTCGGCGGTATACGCCGCGATTTTTACTTCTGTCATAGGATCCTCACTTTCCGCCGGATCGGCTGTATTTTCGGCTGGTGCGCCCGCCGCGCAGCCCGTCAAGACGCCCGCGATCAAAACGGGACAGACCGCCCTCAGCAATCTTTTTTTCATCATGCTGTGTCGTTCCTTTCCTTTTTACAAATGATAATCTTATTTTAGCATATTTTTCCCGATTTCGCAAGCCCCGAAAGGGAGATTTTTTAAATGCACTCCTCGTTTTCGGAAAATTCAGGCTTTTTAACGTATAAAACGGCGGAAAATACTTGAATGATCCGACTTGATATGATATAATGAAAATATCAAAACGGATTTTCAGTTCGGAAACGAATGAGCAGCTACGAAAAAGGAAAAAGGGATAATTGTTTATGCGAAACGATACTTCGTTGATATGTCAATTTAATTTTGAACAAAGCGAGGGCTTGACCGCGCGTCTGATTGAATGTACCGAAGCGCTCTTTTCGCTGTTTCACTATCCGATTAAAAAGGTTTACACCTTCTCGGGCGAAAAAAATTTGTCGCCGACGTATCAAAAATTGAAAGTCTTTACAAACCCGGATTACTTTGATACGATTACATTCCGATCCGACTATCGTAAAGAAGACTTTGAGCCGCAGACGCGCTTACACGTATGTATCGATAATTCGTTAACAAAAGGATCGCCGTATACTTTACCCAAATCGATGGTAAAATTTACGGTCGTCGTAAACGACGTATGTCTTATAGAGCATATTGATCGTACATACGCGAGCATTCTTCTGCCGCTTTCCGAAATTCCGCAACGAAAAACAGCGGGGTATTCATTTTTGTTCCCAAACCGTTATGGCGCGGTTTCCTTTTCGTTCGGTGTTTTGAGAAGCGCGAATCTTCCCCGTCCATTGCAAGACCTTGCTCGGTGGTATCGTGATTCCGACACGGAAAAATGCGTTCCGGGACTGTTTAATTGTTTTACCGGTTTGGCTCAAAAACAGATTGAGGCTTTAAAACGCGTTGTCGGGCAAGAAAACATCTCATCGGTCAAGGAAATCGTTTATTTTAAAAATAAGTTTATGGATTCGACCGATCCGAGCGACTGTCTTACTTCGGATGCGTATCGGAATTTTTGTGATCGATTAAGCGGCGAATTTTATTTCCTTGGCGAAACTCGAGCGTATTAAGAGCGGCGGATTTCTTTTTGAGGCTGAGGATAAGAGTAGAGGTTTTGGCAGAAATTTGACGAAAATTTCGCGTTTCCCTCTTGACTTTTTTGCTTTCACGTGATAAACTGTAAATAATCTTGATGAAGGATCGGGCAGAGCCGTATATCGATAAGGGAACGAAAATTGCCCGACTTGGGCGAAGCCTACACAAAAATAAAAGAAAAAGGAAGGACGCTTTATGAAAAAACTCACGATCAATCGGGAAAATCGGGAAGTCTTGTACGAGGCGCTTTTAACGCTCAAAACGACGGAGGAATGTAAGAAATTTTTGGACGATCTTTGTACCGTAAACGAGCTCGAGTCGATCTCTCAGCGGCTCGTCGTCGCGAAGCTCTTAACGGAGAACAAGGTCTATATCGACATTGTTGAGAAAACCGGCGCGAGTACCGCGACGATCAGCCGCGTAAATCGCACGCTTCGCTATGGGACGGGCGGTTATGAGATGATTTTTGAGCGCCTCGCGGAGAAGGAATAAGCGGGCATGAGCTACGGTGCGTTTGCGGAGTTTTACGACACCCTGACCGAAAACGTCGATTACGCGGAGATCGCGGCGTATTACGACCGTTTAAACACGCGCTTCGGCGGAAAGAAGGAGATCCTGTTGGATCTCGCCTGTGGTACGGGAAGCCTTTCCGTGCTTTTCTCAAAAATGGGCTATGACGTGATCGGGGTCGACAGCTCGCCGGAAATGCTGAATGTCGCGCTCTCAAAGGAGCATGGCGCGATCCAGTATCTTTGTCAGAGCATGACGGAGCTTGACCTGTACGGGACGATCCAAGCCGCCGTCTCCTCACTCGACAGTATCAATCATCTCTCGGATCGCGGAGAAGTCCTCCGCGCCTTTGAGCGTGTGTCGCTTTTCAGCGACCCCGGGGCGCTGTTCCTGTTCGACGTGAATACGGTCTATAAGCACGAACGGGTGTTGGAGGATCGAACCTTCCTTTATGAGGCGGAACACGTCCTTTGTATATGGCAGAACGAATACCTCGGCGACGGGACGACCGAGATCGCGCTTGATTTCTTCGCGGAAGGGGAGGACGGGCGCTACGAGCGTTTTTCGGAAGGGTTTACCGAGACCGCCTATCCCGAGGAGGAGCTTCACGCTCTGTTGGAGCGGGCGGGCTTTGAGGTCTGCGCCGTTTATGATTATTTAACGGAAGAGCCGCCCCGCGCGGACAGCGAAAAGCTGACCTTTGTCGCGCGGAAAAGGGAAGGATCGGGAAAGGAACGGGAATAAAATGGGGAAAATCGTAAGAGCGCTTTCGGCGGACGGAAGCGTACTTTGTTCGGCACTCAACTCAACGGACATCGTAAACGAGATCTTTCGCGTTCATCAGACATCGCCCGTCGCCTCGGCGGCGCTCGGGCGGCTCGCGACCGCCACGAGCATTATGGGCGCGATGTTAAAGGGGAAGGACGATCGCCTCACGCTCAGGATCAACGGCGGAGGTCCCTCGGGCGGACTGGTCGCGGCGGCGGACTATATGGGGAATGTAAAATGTTACGCCGAACACCCGCAGGTCGACCTTCCGCTCAAATCGAACGGAAAGCTCGACGTATCGGGCTATGTCGGCTCGGACGGCTTCCTCGGGGTTATTAAGGATCTCGGGCTGAAAGAGCCGTATGCGACACAAACGCCGATCGTCTCGGGCGAGATCGCCGAGGATATTACGAGCTATTACGCCGTTAGCGAACAGATCCCGACCGTCTGTGCGCTGGGCGTTTTGGTAGACCGCGATTGGAGCATCAAGGCGGCGGGCGGCTACCTGATCCAGCTCGTACCGCCGATCAACGAGGGCGCGATCGACGTGATCGAGCGGAATATCAAAAAAATGCAAAGCGTTACCGAGATGATCGAGTTGGGGCTAAATAGCGAGGAGATCGCGCTGATGGGGTTAGAGGGACTGGATGGCGCGGTACTCGACAGCTGGGAGGCGCGGTATTATTGCGGCTGTAGCTGCGAGCGGACGGAGCGTATCTTGATCAGCCTCGGTAGGGAGGAGCTTTCGCGCTTGATCAGCGAGCGCGAGGAGATCGAGGTCTGTTGTCATTTCTGCGATAAAAAGTATCGGTTCAACGCCGAGGAGGCGAAAGCGTTAATGGAGCGGGGGAAATAACGTTCGTTTTTCCCCTTGAAGGGTTGACAAGGCGAAAAAAATGTGCTATACTTCTTATTAGTCTAAGCTAACAAAAGGAGGAGGAGCGCATGATCAAAACAACGCTGAAAATTCGGGGAATGGCTTGCGGGATGTGTGAGGCGCATATCAACGACGCGGTTCGGAAGAGCTTTTCGATAAAAAAAGTGACCTCGTCCTTTCGGAAGGGGACGACGGAGATCCTTTCGGAGGATCCGCTCGATATGCCGTCGCTTCGCGCGGCGATCGCCGATACGGGCTATGAGGTGCTTGAGGCGAGCGAAGCGCCTTATGAAAAGCGCGGGATCTTTAAAAAATAGCTTTTATTTTTGTGAAGTCGTTAAAGCGGCGGGTCGTGTTGTACTTGACACGATCCGCCGCCTTCTTAATAAAAAATACTTTACAAATGATCATAAATGTAGTATAATAGCAAAAGAACTTAAGGAAAGGAAACGTAAAAATGCTTCAATACGAGGAATTGATTTTGGAATTTGAGGGACTGAAGCCGCAGTTAAAGGAGCTTTCGACGGCGCTCGATCTTGAGCGGCTCCGCGCGGAGATCGCCGCGCTCGAGGAACAGTCCGCCGCGCCCGATTTTTGGAACGACAGCGAAAATTCCCAAAAAATATTTCAAAAAATGGGCGCGCTGAAGGCGAAGGTCTCTCAATTTAATAAGCTGTCCGAGAGCTTTGACGACGTGATCACCATGGCGGAGCTCGCGAATGAGGACGAGGACGAGTCCATGCTCGAGGAGATCTCTTCGCTCGCCGCGAAGACAAAGGCGATGCTCGAGGAGCAGAAGCTCGTCACGCTTTTATCGGGCGAATTTGACGCGAAAAACGCGATCCTTACCTTCCATGCGGGCGCGGGCGGTACGGAGGCTCAAGACTGGGTGGAAATGCTCTATCGTATGTATAATCGCTGGGCGGAGCGCCATAATTTCAAGGTCTCGCTCCTTGATTACCTCGAAGGGGAGGAGGCGGGGATCAAGAGCGCCTCGATCCTTGTCGAGGGGCTGAACGCCTACGGCTTTTTAAAGTCCGAGAACGGCGTTCATCGGCTCGTCCGCGTTTCTCCGTTCGACGCGTCGGGGCGGCGGCACACCAGCTTCGCGAGCCTTGAGGTCATGCCCGAGATCGACGAGGACACGACCGTCGACATTCGCCCCGAGGATATTGAAATGGAGGTCTATCGCTCGAGCGGCGCGGGCGGACAAAAGGTCAACAAGACAAGCTCCGCCGTTCGGCTGATCCATAAGCCGACGGGGATTGTCTGCGCCTGTCAGACCCAGCGTAGCCAGCTTCAAAACCGCGAATACGCCATGAGGATGTTGGTGTCGAAGCTTGTGGAGATCAAGGAGCGCGAGCATCTCGACAAGATCAGCGACATTAAGGGCGAACAGCTCCAGATCGCGTGGGGCGCGCAGATCCGTTCTTATGTGTTTATGCCCTATACACTCGCGAAGGATCATCGGACGGGCTTTGAAATGGGGAATATCCAAGCGGTCATGGACGGCGACCTCGACGGCTTTATCAACGCCTATCTAAAGAGTAAGGCACTTGAAAAAAATGCGGAATAAAACAGAGCTCAAAAAGAACGAGATCGTTACGGTCACCGTAACGGCGCTCACAAACGAGGGCTGTGGGATCGGAAGATGGGAAGGAATGGTGATCTTTATCCCGTTTTCCGCCGTGGGCGACCTTCTTCGCGTTCGGATCGTTAAGGTTGGGCGGACGCATTGTTACGGAAAAATCGAAGAAATATTGACCCCCTCTTCGGATCGCGTTCCCGTCGATTGTCCCGTGTTCGGGCGGTGCGGCGGCTGCGATTTTCGTCATCTTCGCTATGAGGCGGAGCTTTCGGCGAAGGAGGGCTTTCTACGTGACGCGTTTACGAGGATCGGCAGACTTGATCCCGAATTTCTCCCGATCCTTCCGAACGCTTCCGTTTCCGCTTATCGGAATAAGACCCAGTATCCCGTTCGTAAAGGGATAAACGGGACGGAGTGCGGTTTTTTCGCCGAACGAAGTCATCGGATCGTTCCATGCGGCGCGTGCCGCCTCGAACCGTCCCGCTTTGAGGAGCTTCGCGGCTTTATCCTCGATCTCGCGCGGGAAAATCGGATCTCCGCTTATGACGAGGAAACGCACAGCGGCGTTCTTCGTTCGATCTGTATTCGTCGCGGGTATCATTCGGGGGAAGTCGGCGTTTCGGTCGTCGTTCGCCGCTTTGTTCCCGAGTTGAAAAAGCTCGGCGAGGCGGTCCATGCGCGTTTTCCCGAGGTGGTGAGCGTGACCGCGAACGTTAATCCCGAGCGGACGAATGTGATCCTCGGCGAGGACGAGCGGCTTCTTTACGGGACGCCGTATATTACGGATACGATGTGCGGGAAGACGTTTCGGATCTCCGCCCGCTCGTTTTATCAGGTCAATACGCCGATGGCGGAGGCGCTTTATCGGGAGGCGGCGAAGCTGATTGAGCCGGACGGAAAGACGGTCGTCGATCTGTACTGCGGCGCGGGAACGATCGGGCTTACGGTGGCGGATCGCGCGAAGCGGGTGATCGGCGTAGAACAAAACGAGAGCGCGGTCGAGAACGCGCGGGAGAACGCGCGCCTAAACGGCGCGGAAAACGTTCGCTTCCTTTGCGGCGACGCGGGGGAGGCGACCGAGCGGCTGACGGCGGAGGGAGTACGCGCGGACGCGGTCATCGTTGACCCCGCGCGGAAGGGCTGTGACCCGAGGACGATCGAAAATATCGTAAAGCTCGATCCCGCGCGGATCGCGATGATCTCCTGTAACCCCGCGACCGCCGCGCGGGACTGTAAGCTGTTGAGCGAGCGCGGGTATCGTGTGGAAACGGTTCGGGGCGTGGATCTTTTCAGTCGAACGAGGCATGTTGAGACGGTAGTATTGATGTCAAGGGCAAAGGACTGATAGTCTTGAAAGCCCTTGATTTTAGGCATTTTTCGGCTTTCCCTGCTTCGGGAAGGTCGAGTGAACAATTTTGCGGGCATCGGAGTACATATTCGAGACAGGCACATTGTATCAAAGATAGAACCTTGTTAGACGACACCTAAGGGAGCGGTGGATTTATTTTCGAGTGGGATTAACAAATCCGCAAAAATTGCGAGACCTCTTATGAAGTAGCAAATAAAAAGGAAAGGTCATAAACAAATGAGCAGAATACTATGCCCGGAATGCGGGACAAAAATATCAGATAAAGCTACAAAGTGTCCGCATTGTGGTTTTCAAAGCGCCGATCCAAAGAGGCCAATCAGTGAACAGGATAAATATGAGATGGTTCCTATCTTCGAATACGATATTGAAGAGTGGCAGCCGAATCGCGGAGAACTAAGCATAATTTCCTATGAGGATAATAGAAGTCTCATTCAGTATTTTGGTAAGTGGGAAAATATCAAGGTAAAGCTTCCGGCAATTGCAGAAGTGATCGGAGCGATGGCGGGCAAAGATCACATCATGGTCGCTAAGATGGATTCCTATGTCAAGGATTTAATAGATAGGGGGATCTATCGATTCACCATTGATAAACAGGGCGAAATATTACCAACAATCCGTGATGCTGATGGATTCGTTAAACAAGTGAGACTTGAGGATATGGTCTTGAAGCCTAATCTCACACAGTCCTTAAACAATTTATCAATGCATGCAGTAATGGCTCAGATTCTTGATGAGATAGAATATGTCGGTGATGCGATAAGAGAGATTCATGTGGAGCTTCAGAATGATCGCCTTGCTATGGCAGAAGGAGTGCGAGACAAATTAATGCAGACAAGGCTGATTCAAGATGCAAAGCTGAGGGAAGCAGCAGTGCTTGATGTTATACATAGCGCGACAGATGCAAAACGTGTATTGATGCGGAACTTTGCTCAGAATATGTATCATATCACGGAGCATTCTCAGAAGTCAGACTTTCAAATGATGCTCGATTTAAAAGGCGAAAAAGACGTCAGCAGGAAGGCGATTGACGCATTTCAGGCACTTGTTTACATTACTAACTCTGTGCAGACGGAGTGTGAAGGATACACTATGCTGGGCGAGTATGAACCATGCAAGGAGTGCTTAGAAGAATTCAAATCCTTTATTGTGGAAAATAAACTTAATGATCGAGATACAATATTGTTGCTCAATGAGAATTCTTCGCAGAAGCGGATTGAAGTAGTTGATCAGTTTACCGATATAGCAGCGAGGATAACAGCCTTTGATCCGAAGGCGCAAATTGATTATTCAGTACATAATCTACTAACTGCAGAAACAGAACATACCGGAGGTGATTCTGATGACCAATAATGAAGAGACAGAAATACGCTACTGCAAGAAGGGCGAATGCGAACTTGTAAGCACGAACAGGCATAAGCTATGTGATAATTGCAGGCGCGAAAGAAATTCAAATATTAGAAAAGTAATATTAGTTGCCGTGGGCAGCACGGTTAGTAGTGCATTATTTATTGTTACCAAGGGAAAACATGGGGGCGGAGGAAATAAGGCTTGAACTGGGTCGAGGCGATGGAAAATCACAGGTTTTCGGACATATTCCCTCAGAGCGAAGTCTTGAGGCGATTGGAAAAACTGTGCAGCTACATATAATAAGTAGGGACAAACACATCGACCTGTTTCCGAGAACGAGTGCGGTCGAGAAAATGGCGATTTTGAGGTCGAAAAAGCCTTTGATGAATTCCCGTGAGCGAACGGGCTGATTTTCTGAGAATTGCCTGATTATTTGACATCAATATCGAGCAATCGTGCCATGTGGAGTGTGTCGTCCTGATAATAAAAGCAAATACGCCTTAGAACAAGTACTGATACAAATATGAAAAACCGTAAAAATCAATCACAAGCTTAGGCTTATACGATCCTGCGAGATTTTTTACGGTTTTAACCGTATCGTATCAATCACAAGCAAAGTACCAATGATCTTCTTTGATTTAAAACGAGTACCGTGATCGTCACTTGGGGTTTCGGCGCTAAAGCAATGGCGATTTCAGCAGTCGGGAAGCTCGCTCGCGGGTTTCCGCTTTTTTTATTGTAACATATCGTTTCAAAAAAAGTCAAATCTCGGTCGGAAAATCACCCTTCGCTTTCGTCAAATTTTTCTTGCTATTTTTGGGAAAATGTGGTATACTGTGTATCAAAGTATTTATTTGATCTGGGCGAAGCTTCCCGATTTGGATTTTTCGGCGGCGGGAAGAGAAGTTCAATAAATAAAAAAATACCGATCCGGACCCGACAGGAGGAGCTTATTTTGGCAGACGGCAGTTATCTATCCAATATCAGAAATTTTTGTATCATCGCGCATATCGACCACGGAAAGTCGACTCTCGCGGATCGCATTTTAGAGAAGACGCGGACGGTCGCCCAGCGGGATATGGAGGAACAGCTCCTCGACAATATGGAGCTCGAGCGTGAGCGCGGGATCACGATCAAGGCGCGGGCGGTACGCCTCAATTATCGGGCGCAGGACGGGAACGACTATGTTTTTAACCTGATCGATACGCCCGGTCATGTCGACTTTAACTATGAGGTCTCTCGTTCGCTAAACGCCTGTGAGGGCGCGATCCTGATCGTGGACGCGTCTCAGGGGATCGAGGCGCAGACCTTGGCGAACACTTATCTCGCGATCGAACAGGATCTCGAGGTCGTCCCGGTCATCAATAAGATCGACCTTCCCTCGGCGCACCCCGAGGAGGTCAAGGCGGAGATCGAGGACGTGATCGGGATACCCGCCGAGGACGCGCCGCTTATCTCGGCGAAAATGGGAACGAATATCGAAGCCGTTTTAGAACAGGTGGTGAAGTGCGTTCCCCCGCCGAAGGGCGACCCAGCCGCGCCGTTGAAGGCGCTGATCTTTGACAGCTATTACGACAGCTATAAAGGCGTGATCGTATACGTAAGGATCAAGGAGGGAACGCTTCGCGTCGGGGATAAGATCCGTTTTATGGCGACCGGCGTGGAGTTTCAGACGACCGAGGTCGGTTATATGGGCGCGACGAGCTTAAACGTTTCGGACGAGCTTCGCGCGGGTGAGGTCGGCTATATCGCCGCTTCGATCAAGTCGATCGGTGACACAAAGGTCGGCGATACGGTCACGCTCGCCGATGATCCCGCCGACGAGCCTCTCGCGGGCTATCGAAGCGTGAACCCCATGGTATTCAGCGGGGTTTATCCCGCCGACGGCGCGAAATACGGTGACCTTCGCGACGCGCTCGAGCGGCTTCGCTTAAACGACGCTTCGCTTACCTTCGAGCCGGAAAGCTCCGCCGCGCTCGGCTTCGGCTTTCGCTGCGGCTTTCTCGGTCTGCTCCATATGGATATTATCCAGGAGCGGCTCGAGCGCGAATATAATCTTGATCTCGTAACGACCGCGCCCTCGGTCGTGTATCGGATCGAAAAGATCGGCGGGGAGATCGTACAGATCGACAATCCCTCAAATTATCCCGATCCCGCCGAGATCGCTCAGGCGTATGAGCCGATCGTCGAGGCGCACGTTTTTAGCCCGGCGGAGTATGTCGGGAACATCATGGAGCTTTGTCAGGAGCGGCGCGGGACGTTCAAGGACATGAAATATCTCGACGAAACGCGGGTCGATCTCCATTACGAGCTTCCCTTAAACGAGATCGTATACGACTTTTTTGACGCGCTGAAATCGCGGACAAAGGGCTACGCGAGCTATGATTACGAGCTGATCGGCTTTCGCCCGTCAAAGCTCGTGAAGCTCGACATCATGCTGAACGGCGAGACGGTAGACGCGCTCTCCTTTATCGTTCATACGGATAAGGCGTATCCGCGCGCGCGGAGGATTGCCGAAAAGCTTAAGGAGCATATCCCGCGCCAGCTTTTTGAAGTACCGATCCAGGCGGCGATCGGCGGGAAGATCATCGCCCGCGAAACGGTAAAGGCGATGAGAAAGGACGTTCTCGCGAAATGCTACGGCGGCGACATCACCCGTAAGAAAAAACTGCTCGAAAAGCAAAAGGAAGGGAAAAAGCGTATGCGCCAGCTCGGTACGGTAGAGGTCCCGCAGGAGGCGTTTATGGCGGTCTTAAAGTTCGACGAATGAGAGGGCTGTATATCCACGTACCCTTTTGTCTGACGAAGTGTCCTTACTGCGATTTTTATTCCGAGCGGTTTAGCCGTTCGCTCGCCGAACATTATAAAAGCGCGGTTTTACGAAATCTCTCTTGTTATGACGAAAGCTTTGATACCGTATACTTCGGCGGGGGTACGCCGATCCTCCTCGCGCGTGAGATCGCCGACATTTTACGCGGCGCTTCTTTTTGTGAAGGCGCGGAAGCGACGGTTGAGGCGAATCCTTGCGTGACCGATCGGGAACGGCTGACTTTGCTTTTTCAAAGCGGGGTAAATCGGATCTCCTTCGGCGTACAGTCGACGCAGGAGGAAGAGCTTCGCTTCCTCGGTCGGCGTCATACGCCCGAACAGGCGGAAAAAGCGATCATTCGTGCATACGATGCTGGATTTCGGAATATTTCGGCGGATCTGATGATCGGGCTGAAGGATCAAACAAAAGCCTCCGTTTCGGCATCGGTTCGGGCGCTTACGGCGCTCCCGCTCACGCATTTTTCGGTATATCTGTTGAAAATCGAGGAGAATACGCCGTTTTTCGCTGAAAAGCGCGAAACGGCGAACGAGGACGAGGCGGCGGGATTGTACCTGTTCACTGCAGAGCTATTGGAGGAACACGGCTTTCGCCAGTACGAGATCAGTAATTTCGCGCGAACGGGCTATGAATGTCGCCATAATCTGAAATACTGGCGGTGTGAGGAGTATCTCGGGGTCGGTCCCGCCGCACATTCCTATTATAAAGGGAAGCGTTTTTGTACGTCGCGAGACTTGAACGTCTTTTTGGAGCGGGAGCGACAGGAAGCCTTCGTCACGGACGAGGCGGCGGGCGGCTTTGAGGAATTTGCGATGCTGCGGCTTCGGCTGACCGAGGGACTTTCCTTTGCGGATTGTGTACGGTTCGGGATCGAGAAGGAAACGCTCTTACGAAGAAGCGAGCGTATCCCGCCTTCGTACCTTCGAGTGACGGAGGAAGGGATCGCGCTGACGAAGCGGGGATTTTTGGTATCGAATGCGGTGATCGGAAGGCTGTTGGGATATTGAATGTTCTCAAAGTCAAAAAAAGCGAACAAGTTGACAGCGGTCGTTCGCTAAAAAGCGGACGCACAAACGAAGGCATTGAAGCGGAGCGGTCAATGGAATATTTATCCATCAAAAATGTAAAAATAAAAAAGACCGCCGCGCTCGCACCGATGGCGGGCGTTGCGGATCACGCGTTTCGCGCCGTCGCGAAGGAGTTCGGCGCGGCTTATGTGGTCGGAGAAATGGCGAGCTGTAAGGGAATGGTCTACAGCGATCGTAAAACGGCGGAGCTTTTGACGGTGACGGAGGCGGAGCGCCCGATGGCGATCCAGCTGTTTGGATGTGAGCCGGAGTTTGTCGCGCCCGCGATCCGGATCGCGGAGCGTTTTTCGCCCGACGTGATCGACCTGAATTGCGGCTGTCCCGTCCCGAAGGTCGCGGGAAACGGCGCGGGGTGCGCTCTTATGAAAGCACCGAAGCTTTTCGGTGAAATGGTTTCGGCGGCGGTTCGGGCGACGGCGCTCCCGATCACGGTCAAGATCCGTAAGGGCTGGGACGAAGAAAGCGTAAACGCGGTCGAGATCGCGCGGATCGCCGAGGAATGCGGCGCGAGCGCGATCGCCGTTCACGGGAGAACGCGAAACCAAATGTACAGCGGGGAAGCGGACTGGGAGATCATCGCCGATGTAAAGCGGGCGGTAAAAATTCCCGTGATCGGGAACGGCGATGTAAACAGCGCGGAGAAATGTCGCGAAATGTACGAAAAAACGGGCTGTGATCTTGTGATGATCGGGCGAGCCGCATGCGGGAGACCTTGGATCTTTCGCGAGATCGAACAAAGCCGAAAGGGAGAGCCGTTTTCCGAGCCGTCGCTTACGGAGCGGCTGGAGATCATGCGAAGGCATATCCGCCTCCTCGTCGAGGATAAGGGAGAGCGGGTCGGAATGCGGGAAGCACGAATGCAGGTCGGTCATTATTTAAAGGGGATCGCGAACGCGGCGAAATACCGCGCGATCTGTGGGGCGCTGACGGCGGAGGAAGATCTGGATCGACTGATCGCGCTGATCTTGTCGGAAAACGGATTAGGTTGAAATTTGTGATCCTGCACAAAAAATAAATACAGCAAAAAACTGAAAGGCGGAAAAAAATTATGATCGCATTGGTTACGGGAGCAAGCTCGGGGATCGGACGAGAGATCTCGATCAGTCTCGCGCGGCGGGGGATCGACCTCATTATCGCGGCGCGACGGGGACAACGGCTCGCGGAGTTAAAACAGGAGCTTACGGAGCGGTACGGGATACGGGTACATATCGTACTCGGCGATCTGTCAAAGAAGGAGGATTGCCTTCGATTGTACCGCGAGGCGAGCCGCGTCCGCGTGGATATCCTCGTGAATAACGCGGGCTTCGGCGTGTTCGGCGCGTTCGATGAGAGCGACCTCGACGCGGAGCTGAGTATGATCGACGTGAACGTGAAGGCGGTCCATATACTCTCTAAGCTTTTTTTACGGGATTTTAAGGCGCGAAACAGCGGGTATATTTTAAATATCGCGTCGCTCGCGGGCTTTATGGCGGGACCGAATTTCGCCGGCTATTACGCCTCTAAAAATTATATTGTACAGCTCACAAAAGCGATCGCCGAGGAGCTTCGCTACGATCATTCACGGGTATCGGTCAGCGCGTTTTGTCCCGGACCGGTCGTAACGGAATTTAACGAGGTCTCGGGCGTGGAATTCGCCGTCGCGGGGATCTCCGCCGCCGAAGCGGCGGAATACGCAGTTGAACAGATGTTCCGTAAAAAGCTGTTGATCGTACCGACCGCGCTCGGTAAGACGGTCGTCGTTTCGGCGCGCTTACTTCCGTCGAAGCTGGTGCTTCGGGCGGCGGGCGCGATCCAGCGGGCGAGAAAGACCACGCGGGAGGAATAAAAGTTATTGCTTGACCGTGCTTTTGCCTGTTCGCTAACTTCTGTTTTGTTTCACTCGGTTTTCAATTTGTCGGGCGGAGAAAGGAGCGGAAATAATGCGCTATTCGGATATGTTTCATTGCCTTAACCCGGGCTTCTTCGAGGAAGAAAGAATTCGCGCCTTACCCGAGGATTTGATTTTTACGGAGCTTGTTATGGATCTTCGCGGGGAGTCCCCGAGCGGAACGCCGCCCGTCTTGGGCGGGATCACGTTCGGCGAGTATCGGGGTGCGCTTTCGTCGCTACATAGCGCGGTTCGGCGAGTGGACGAGGACTGGGTAAAATATTTTAGGGAAGGCGATCGCTTTTACTGCGCTTTCGACGGTGACAGGATCGTTTCTTTTTGCGGTCTGCCCGATATGGGACGGTTTCGGGAGCTTCGGGTCGGCGGACCGGGCTGTGTCGGGACGATCCCCGAGTATCGCGGTCGGGGGATCGGCTTGGAAATGGTAAGGCTCGCGACCGAAACGCTACGGCGGGATGGCTATGACCTCTCTTGGATTCATTATACGCATTTGGAGGGTTGGTACGCGAAGCTCGGATACCGACCGATCCTTCGCTGGAATAGCGGCGGGATCGTATGGAAGGCAGAGGTCAATTCGTTTAATTTTTGAAATATTTCATTCGACTCACGAAAGTCGATCACTACGCTTCGGTCGAAGAACGAGGGTATCTCAAGCGTCATTCAAAGCGCGGTTTACAGGCTCATTCTCGACCAAGCGGTGGGCGCGATGAAAAGCCTTGCGAACTCCGACACGTTGGCGGACGCGCTCTTTCGAAGGGATTTCTATAATGGTGATGATCGATGTCGGGATTGTGTATTGACATTTCTGTTTAGTTATGGTATAATTATTTTGTCGAGGATCGCCTGTTAAATCGGAATTGGAGGTACAAGGCGTTGAAAATTGAGAATAACATTCTAAAATACTATCTCAAAAATGTTTATTTTATTACGGGTACGGCTTATGCAGGAAAGTCAACAACCGTAAAAATGCTTGCTGAACGATATGATATGATTTTCTGCGGTGAAAACTATCACAGCACAGTATCCGATAAAGTTGCGTTGCCCGAATTTCAGCCCAATATTTGTTATCTTAACAATCTTGAAGATTGGAAGGATTTTGTGACCCGTTCGCCGGAGGAATACGAACGTTGGATATTCGGCGTCGGCAGAGAAGCCGCTGAATTTGAGGTGACTCAGCTCATCTCAATGCCAAGGGATAAGAAAATAATCGTTGATACCAACATTCCCGTCAATTTGCTCAAAGAAATATCCGATTACAATCGTGTTGCCGTTATGCTTTCGCCGCAGTCCATGAGCGTTGAGCGTTTCTTTGACCGAAACGACCCCGAAAAGCAATTTATATTGGATATTATCAAAAGCTGTAGTGAGCCCGAAAAAGTCATGGAAAATTATCGGCAAGGGCTTGCGCTTATCAACAGCCGCAAGCATTATGATGAACTTGCAGACAGCGGCTTTTTTACGGTTGTCAGAAAAGATGATGGTATAGACACAAGGGAAGGGGTATGCGATATAATTGCAAAGCATTTCGGATTGATTTGACAACTTTCGATTTATCCGGCGCTTCACCTTGCCAAACCAAATAGTGAAAAACGGCATCGCTTTTCAAAGCAATGCCGTTTTTTGCTGTCAATCACTCGGTTGTCCTGTCGTCCTGCTCCGTTGCGTCAAGACAGCAGAGGTCGTCTCAACGGTAAAATTTCCGTTATAATTGTTGATGTGCCTGTCAAATAAAGCAGATCGCTTTTTCATTTTTCATAATCCCCCCGAAGCTGACCGCAGGCGGCGTTTACGCCCGCGCCCATTTCACGGCGCATGGTAACGCCGATC
The DNA here is from genome assembly GCA_023666265.1 of Roseburia sp. GTDB lineage: Bacteria > Bacillota > Clostridia > Oscillospirales > Ruminococcaceae > Ruminiclostridium_E. Next base: position 16,449 of record JAMPCH010000017.1, read on the forward strand.
TTATTCTTTTTCAGAATATCGTAAAAGCGAAAGATCTGATCGTCGTCGCTCCGCTCAAATTCGTCTCCCTCGCTCGGGTTATAGCGAATGATGTTGACATAACACTTACTTTCCCCGATCAGGTCGGCGAGCGCTTTGGCTTGATCGACGCCGTCGTTTATGTTTTTGAGCATGACATATTCGAGCGTGACGCGACGGTTCGTGTCCTTTGAAAAACGCTTTATCGCGGGGATCAGTACCTCCAGTGGGTAAGTACGGTTGATCGGCATCAGGCGGGAGCGAAGGGCGTTATCCGGCGCGTGGAGACTGACGGCGAGGTTTACGTTGTAATTCGTTTTGGACAGCGCCTCGATCCTTGGGACGACCCCACAGGTCGAGACCGTGATATGACGCGAACCGATACAAAGCCCATTTTGATAAAGGGCGGTATCGATCATACCCAGTACGTTTTCGTAATTGTCAAAGGGTTCGCCGATCCCCATGACCGCGAGCCCGGTGATCGGCTCGCCGATGCTTTCGCCGACCGCGAGGATCTGTCCGAGCATCTCTCCCACGCTTAGATTTCGTATTTTTTTCATGCGCCCGCTTCGACAGAAGGCACAGCCCATATTACAGCCGACTTGGGTAGAGATACAGATATTATTTCCGTATTCGTGGCGCATAAGGACGGATTCGATGAAATGACCGTCGGAAAGGCGAAACAGGTATTTGACCGCGTTTTCTCCGTCCGATACGGCGGCACACTCGAGCCGCTCGATCGTGAAACGCTCCTCTAAAAGCGAACGAAGCGCGGGCTTTAGCGGAATTTCCGAGAGGGAAGGGACGCGATCGCGATAAAGTGCGCGAAAGACCGTTTCCGCCGCCGTCTTTTTTTGAAGGACTTCGATCAGGCGGGCGAGGGGTAGATCGTAAATATTCATGACGTTTCCTTTTTTATCGGCTGTTTTTGGGGGATCCATTTCCCGATCTTTTTAAAAAATCCGCTCGAAAGCATGAGGTTCAGCTCCTCGCCGAGGAAGAGAATATACATACAGATATAAAGCCATAGGATCAAGAGGGCGACCGTCGTAAGACTTCCGTAAACGTAGGAATAATTCGCGAGACGGTTCACATAAAACGAGTAGAGCGCCGAGAAGCCGAGCCAGCCCGCCGCGCTGAATACCGCGCCGGGAAGCTTTGAAAAAGGGCGGGATTTTTGGATCGGGAGCGCGGCGTATATAAAGAGGAAAAAGAGGATCAATACCCCAAAGCCGATCGCCCAGCGAAAGGTAAAGAGCGCCCCGTCGAAGGATTCGAAGATCGGAAAGGCGCGGATCAGTCGCTCCAAGATCGCCTGCCCAAAAACAAGAAGCACCAAAACGGCGAGCATCGCGAGGATAAAGAGGATCATATAAAAAACGGCGCTGATCCTGAGGCGGAGAAAGCCGCGCGTTTCCTTTACGCGGTGAATACGGTTCAGCCCGTTAATGATCCCGATCAGCCCGCGCGAAGCCGACCACAGCGCGACGACCGTCGTGACCGATAAGATTGCGCCGTTTGCTTTTTCCCGTGCCTCGGCGATGATCCGGGTGATAAAGCCCCCGACCTCGTCGGACAGGATCTCGAGTTCGTAGGTACTCGTTTCGGAGAAGATTGGGAAATTTTTCATAATATTTAAAAGGATCATAATAAACGGGACGAACGATAGGATCATAAAAAGCGCCGAGTAGGCGGCGTATTCGTTTAGGTTATCCCGCCGAAAACGCTCCGTTACGCATTTAACAACGGTATAAAGCTTTAAGATGAGTATTTTATTCAATCGTTTCGCTCCTTTAAAATTTTTTTATTATTTTTGTCACTTTTTCCGATTTTCAAACGTTCTTTATAGTAGAAGGGGAAAATCCTCTCGTAACTGCTTCAATACGACGATCCCCTTTTAGCCCCGCGACGGGGCGAACCCTATGGGAAACCGACCGGTCGGCGACTCATACGGGAATGTCCGCTTTTACGGAGATCGACTCTTCGGGAAAGCGGACATATTTTTACTTTTTATAGGCTCTATTTTCTCTCGAGATGAGCGGTTCTACGCCTAAACTGTCGATAGCGCTCATTTTTTGCGCGGTGTCGTATTCTCGCGGTATAGATCTTTTCGAGCGAGGGCGTCATCGGATAAAGCCCGCCTTTAAGGTGATCGTCGCTTTTTTCAAAGTGCGCGAAAAAGTCGCCGTCGTCGGGACACCGTAGCTTCGTCACAAAGCCGTTTTTTTGAAAGCGGTAAAACTTTCCCGCTCCTAAGCCCTTCCCACAGATCGGGCAGTCGGTAAAAAACGTCCCGCAATATGCCGCCATACCGTCGACGCTCCCGAAATAGTCGGTCTCGTCGGTGAGGAGCGCTTCCTCGGTGAGCCACGAGAGATCGGGTCTTTTGGGGGAGGCGCTTTTTCGGCGGTATCGGCGGATCCCGCCGGAAAGATCCAGCCGACGCGCGATGAGGAGGGTAATATACGCGTCGTTCAGTGCGTCATGAACGCGAACGCTCGTGTTAATGGAGAAATACTCCGCCGCAGTCTTTAAACCGATCTGGAGAACGGACTGTCGTGTTTCGGTACAAAAAATACGTTGTAGGTTATAATGTGGGGGAAGCTCGGTCTCGACCCGATGAAACGCCATATTTTCCGTCAAGATCGGGAGGTCGTCGTCTCCCCATGCTAATAGAACGGTCTCATCCTCAAAATATCGCGTCATTTTCGAGAAGCCCTCGGGGAAGGGGAGACCTCTTTCCGCGCGTTCCTGCGTGATCCCCGTAAGCTCGCTCACATACTCGTTCATGGTCGGATAGACGACGGGTCTAACGGTGACTTTATCCCGATACAGGATCTCGAGCCTCTCGCTGAGGACAAAAAATCCGATCTGGATAATTTCGCCGTGACGGAGCGCGGAGCTTTTTTCCTCCGGGGTAGAGGGCTGATTCCACTCCATATCAAAAATAATGTAATTCATTACTGCCTTTCCTCGAGCGGAATATAATCCTGATGCTCCGCGACATATTTATAGGCTGGTCGAATAATTTTTCCGTGGTTTACGATCTCCTCGAGCCGATGCGCGCACCAGCCGGAGATCCTCGCAATCGCGAACAGAGGGGTAAAAAGCTCGTCGGGGATGCGGAGCATATCGTAAACGAAGCCGCTGTAAAAATCGACGTTCGCACAGATCGGCTTGAATAAACGACGCTTCTCGGCAATGACCTGTTTCGCTATCCGCTCGACGCGCTCGTAAAATTCATATTCCTCCATACGATTTTTTTCGACGGCGAGCTTTTTCGCGTAATCCTTTAGGATCACCTCGCGCGGATCGGATTCGGTATAGACCGCATGTCCGACCCCATAGATCAAGCCCGTCCGATCGAACGCCTCTTTATCGGTGATCTTGATCAGATAGTCGCGGATCGCTTTTTCGTCCCTCCAGTCGGAAACGTGCGTCTTAATGTCCTCAAACATCTGTTTCGCCTTTAGGTTCGCGCCGCCGTGGCGAAATCCCTTTAACGAGGCGATCGCCGCCGCGACAGCGGAATAGGTATCCGTCCCCGACGAGGTCACGACGTGGGTCGTAAAGGTCGAGTTGTTTCCGCCGCCGTGTTCGGCGTGGACGACGAGCGCGACGTCCAACACCTTCGCCTCCAGCTCGGTAAATTCGCCGTTTTCGCGGAGCATATAAAGGATATTTTCCGCCGTGGAGTATTCGTTGACGGGGTTACGGATCATAAGACTGTCGTGCTGTTTATAGTGACGGTAGGCGCAGTAGGCGTATACCGAGATCAGTGGGATCTTGGCGATCAGCTGGATCGACTGGCGAAGAACGTTTTCGGCGGAGATATCCTCGGGATTATTATCATAGGAATAAAGCGTCAAGATACTTTTTTGGAGCGCGTTCATAATGTTTGAGCTTGGCGCTTTCATGATAACGTCGCGGGTAAAATTCATAGAGAGCGTCTGGTTATCGGAGATGAGGTGAAAAAAACGCGTAAGCTGTTCGCGGTTCGGGAGAGACCCGAACAGGAGAAGGTAGGTCGTCTCTTCGAAGCCGTTCCGACGGTCGCCAAAGCCCGCGATCAGATCGACGATATTATAATTATGGTAATAAAGACGACCGTCACAGGGGATCTTCCTCCCCCCGACGATATTGTAGGATACAACGTCGGAGATCTCGGTCAGACCCGTGAGAACGCCTTTTCCGTTCGAGTCGCGAAGCCCTCTTTTTACGTCGTATTCGATATAAAGCGAGGGGTCAATCGTCCCGTTATTCATATTTTTGAGAAGTCCGTTTAAAAGCTCCTGCTCGTCCTGTTCGAGATTGATGATCTCTTTATCTTTTTCCAACTCGGTCTGCATTTTTTGTTATCCTTTCATTGCATGGTCGGATCGGTCTCCGCTCGTGCCAAAAACATTGCCCCTGTCGGGACGCGCTCGTCCGCCGCTTATTTCGGTGTAAGCGATCTATACCTTCTTATTATATATGAATCCGAAAAAATAATCAATACAAATTCCGTAAAGTTGGTACTTTTATACGAAAAGAAAAATTGTCGAAAGATGTTTTAAGTGATTATGACAGGGAATGGGACGGCGATTTTGCAATTTCGGAATACAAATCCTGCAATTTTTAGATCGAGATTTTAAAAAACGCCGTGAAAATCATATCCCGGCGTTTTTTCGCATATAAATCTGACATAACATCATTTGGAGGGGCGAGATCATGTCACAGAAAAACAAGAACGCCGCGGAATACTCCGCCTATGGAACAAAACAGGAAAGATGTGTAAGCCTCGCAGAATATATTATTGCCACAAAGGCAACGGTCAGAAACGCCGGAAAGGTTTTTGGAATCAGTAAAAGTACGGTTCATCAGGATATTACGGTCAGGCTCGAAAAGGTGAATCCGGAGCTTCATAAAAAGGTCAAGGCGATTTTAGAGCAGAATAAACAGGAGCGCCACATACGCGGGGGAATGGCGACAAAGAAAAAATACGGAAAATGTACGGAAGGTCCATAATTATGCTCAATGAAAAAAGGCGTGCCGATCGGTACGCCTTTTTTGAGGTATTTTTACTTATTCCCCTTCGCCATTTTAAACATATCCGCGAGCTTTAGCCGATCGCCCGTGTATAGGACGATATGCTCATAGACCTTCGCGACAACGATACAGAGCGCGATCACACAAGCCAACAGGAAAGCGAGCGACAGAAGCGCCTCGCCAAAGCCGATCTGTCCGAGCATATACGCGCTCGGGAGACAGAAGGGGGAGGAGATCGGCAGGTATCGCGCGAGGATCATGACCGCGTTCGTTTCGCCGTCTATCGCGCCGACCTGAGGCACATACGCGAGATAAAAGCCGAGGACGCCGATAATGGACATCGGCTGGATCGCGGCGGAGAGATCCTCCATTTTACTGATGCTTGCCCCCGCGAGCCCCGCGATCAGCGCGTAGAGCAGGAAGCCGAGTATAAACGTTAAGAGAAGGACTAAGATCGTCCCGATATTTACGCTTGAGAAAGCGCTCTGAATATCTGTAAGGATCACTTCCGCGTTCGCGCCTACATCGGAGCTCGCGGCGGCGGCGATCAAGCCGTCGATCCGGCTGAAAATACCGAACGGCATGGAAACGAGAAATCCGAACGCGCCCGCGAGGATCAGAATGATAAACTGCATAAGTGAAACGAGACAGATCGCGAGAACCTTCCCGACAATGATCGAAAGCGGGCTGACCGAGGTCAAAAGGTATTCCATGACCCGCGAAGATTTTTCGATGGCGATCGCCTGAGCGATCATCTGACTGTACGCAAAGATAAAGATAAAGAGAACCAACGAGCAGACCATCGGGACGACCGTGTTGATGAGATCCTGTACGGGGCTTGTTATCTCTTTCCCTGCTCGGTTCAGCGAAACGGTGACGCCGCTCATCGCCGTGGAGATCTCCTCCGAGGGAACGCCGATCGCGCTTAAATACTGCATTTGAAGCTGGGTCGAGAGGAGCGTCGCGATCGCCGAGCAATCACTTTCCTTTACGTCGGCGTTCTCGCCCGCGTAATAGGCGTCGATCACGTAGCCGTCCTCCGATTTAAAGATCAGGGCGAGCATGGCGTTCTCGGTCGTGGTCTCGAGCTCCGTGATCTTCGCCTCGGCTTCCTCGGACGGGATCGTCTCGATCGGTACGCCGAGCGAGACCCCGGTAACGCTGAAATTGAGCGAAAGACCCGAACGATCGGCGATATAAAGCTTTGAGACTGAGGAATCGGTCATTTCCCCGTTTACGGCGCTCTCGATCTGGTTGATCTCGTCCTCGAGAAAAACGGCGGGGAGAATGTTGGCGGTCGCGGCGATGATCGCGATGATGAGACCGATAATGACCGTACTGATGATAAAGCTTTTGGTTTTGATCTGTTGAGTAAAGGTGAACGCAAAAATATTTTTCCAACGCTTAAGCTTCATTTTTTTCCGCCTCCTCACCGTTTCCGCATTTTTCGACAAATAATTCGTGGAGCGACGGCTCTCTGAGGTCAAAGGTGATCACGCCGATCCCGTTCTCGAGCATACGTCGAAGCAGGTCGTGCGCCATTTCCTCCCTCGGGACTTTAAAATCCGTCCCGTTCGGCGTATCCTCTACGACGGTAAGTCCGCATTCCGCCGCGAGGGGAAGGTAGCTTCCGTCCGCCTTTACGGTGAGATTGACCCGACCATAGCTTTTTTTGATCTCGTTCAGGTTTCCCTCTAAGACCGTCTCTCCGCGATGCAGTAGCACAAGATCCTCACAAAATTCCTCGATCGTCGCCATCTGATGGCTTGACATAATAATAAACTTCCCTTTATCGCGCTCTTCGCGGATAATGCTCTTAAATACGTCCGCATTAACGGGGTCGAGACCGCTCAGCGGTTCGTCGAGGATCAAAAGCTCGGGATCGCTGATGAGCGTCGCGGCGAGCTGGACCTTTTGTTGATTCCCTTTGGAGAGCTGTTCCGCCTTGTTTTTGCGGTATTCGTTGATTTTTAGGCGTTCAAAAAGATAGTCGATCGCGGCGGTCGCTTGGGTACGCTTCATACCCTTTAAGGAGGCGAAATAGTACATCTGTTCGAGAATGTTGTACTTCGGGTACAGCCCGCGTTCCTCCGATAAATATCCGATCTTTTCCTCCGTTACCTCGAGCGGTTTTCCTTTCCAAAGTACCGTTCCGCCGTCCTTTTTGAGCATATTGAGGATCATACGGATCGAGGTGCTTTTTCCCGCTCCGTTCGTCCCGAGTAGGGCGAATACGCCCGGCTCTTTAAACTCGAAGGAGAGATCCTTTACCGCCGTTTTTCCGTTAAAGGATTTTGACAGGTGTTCGACGATCAGCGACATTTTCTCATTCCTTTCTGTCCTGTTTTTATCAGTATATCACACGAAAAGAGATTTGTCAATACCGTTTACAAAAAAAAAAACAATAATCTTAACTTACATTAAAAAGACCTTAAAGCTAAGTCCCGTTTTTTCCGTCCCGCTAACGTCGAGCTCGGAGAAATACGGCGCACAGGCGACTTCCTTGTCCTCCTCGTGTAAATACATGCGGGCGATCGCGATCGCCTTGACCGCTTGGTTGACCGCGCCCGCGCCGACCGCCTGTACCTCGGCGGTATTGTCCGTTCTCAAAACGGCGGCGATCGCCCCCGCGACCGCTTTCGGGACGCTTCTTGAAGATACCTTGATCGTTTCCATTTTTACTGATCCTTTCTAAAATAATAGAGTATTTTCGATCTCATAAATTGATCCTTTGGATTGAGAGACAGCGCCCGCTTGTTTCGTCGATGGACAAAACCGCGCCGTTGATCATAAAGTCGCCCTCCTCGGGGTAGGTGTGCTTTTGCGGGAGGTAACTGGTGAGCCGCATAATGATGATATCCTTATCGATCCCGAGTACGGACTGGCGGATACCCGTCATACCCACGTCGGTGAGATAGCCCGTATGGTCGTTTAGGATCTCCTCGTCCGCCGTCTGGACGTGTGTATGCGTCCCGAGAACGGCGGAAACACGTCCCGCGAGATAAAAGCCCATCGCCTTTTTTTCGGAGGTCGCCTCGGCGTGAAAATCCACCAGGATATTCGGTGTTTGGAGCTTTTCCAAAATCCGATCCGCGCAGAAAAAGGGATTATCACAGGGATCCATAAACGCTCTCCCCATAAGGTTGATCACGGCGAGGCTCGTTTTACCCATATCGAATATCGTCACGCCCTTCCCATAAGTATCGCCGAGATTGGCGGGGCGGAGGATCACGTCGCTTTCCTCATATAGAGCCATCATCTCCGACCGACGAAAGCAATGATTTCCCGTGGTGATGACGTCCGTACCGCCCGATAAAAGAAGGTTGGCGGAAAAAGGCGTGATCCCGTTTCCGTTCGCCGAATTTTCCCCGTTCACGACGGTAACGTGGATCTCGTATTCGCGTTTTATATTTGGAAGGCGCTTGATCAGGCGATTTACGCTTGACTGTCCGACCACGTCTCCGATAAAAAGAACGTTCAGCATATCCGTTTTTTCCCTTTCTAAAATCGGGACCGATTCGGAGCGTCTGATTTCCGACTTGACCGAACGGGGATCGTTCGGCGTGTACGGTGCGTTCCTTCACAGTCCCGAAGGGTTATCTCTCTAAGATCTGGCTTCTGTCCGGACCGATCCCGACCATCGTGATCTTACATTCACAAAGCTCCTCGAGCCGACGGATATAGTCCTTACAACGCTGAGGGAGCGCGTCAAAGGATCGACAGCCCGAAATATCCTCATGAAATCCGGGGAAGTCCTCATAGACCGGTTCACATTCCGCCAGCTCCTCGAGCGCGGCGGGGAAGTCCTTTAAAACCGTCCCGTCCTTTTTACGATACGCGACGCAGATCCTTAATCGGTCGATCCCGCTGAGCGTATCGAGCTTATTGATCGCGAGCTTTGACAGTCCGTTGACGCGGACGGAGTGGCGGACGATGACCGCGTCGAACCAGCCCGTTCTCCTCGGGCGACCCGTCGTCGTACCGAATTCGCCGCCTTTGTTTCGGATCAGGTCGCCGATCTCGTTATCGAGCTCGGTGGGGAAGGGACCTTTCCCGACGCGCGTCGTATAAGCCTTCGCGACGCCGATAATATCATCGATGATCGTTGGACCGACCCCTGTCCCGACGCATACGCCCGCCGCGAGCGGGTGAGAGGAGGTCACATAAGGATACGTGCCGAAGTCGATGTCGAGGAGGGTCGCCTGCGCGCCCTCGAACATGATCTGTTTTCCGCTTTGCGCCGCGTTATACACGAGGACGGAAACATCGTCCACGTATTCCTTCAGCCGCTCGCCGTAAGCGGTATATTCTCGAATGATCGCTTCGATATCGTGCGGCTCGCCGCCGTATACCTCGGTAATGATCTTATTTTTGAGCGTACCCGTCGAACGCGCTTTTTCGGCGAAGATCTCGGGGTGGATCAGGTCGTAAACGCGTATCCCGCAGCGCTCGTATTTATCCATATAGGTGGGTCCGATCCCGCGCTTTGTCGTACCGATGTCGCTGTTGCCTCTGAATTTTTCGGAAAGTCCGTCCAGGGTGATATGCCAAGGCATTACGACATGCGCGCGCGGGTCGATCTTTAAATTTTTAAAGGAAACGCCCCTCGCGCCGAGCGAATCAAGTTCTCCGACGAAATCCTTTGGGTCGAGAACAACGCCCGCGCCGATCAGACACAGCGTATCGCTGTAAAGAATCCCAGAGGGGATCAGGTGGAGCTTATAGGTCTCGCCGTTGTTTACGACGGTATGACCCGCGTTATTTCCGCCCTGTGAACGAACGACAACGTCAGCTCTCGAGGCGATGATGTCGATGATCTTACCCTTCCCCTCGTCGCCCCATTGCGTTCCTACTACGATGCTTGCCGGCATAGTTGTACCATTCCTTTCCTGTTCTGATGGATTATTCGTCCGCGCCGACGCGGACGAACCAAAGACCTTCCCTATTATAACAGAAAAAGGAAGGGATTGCAAGCGGTTTAGGCGATTTTTCGCAACATTTTTCAAAAAGTCGCCGATCTCAGTTTCCATAAAAACTCCCGACGTATCGCCTACGTCGGGAGTTCAAAAAAATCTTAGATCGCTCTATAAAAGCCAGCCGGCGGTCGTTTCCGAGGTCGCGGGCGGTTCTTCGCTCTCGAACGGGTCGACAAACCAAGGATTGGTCGTGGTCTCGGTCGATTCCGTAGCCGAAGTCTCGTCGGACGGCTCGGCGGTATCGGGATTGTCGGGAGGCGCGGTCGTTTCCTCGGAGGAAACGGGGTCGGGAGGGAGCGTCGTAATATCGGGATCATCTTCCTCCTCGAGTCCTTCCGATCCTCCCGGATCGTTCGCTTCGTCGGGCGCGGTCGTTTCTTCGGGCGTTTCCGCGTCCTCGAGCGGAGCTGTCTCCTCTGTATCGTCGGTTTCCGTCGGCGCGTCGACGACGGTCGAGCCCTCGGAGGCGTAAGAAATGCTGCTTCGGGCGATGAAGTTCTTTATGCCCGCGACGATCGCTTTCGCGATCCCGTTTTGGTGCGTCGGCGAGGCGAGCGCCATCGCGTCGTCGATCTGATCCACGAACCCCGTTTCGATCAGGACGGAGGGGAAATCCTGGGGAAGAGTTACGGAATAATAGCTGTACTTCGCCCCGCGATTTTTATTCGCGCCGTCCGTGTAAACGTTGCCCGCGTAATAGGTCGCGAGGCTCGACGAGATCGAGGTGGCGAGTGGCTGGGAATAAGACGTGAAATAATAGACCTCTACGCCGCGCGCGGTAGCGTTCGCTTTATTGGCGTGAACGGATAAATACAGGTCACAGCCGTAATCCCGCGCGTAGCTCGGTCGCTTCCGCGTCAACAGGAAGGGCGTTGGGTTCTCGGTCTTGAGCCGAATGACATTTGCGCCCGCCGCCTGAAGCTCGGCGGTAAGCTCCTTGGCGATCGCGAGAACGACCTCTTGTTCGATGACCTCGCCGACCGCGCCGGGGTCGTATGTCCCGGCGGTCTTCCCATAACCGTGTCCCGGATCGACGACGATCGTCAGTCCGCTGAGGAGATTCGTCGGTACTTTAAAATAGAGCATCAGATCGCCGTTGTCGTCGTAGCGCGCGCTATGACCGAAATAAACGCCCGGCTGTCTCAACTCGAGAATAAGGCGGAACTTCGTCCCGTTCGCCTCCGTGACCGTATCCCATTTCCCCGATTTAAAGACCATATTATTTTCAAAGGAAGGAAGCTTCGTTACGCTGGTGATGTTTTCAAAGGTGATATATAAGTGCGTCGCCGTCAGTGAGCTTAAATTATAATCCCCGTCCCAGGCGGTATAATAGCTGTTCCCGACTAATCGCATATTAAAGCCGGTCTTATGCTCGAGTCCGATCTTGATATAGCTTTCGCCGCCCGAGGTTCCGACGGATTTAACGATCAGCGCGTTTTGGTCGATCCCCGATCCGTCGATCAGCTCGGCGCTTTCCGTGCTGATCCGCTTTCCCGAGGCGGTGAGATAATAGCTCCCCGAGGTAGAGCTGTAAGGCTCGATCGTCCCCGCCGGGAGAGGAGAAAATTCGGGGGAGGGAATATCATCGGTCGTCTTACCGTCATAGATCATCGTATAATTGGCGTTGATCCTAACGTATTTTACCGTATCCGACGCGCCGTATACGGATTCGAGCGTACCGATGACCTCGCCCGAGCCGACGCTGTTCGCGTCGAGAAGCTCTACCTTCTTTTCAACGATCGGTTCGGGGAGCGCGTTTACGGTAACGCTCGCGCCCGATACTTCCATACTGTAACCGCTGTTTGAGCCGAATATTTTGATTGTCCCGAGGTTTTGTTCCTGCCCGATGATCCCCTCCGGCGCGGTATAAGAGCCGGTATAACGAACGTAAGAGGAGTTTACGTCCTCGTCGTCCGTCTTTGTTTCCGATTCGGTCATGGGGACGGTTTGTCCGTTGACGACCCCGTAAACGTTTGAGCCTTTATAAGCGGTAACGGAGAGCTTGATCTTTGTTCCGCCCTCGACGCGAAGGCTTTTACCCTCCGAGATAGAGGAGCTGATCGACTTCATAACAATGATCTTACGTTCGATCTTATAAGTATAGGTCTTGGATTTATGTGTGATCGTGAAGGTGTTCATACCGACGCTTAGGTCGCGGGAGAAGTAAAAATTTCCCGCGTCGTTCAGCTGGATCGGCGCGTTGTTAAAGTAGACGGGGAAGTTGCTGTCAAAGCTCCCCATAAAGGTAACGGTCGGCTCGCTCGTCGTAAAGCTGAGCTTCGCGGGGGAAACCATTTTAAGATCCTCAAAGAGCGAGCTTTTATTGATGTTTTCATTAAAATAAGAGGTGAGCGTCGACGTCGTACCGAGCGGATTTTGAGTCAGGCGGCTATAGGAATTGAACACGCTCCCGTGATAGCTGTCGAGCTTCTCCGCGACGGTGAGCTGTTTTAAAAGCTGATCCTCGCTGTTCCAGCCCGCCGCGTCCGTTCCGATCTTTTCGTTATAGTGTACGATATACATCGGGATCTCATAATCGGCGGTCAGCGTTCCCCACCAGCCCGTGACGCTCTCAAAGGGGAGTGCGCCGTCTGTTAGCGAGCCGTAGGCGCGTAACAGCGCGAAATCCACATAACCCTTTTCGATAAAGCTTTTTGTGTCGGAATAACCGTCGTAAAGCGCCTGCGTCGGATCGGCGGTCTCGCTCCCGAGACTGTTGTCCGAGGCGTTCGCCCACATATCGTTGATCATAAAGCCGACGGCGATCGAGTTGTTGGTGCGGTGGATCACGTCCGCCGCAGTACTGAACAGCTGTTCGGCGGTATCATACAGCCAGTTCATATAGCCGATCCCCGAGCCGTCGTCCATGTATTCGCCGAAGCTTTCGACATTTCGACGAAGGTAGTAGTCGTCGAGAATGATCCCGTCACAAGGGTATTTCAGCGCGAAACGATGAACGCGGGAAACGAGCGTATCGATCCGCGAGGGATTTTCGGATTTGTCGATCAAAAGATGACTCAGATCGAGAACGATATACGGCGAGATCCCGTAATTATACGCTACCCGAAGTGCGATCTCCGTCGGATCAAAGGCTTCCTCGTTCACATCAATACTATAATAAGAACGATCTTCGTAAACCGTATTCAGAATGACCGTATTCAGCCCGATCTCCGAAAATTCCGCAAAGATCGTTTCCAACTCCGAGGTCACGCTTTTTTCGGAAATTTCCTCCGTTAAAAGGTAGTCGATCGACGGCGTAAGGATCGAGGCGCGCATATTCTCGGGAAGGACAAACATATACTGCGGTGTGGAAGCCTCCGCAACCATCGGCTCGTCGGCAGTTTCCAACGCCGATAGATCGGATCCCGACTCCCCGGGATCGGCGGAAGCGGGAAGCGCGGCTGATGAAACAAAGATCGAGGCGGTAAGAAAAGAGGCTATAAAATGCTTAAAGCGGATCATTTATGATATTCTTCCTTTCTGTCTGCGAAACTGTTCGCTTTTGGAGAAAAAGTGTACAAAAATACAAATCAATCGTTTGTTAAGATCGGTTTAAAATTTTCGATCTCTTTTTGGATCGCGGCGGTACGATACCCCTCGGTAAAGAGATAGTTATAGCTATAAAGCGCGATCCCGCCGTAATTTTTACCTTCCTTCGCGTATTCGATCTGGCGGCGGAGCATGGTATCGGTATTCTGCCATTCATACTTGCCCTCGCCCGCCCATTGATCCTCCGCGCCGATCTTATAAACGGCGAGACCGATACAAAGTCGGGTGCTTGTCCCTCGGACGAGCGCGTTCCATTCATCGGTACAGCGTTTAAAGGGCTGTGCGGAGTTTTCAAAGCCGTAATAGATCTGCGGCGCGAAATAATCGACATAACCGCCTTTACACCACGCCTCCGCGTCGGCGTAGAGCTGGTTCAGATTATTGCTCATATTGCCCTGCGTGCTTGCGCCGAAGACGGCGGAGTCGGAACACTCGTGAACCGCGCGATAGATCTCGCGTACCAGTTCATTACAGTTTCCGATCCGAAACGCCGACAGGGAGGACGCGTCCGAGGCGGCGTAAGCCGCGCGGTCAAAGGACGCGTCCGTTGTCGGGTAAAAATAATCGTCGATATGTACGCCGTCCACATCATAACGGGAGACGATCTCGCGAACGCCGTCACCGGCGAGCCGGATCGCTTCCGGGTAGGCGGGGTTTAAGTACCAACTCCCGTTCACCTCTACGAGATAATTCCCTTTAAGAGAACTGTCCGAATACCACTTTTTGATTGGAAATTCCGACGATACGGCGATCAGATCGCTTGTCCCACAAAGACGAAGCGGATTGATCCACGCGTGAAAGGATATTCCGCGCTTATGCGCCTCATCGATCAGGATCGGGTACGGGTCATAAGCGGTCTTAACGCCGATCGAACCCGAGAGATGCTTTGTGAAAGGGAAGAGGTCGGAGAAATAAAACGCATCCCCGAACGCCCGCGCATGCACAAAAACGGTATTGATCCCGAGTGAAAGACAGTTATCGTATATTTCCGCCGCCGCTCGGCGAAAATCCGTCTCATTTTTTCCTTTTAAAAGCGTCGCGATCTCGAGATAAGAGATCCAAACGCCTTTCATTTCCTGATAATTGATCGCTTGATAGCTGTTTTTGGGATAGCTCCCCGTCCATGCGGCGGCGGTCGTCACGCTCGGCTGAGAAAGCGTTTCGGGCTCGGTCAATCCGGGGGTCGTGGTCGTTGTAGCAGTGATAGCGGTCGTCCGCTCGGTCTCGCTTGTTGCCGGGGCGGTGGTGCGTTCGGTCGTTGTCCGCGCGGTCGTGGTTTCCGCGCTCCTTGACGTTGTTTCGGTTTGGGTCGGCGCGGCTGTGGTCGTATTTATGGAAGGCGCGGTAGCGGCGGCTGTCGTTTCGCTTACGGACGTTTCTTCGTTCGGGGCGCTTTCGGGAGCTTCCGTTGACGTCGTATGGTGATACGATCCCGTCGCCTCGGAGGTATCGGAAAGGGCGACAGACGCCTTTGAGGTCCGGATCATCGGGTCAAAGGCGATCCCGCCGAAGCTCTCATTCGCCACGGTCTGTTCGGTAAGGACCGTATTTTGTTTACAGGCACTAAGGAAAAGGAGTGAGGATAAAATTATCGTTAAAATTTTCGCCGAATCGCGCTTCATGCCCTCATCCTCCGATTATTTATAACAGACCGCCTCATTCCGTGAGTTCCCGATGAGGTCTAATAATACAGGTTACATTATAACACAAACCCCCGTTAAAGTCAATCCCGTATAGACTTTTTGACGAAAAGAAAGGTCAATTTTTACGAAATGCCACAAAATTCTTGACAATTTTCGTATACTATGATAATATAAAAAATTGAGGGGAGCATTTGCGTGAATATCCGTTCGAAACGCGGCTCCGTATGACGAAACTCAGCGATTGGACGAAAGGAGCACTGTGGCGTTATGCTTAACGGGATAAAAATGATCGGAGTGTGCCTCACAAAAGTTCAAGACGAGGGCACAAAGGAGTTTTTACAGCTCCTTTATCACGAAACGGAAACGACGGATTACCGTCTTCTTGTATTTAACAGCTTTTTGGATTTTTATCGGAAGGACAAATACGAAAAGGGCGCGTCCGCGATCTATAAGGCGATCAATTTTGATGTATTGGATATGCTGGTCGTCGCGAACCATTGTTTTTTTGATCGGGAATTGGTAGATGAGCTGATCGATAAGGCGAAAAAGCGCGGTATCCCCGTATTGATCCTATTCGGGGAACACGAGGGCTGTTTTACCCTCACGAGGGACAGCTATGACGTTTTTTCAAAGCTGGTCGAGCATATCGTTGAGATCCACCATGTCAAGGAGATCGGTTTTATCGCCGGCTCAAAGGGGGAAGAAAATTCCGAGCGGCGGTTACGGAGCTGTCGCGATACTTTAGCGCGCTATGGATTGGCGCTAAAGGAGGAAAATATCGCGTACTGTGATTATTGGGAGCTTCCCGTAACGAGAACGATCGACGCTTGGGTCAGCGAAAAACGGATACCCGAGGCGATCGTTTGCGCGAACGACACGATGGCGTCGGTCGTCTGTGACCGACTTCGTGAGTATGGTTATCGAGTACCCGAGGACGTGATCGTGACCGGGTTCGACGGGATCGAGAGCGTTTCTTATCACGAACCCAGACTTACGACCTGTCAAGAGGACGTCCCCGGTTTAGCGCGGAAATGCTTTGAGATGATCCGGGGGGCGGTCGAGCGTGGGGAAGCGCCGTACCGCGCGTCGGAACAGTACGAGCTTTTTATTTCGGAATCCTGTGGCTGTCGGAGGGAGACGGATCTAAGCTATCGCTCGAACGCCTCGCGCCTGTATAATTTGACGGAATCGATCCGTTCGCACGAAAACGTGCTTTATGACTGGGCGGATCGCTTGATCGAAAGAACGGATATGAGCGCTTTCGGAGAGACGCTGTATCGAAATATCCTTCCCGGCTCGTCTCTCGCGCTGAACAGCGACTTTTTAGTCGCGGCGAGGAAGAATAAGATCACCGATCCCGAAAATCCGTTTACCGAAAAAATGATCATTCTCTCCTCCTGCGACGAAAATTATATAAAGAAAAATCAAGAGGTCTTTGATCTTTCCGAGATGTATCCGAGCCTTTCGGAAAGTTTTAAAAGCCCGGGAATGTATATTTTCCAATCGATCTATGTCATTGATAAGGTATTCGGCTATTATGTTATGAAAACGGAGGATATTCAAAATACGGCGCACCGCCTCCACCGCTTTTTTAGGATTGTGAACCTCGCTTTCGGTACGCTCGTGAGCCGTTTAGAGCAGGAGCATCTTACCTCCGATATGCAGAAGATGCGTTATCGCGACGCGCTGACCGATCTGATGAATATGCGCGGTCTGCTCCACGAGACGGAGCTTCGTAGCGCGGAGATCCATCAAAAACGTATGGCGGTATCCGTATACTGTATCCCCCAGTATCGGTTTATTTATGAGAACTATGGACTTACCGACGCCGAGGAGGCGGTTAGGATCGTCTCCGAGGCGCTCCAGCTCGCGAATCCGATGAATTCGATGCTCGCGCGGATCTCCGAAAATGAATTTGTCGTTTTAAATATCGAAGAACCCGACGTGGACATCGGCGAGATCATCACACGTTCCGTTTCGGTATTCTTTGGGATCACCGAGAGCTATAACGACGATCTCGGGAAAGATTATTTTGTCGAGGTCAATTGCGGCTGTACGGTCGTAGAACCCGGGTGGGACGGCGACCTCATCTCCTTTATTAAGGTCGCGAACGGCGAGCTGTATCTAAACCGCTTAAAAGCGGGGAATACGCCTGTTTTAAAAGAGGAGAAGACCTCGGAGGATAAGTATCGGATGTTTGACATCCTGATCCGGCGCGATCTTTTTATCTATCACTTTCAGCCGATCGTCAACGCGCGGACGGGCGGGGTGTACGCTTATGAGGCGCTGATGCGAACGGGCGGGGATATTCATATGAATCCGCTCGAGATCTTGGACACCGCGAAGGCGTATCGGCGGCTTTACGATATAGAGATTGCTACCTTCCGAAACGTCCTTCGCTTTGTATCGGAACACCGCGAGGACTTTGACGGGAAGCATGTCTTTATCAATACGATCCCCGGGCATTTCCTGAACGAGAGCGATTACGCCGAGATCGGCGACCTGTACCACGACGTGCTACGTATGTGTACGATCGAGATCACGGAGCAAAACGACATCTCCGATGAGGAACTGCTTCGGATCAAGGCGCTTGGCGACGAGGAATCCGCATGTCAGCTCGCGGTCGACGATTACGGGACAGGGTATTCGAATATCGTAAATCTTCTCCGCTATAAGCCACAGGTCATCAAGATCGACCGCTTCCTGATCACTGAGATCCATAAGGATAACAATAAACAGATGTTTGTCCGCAACATTATCGATTTCGCACAGGCGAACCGCATTTTAACGATCGCGGAGGGGGTCGAGACCTCGGAGGAGCTTTGGGCGGTGATCGACTACGGCGTAGACCTGATCCAAGGGTTTTATACCGCCCGCCCCGCGCCCGATCCGCTCCAAGAGCTTCCGAGAGAGCTTCGCGAAGAGATCCTCGCGGCGAATCGGTCGCGCGGTCGCGCCGGATAAACGGATCGGAAAGCTTAATCGAAAAAAGAACCCGGGACACTTCAACAAAAGAGAAGCTGTCCCGGGTTCGCGTTATTCTTTTTTCTTGGCGGTCTCGTGATATTCTTTTTCGGTATTTACGCTCCATACCGCGTTTTTATCCGTTTTACCCGATAAGATCTGTTCCGCCGCGCGGATCGCGGTAAGCATGGAGTGATCCATGTTATTATAGCGGTGCTGTCCGTTCCTTCCGATACAGAAAAGGTTCGGGAAACCGTCGAGATAGTCGCGGACGCGGTCGAACCGCTCGTAAACGCCGAAATAGCCCGGATAGGCTTTTTTTACCTTTGTCGTAAAGCCGTCGAGGACGTGTTCCTTTTGGATGATCCCGATTTTTTGAAGCTCGTTAATCCCGGTTTCGATCATTTTTTCTTCGGGGAGCGACCAAAGCTCGTCACCCTCATAACAAAAATATTCCAACCCGATCCATACATGCTCGGTTACGTCGTCCACCATATAAGGAGACCAGTTATTAAAGATCTGAAGCCTTCCGATTTTAACGTCCCGCTCTTGGATATAGATCCAACAGTCGGGAACGATCCCGTTTACGGTGGGTAGCTTCGTTTTATTTTTCAGTTCGAGGCGATCGAGCAGTAATCCGACCGTAATAAAATCGCGGTAGGGGAGATGCTCCGAGATTTCTTTTATCTCGTTCGGCGCGTCGGGAAGCGCTCCGATCAGATCCTTGATCGGCATGGAGGAGATCAGAACGTCACATTCGATCGTCTCTTCTTTCCCGAAATCGGGAGAACCTTCGTCCGTATTCCGAACCGTGACGGAACGGATCACGCCGTTCTCCGTATGGATCTTTACCGCCTCCCGATTCATTCTAAGCTCCGCGCCCATTTCAAGATCGATCTCGGCGAGACGTTCCCAAAGCTGTCCCGGACCGTACTTCGGGTAATAAAATTCCTCGATCAGCGAGGTCTCGACCTTTTCGTCCTTTTTATGGAAGGGCTTCGCGAGCGCCGAAGCGATCAGCTTTCGGATCGATAGCCCTTTCACGCGTTGCGCTCCCCAATCCGCCGCGATCTCGGAGGGCGGAACGCCCCATACCTTTGTGGTATAATCCTCAAAAAACATTTGGTACAGCGGCTTTCCGAAGCGGTTGATGTAAAAATTCTCCAAAGAGGTCTCGGGGAGCTTATGAAAAACGCTCCCGAGGTAACCGAAGCCCGCCTTTAGGGTGTTGAAAAAGCCCATATTGATAAATGTCGCTGGCTTTAAAGAGATCGGATAGTCAAAAAAACGGCGGCGAAAATATATGCGTGAAACACGGTTTCGGGTCAAAAAAACATTGTCCGTTTTTTCGGGGTCGGCTTCCCCGGGGTATTCGCGCGCTTTTTTTAACAGGAGTTCGTCCTTCGCGGGTGCGCCTTGAAGCGGGAAGATTTCCGTCCAAAGCTTCATAACGGAGGGATCTTTTGAGAAAAAACGGTGACCGCCGATGTCGATCCGATTTCCGCGATATTTTTCGGTACGTGAGATCCCGCCAATCGACGCGCTCGCTTCGATCAGGAGCGGATGAAATTCGGCGTTTCCCCTCTTTAAAAGCGTATAGGCGGCGGTAAGCCCCGCGGGTCCCGCGCCGATTATGACGACCTGTTTCATTGCGCTGTAATCCTTTCGTCGATTTATGTATGTTAGACTTTGTTTGGGAAGGTTGGCTTTTTCTACTTTCTTTCAAATACAAATATTTTTCGTCCGATATAGTTCCAAATCAGGACAAGCGCGGCTACGACGATCCTTGTAAAAAGATAGTGAAATTGTAAGAGCGCCGTTCCGACAAACATTCCGAGCTCGGTCAGACCAAGTCCGACGACGCCGACCGCCGCGAAGATCAGAAAGCTCCGAAGATCCCGCCCGCTGTTCCTGTTTTCACTTTTACGGAACGCATAGAAAATCGAGAGAAGATAATTCACGATCAGACCGACAATAAAACCGATCGCGGTACTGAAATAAAGACCCTCGCTTGTTTCGCCGGGAAAGATAAATTCCCGAAAGAGAGCGAGCGTTCCCGCGTCCGCGAGGAAGGAGATCCCTCCGACGAAGGCGTAGCGGATAAACTCAAAAGGGAGTTGCCTTGACTTTAGATCCTCTTTTTTCACGCGATCGATCCCTCCTTCATTGTCGATAAGTATTATGATCGAAAGCGGCATATTTCACACGAAATATGCCGCTTTTGATCCTGTCATACATCGAGACACTCGTCGAGCGAGGCGATGATCCCCGCCTTATCCATATTCTGTCCGATAAAAACAAGCTTTATCTCGCGGTCGCCATAGGTCTCGTCCCAATCCGCCGCGATCTCGGGATATTCCTTTAAAAGCTGTTTTCTCTGACGCTCGGGCGCCGCCGCGAACCATTTCCCGGATTCGTCCGCCGTGATCTGAACGCCCGACTGTTCAAATACATACGCGCTGTCGCGATTGTCCGAGAACCAAAGCATCCCCTTTGTCCGAATGATTCCCTTCGGCCAGCGGTCGATCCAGCGCATCAGCTTTTCTTTATTGAACGGGCGGCGGCGACGGTAAACAAAAGTCCCGATCCCGTATTCCTCCGCCTCGCCCTCGTCGTGGTGGTGATGATGATGTCCGTGTTCATGCTCATCATGGTCGTGATGCTCGTGTTCTTCGTGTTCATGGTGATCGTGATGTTCATGTTCATCGTGATCATGATGCTCGTGTTCTTCATGCTCGTCGTCCGCGCCGTTTTCGTATGCCTGAACCCAGCCGGCGGAGGTCGCCGCCTCCTCAAAGCGATACGCGCCGGTATTCAGAATATCGGCGACCGCGACCTTCCCGTAAACGGACTCGATCAGCCTCGCCTTTGGTTGGAGCGTTTTGATCATGGCGCGGACTCTCCCGAGCTGTTCGGGCGTGACCTTATCGGTCTTATTTAAAATAACGGTCGTACAAAATTCGATCTGTTGGATCAAAAGGTTCTCGATATCCTCCTCGCCGATCTCGTCCTCTAAAAGGCGATCGCCACAGCCGAACTCGGTCGCCATACGAAGCGCGTCCACAACGGTAACGATATTGTCCATACGACAGATCGGGGGCTTTCGGCTTCCTTCGCCCTCCTCCATATAGGCGATCGTCTGGGCAATCGGGAGCGGCTCACAGATCCCGCTCGCCTCGATCAGGATATAATCGAAGCGCCCGGTCTTGATCAGATCGGTGATCTGATTGATAAGATCGACCTTTAGCGTACAGCAGATACAGCCGTTTGAGAGCGGGACGAGCGTTTCGTCCTTTTGGGTCACCGCGCCGTTTTTTTGGATCAGCTCGGCGTCGATATTGACCTCGCCGATGTCGTTTACGATCACGGCGCACTTATAGCCCTCCTGATTACGGAGAACGTGGTTGATCAGGGTCGTTTTACCGGAGCCGAGATAGCCCGTGAGGAGCGTGATCGGGACCGGCTTGATGGTTGTTTTCATTTTTTATTCTTCCTTTCTTTTTTCTTTTATTGTCGGGTATGCCGCTTGTTAGAGCGGCTTTTATAATACGTATAACCATTAAAAGGCGTTATTTCTTTGACGAACCCAAAGCTTATCGTATCACAATTTTGTTCCTTTGTCAAGCCTCGGAGCGGAAAATCTTCGCTTAGCGCCGTATCCGACTCTCATAAAAGCTCGATCAGGCGATCGACCGCATCCTTCTCGGTCGCCCAGCTTGTCGCGAATCGCACGACCGTTCGCCCGTCGTTCGTTTTTTCCCAGAAGCCGAAAGAGACCTTTTCGCGAAGGAGTTTCAGTCGATCGTCGTCTAAAACGATAAAGATCTGGTTGGTTGGCGAATTCATAAAAAACGAATAGCCCTTTTCGCGAAATGCGGTGCGGAGGCGATCCGCCGCTTCGATCGCGTGCCTTCCGAGCTCGAAGTACAGATCGTCGGTAAAAAGCACGTCAAATTGAAGCCCGAGAAGCCAACCTTTGGCGAGGAGCGCCCCCTGTTGTTTTATAAGCGTCATAAAATGGGGCGGACTGTTCTTTTTCGGGAAGACAACGGATTCGCCGAACAGCGCGCCGACCTTTGTCCCGCCGATATAAAAAACGTCACAAAGCTTCGCGAGCTCCGACGGCGTTATATCCGCCTCGGGACAGGCGAACCCATACCCAAGGCGTGCGCCGTCTAAGTACAGAGGGATCTCATAGCGCTTACAAAGCGCGGAGATCGCCGTAAGCTCCTCCTTTGTATAAAGCGTTCCGTATTCCGTCGGATAGGAGAGGTAGACCATTCCCGGGAAGACCATATGCTCGCGGTTTTCGTCCTCGTAAAAGGCGCGGAGAAAGGCTTCAAGCGTGTCGGCGGAAAGCTTCCCCTCACGCGCGGGGAGGGATAAGACCTTATGACCCGTATATTCGATCGCGCCCGCCTCGTGCGTACCGATATGTCCCGTTTCCGCCGCGATTACGCCTTCGTGGCGGCGGAGAAGGGAAGCGATCACCGTTTGATTCGTCTGAGTCCCGCCCGTTAAAAAGAAGATCTCCGCCTCGGGGCATTGAAACGCCTTTCTGATCTTTTGCTTCGCGGAATCGCAGTACGGATCGCTTCCGTAGCCGGAGAACCCCTCGCGGTTTACCCGAAGGATCTCTCGGAGGATCTTTTCGTGTGCGCCCTCGGAATAATCGTTGGAAAAATTCAGCATTTTCTTCGCTCCATTCTACGCGTTCAGCGATTCACCGATAAATCGGACAAATTCCGCCTCGGGGATCGGTTTTGAATAGTAAAAGCCCTGAATATAATCACAATTGAGATCGGAAAAGCGATCCGCGAGCTCCGGCGTTCCCACGCCCTCCACAACGATCTCAAGATCCATTTCCTTGATCATTCGGATCGTATTCTCGAGGACGATCATCATTTTGGGGTTCTCGTCGAGCGCGGTGAAGGATTTATCGAGCTTGATCAGCTTCAGCGGGAGGGAAGCGACGCGGCGGATATTTGAGTAGCCGGTTCCGTAATCGTCGAGCGAAAAGCTGATCCCCGACTCGGCGAGTAAGCGAAGGTTTTCGTCCAAGACGTGCTGAGAATAAGAGACGGCGGTCTCGGTGATCTCGAGGTTGATCTTATCGGGGGAGAGGTGATATTTATCGAGGATCTTTAAAACGTCTTTGGCGAGCCCGGTCTGCATACATTGCGCGACGGAGAGGTTCACCTCGATATATTCAAGCCCAAGCTTTTGAAAGTCGTCGCTCGCGATAAAGCGACAGACCTCGTCCAGTACAAAATTCCCGATCGCGTAGATCGCGCCGCTTTTCTCGGCGGCGGGAATAAACAGTTCGGGCGAGATAAAGCCGTATTTCTCGTTTTTTAGGCGAAGGAGCGCCTCGGCGGAGCGATATTTTTTCTCCTTGATCGAGTAGATCGGCTGGTAATAGACCATAAGCTGACCGTTGGCAAGCGCATGCTCAATGATCGAATCCAACTCCTGCATAATATCGAAGCGGTTTTTGATCAACAGATCGGCGGCGCAAAGAACATCGCCGCTATATGAATTGTGGCGGTCGAGATCCTCTCCGAAGAGATTCAGCGTTTGGAAATCACCGATATCCTCAGGGCATTTGACCGTACAGACATAGCCGACTAAGCTGAAATTCATATGATTGACCGAAAAGGTCGATTTAAGGGATTCGTTGATCCAGCTCGCGGCGGTCGCGAGCTTCGCGTTCTCATATCTCTCGACCGCGACGACGAAACGTCCGTTTTCGAGGTAATAGAGATCGGCGCGGAGCTTGTTGGTTCGGTTCATGCGGTTCAGCTCGTCGGCGAGCTGGCGCAGGAGAACGTTCGTCCCCGTATAGCCGAGAACGCTGTAAATAATGGAATAATTCGAGATATTGATCAGGATCGCGTCGAATTGCTTGTTGTTGATAAAATTACGTCGCATTTCCTCCGCGTAGGCGCTGAATTTTCGCAATCCCGTAATGTGATCGACCATTTCCTCGGGGCGGCTGATCATCATGGTGATAAAAAGAATCCCGAGGGTATACGAAAACATCGTGGTACGGATCGTCGTGTTTAAAAGCTGGACGATGATCCCAATCAGCGAGATCGGGAAGACCAGGATCAGCCCGATAAACTGGTGCTTTGAAAAAAGCTTATGAAAAACGCACATATACGCCGTCCCAAACAGCACATAGAGGACGGAGACCACATGCATGAGAAGAAACCAAGGTCCGCGGGTATACGCACCTTCCACAATAGAAAAGATCGCTTTATTAAAAGGGTTTAAGAGAAAGGCGAGAACGATCACAACGACGGGGAGAAAGCATAGGATCAACAATACGCGGTTCTCACGGAGCTTATGGATCGTGTCCGTAAAAAAGAGGATATAAGCACAGAAGGCGAAGGGGATCAGCGTATTACAGAACAGGTAAAAGAAATGGAGCAGGTAGGACAGGATTGGATCGCAGTTATCCGCGAGCATGACCGAAAAAAGATCGGCGACGGTCGCGATCAGCGCGAGACCCGTCATCATCAAAAGCGCGCGGTTCGTTTTACCCTTTGTCATTTTCCTGAAGATCGTTGAGGCGAGAAGCAGGAAAAGGAGCAGAAAGGAACATATATTAAAGTAATTCATCGCCATAAATTTTAAACCCCATCGTGACGCGTTTAGTCATATTCAATTTATTATACACGATATTTTGTTACGTTTCAAGCACAAAAATAAACAATTCTCCTTCGATTTTTTTGGAATGAGATATTCGATCCCACAAAAATCGGTTTTTTTAACGATCTCGGCGATCAAAAAGGAAGAAGTTTCGCAAAAAAGGAATTTTCCTTTTTTAGGACACGCTTCGCCTTGATTTTCGAGGAAAAATGTGCTATACTTTATTTTAAGGGATTTTCGAGTAAGCACGATCCGCCTGTGGGCGGTTCAAAAGAAAGGAAGGGTCGTTAAAATGAAGATTTTTGTATTCAGCTATCGGGATTTTGACGAAGCGGAGGTTTTCACCGAGGAGGCGGCGCGGACGGGCGTTACGCTCGGGATCTGTCGAACCGCGCCGACCTTGGAAACGATCGGACAAGCGGCGGGGTACGACTGTATCAGTATCTTAACGACGCCGCTCGACGCGGCGCTTCTCCGTGAAATAAAGCGGCTCGGGATACGAATGATCTCTACCCGGACGATCGGCTATGACCATATCGATATAAAAGAGGCGGCGGCGCTCGGGCTAAAGGTCAGCAACGCCTCTTATTCGCCGAACGGTGTGGCGGATTACGCGATCATGTTGATGCTGATGGCGTCGCGGAAGATGAAGCGGATCATGCAGCGCTCGGAGATCCAAGACTATACGCTCCCGGGGATCCAAGGGCGTGAGCTTTCCGAAATGACGGTCGGGATCGTCGGAACGGGACGGATCGGGCGGACGGTCGCGCGCCATCTCTCAGGCTTTGGGTGTAAGATACTCGCTTGTGACCTTTATGAGAGCGAGGAGCTTCGCGGGTTCGCCGAATATGTCCCGTTAGAGGAGATCTGGCGTCGCTGTGACCTGATCTCGCTCCATATGCCGCTCACCGACGAGAACTATCACATGGTCGGTCGGGAGACGATCGCCAAGATGAAGGATCGGGTCATCCTCGTGAATACGGCGCGCGGCGGGTTAGTGGATTCCGAGGCGCTGATCGAGGGGATCGAGATCGGGAAGATCGGCGCGGCGGCGCTCGATGTCGTAGAGGACGAATTCGGAATGTATTATTACGATCGAAAGTCGGACGTTCTTATAAACCGCCCGCTCGCCGTGTTAAAAAACTTCCCGAATGTGATCGTAACGCCGCATATGGCTTTTTATACCGACCGCGACGTTCGGGATATGATCCACGCCTCGATCGAGAGCTGTCTCCTCGAAGAGGCGGGGAAGGAAAATCCGTGGAAGGTTTTGTGACGGCGGGACGCCAATTTTCGGTAACTTCGCTTTTTTTCCGAAAAAAGCTTGAAATAAATTCACGGGAATGTTATAATAAAAATATAACAAAACCGACGATCGGTGGAAGAGAGATCGACTTGTTCATGATAGCTGTTTTTAGGAACAAGCATCGGAACGGAAAGGAATACCGGATATGGCTGCTGTGATCGACCGAACCTTGTCTTATATGCCGATCAACGAGGAATTCGTACAAAAAAGACATATTGCCACTTACCTAAGCGCGTTGCGGGATTGCGGAACGGATTATATCGAGGTCGGGAGAAACGTCCTTCTTGTTATGGAGGGGGAAAATCTATCGGAGCGGTATATCTTTCGCGCGGAGAAGGAAACGGATCTCTTTTTTTGCCGCGATCGCCGATTCGCCTATGTCTGCGTTCCGTATTCACTCTCGCGTCACTTTGAGACGCTGAGCCGAAATCAGAATATCTTGATCGAGCTTTTTGCCGACGAATACAGCGCGCCCGCGATCCTCCTCCGTTTAAAATATTCGGGAGTTCTCCGCTACATATCCGTGATACGGCTTACCGGCTTTTTTTCCGTTGAGAACGGGAAGATGAAAAGATTGATCCGATGGTTTCGGAGCGAATTTGCCCAAGCGATCGACATTTGTCCTTTAAACAGGGGGTTAGCGGGCTGTGTCGGCGCGATCGACGCGAGAGACGCGGGGGCGGACGCGATCACGCTTTCGTTCGGGCGGGATTATCGATATGCCTCGCTCGAGAGCTATTATATCGATTCGCATATTTTGAGCCGAACCTATATGCCGAAAGAGGTGATCATGGGGATCTGTCGCGCCAGCTCGATCTATCTCGAGATCTTCGGGACGATGCCCTGTGGGCTTGGTCAGCTGAATGAACTGGCGAACCGGCTAAATTCCCCGATCTATAATATCGAACGCGGGATACTTTATCGAAAAATAACGATCCGTAAGGACGAAAGAGAACGAAACGCCGCCGTGAAGCGAACGGTCGAGGAGCTGGGCTATGAAAACGAGCTCGAGAAGTCGATCTTAGAGGCGATAAAAAAAGCGGGACTGCTCGGGTAATGACCGCGACAATCGAAAGGATAACATCGGATGGAAATCAAATCGGTAGCCTATAAATGCCCCGCCTGCGGCGCGTCGCTCGAATTTGACGCATTGACGCAAAATTTTGTCTGTCACTACTGCGGCTCGGCATTTGAAAAGACGGAGCTCGATCAGCGCTTCACCGACGACGAGCTTACGGACAGCGAACGCTTTACCGAGGAAGAAAAGGAGCTCGCAAAAAAGCGGGGAGAGGATTGGGAAAAGCTGAACGTTCTATACAGCTGTCCTTCCTGTGGCGCGGGGATCTTTTCCGACAGCGAAAGTACCGTTTCTCTGCATTGCCATTACTGTAACAGCCCCGTTATCCTCGCCGGGAAGCTATCGGGACAGTTTCGACCGAATAAGCTGATCCCGTTTGTAAAAACGCGGGAACAGGCGGAGACGGCTTTTAAGGAATGGAGCGGGAAGCGTTTTTTTGTTCCGAAGGCTTTTAAAAGCGATCGCGTTTTAGCCGAAATGAAGGGGGTTTATGTCCCGTTTTGGCTGGCGGACTGTTGTGTGGAGGGGACGCTCGAGGCGATCGCGACGAAGACCTCTTCCATCCGTCACGGAGACACCGTCACGACCACGCATCGGGAATATCTCGTGGAGCGTCAGGGAAGCCTGATCTGTCGGGGCGTACCCGCAGACGGCTCGACGCACGCCGCCGATCTCTTAATGGAAAATATCGAGCCGTTTGATTATTCAAAGCTGATCGATTTTGATATGTCCTATCTCTCGGGGCATAACGCGGAAAAATACGACGTTGGGAAGGAAGCGGTCTTTCCCCGGATCGAGCAACGGGTACGCGAGGAGGCGATCTCCTGTTTTAAAGCCTCGGCGACGGGGTACTCCTCATTTAAGATCGTCAAGAGCGAATTTAAGATAAACGGGGTAAACTGGACATACGCGCTTCTCCCGGTCTGGTTTTTGTCCTATTTTTATAAGGATCAGCTTTATTGTTATGCGATGAACGGTCAGACCGGGAAGTTCAGTGGGAGACTGCCGATCAATAAGCTAAAGCTCGGGCTATGCGCGGCGGGCGCCGCGATCCTCGCGCTACTGGCGGGACTTTTATTCTTTGGAGGCGCATTATGAAGAAATTAGCGATTTTCCTGTCGGTGGTATGTACATTGATCTTCGGCACGGTAAGCGCTTTCGCCGATGCCTCCGGCTGTTATTCGGAACAGCGGGACGGCGGTATCGCGGCGCTCCACGATCTCGATCATTCTCTGACGGAGTCGGAGGAGGGTCAGCTTTTCTCCTTACTTCGCGATACCGTCGATCGTGTCGGATTTAGCGTTTGTATCGTTTATTCGGGCGACGTCGGCGGCGCGAATACCGACGCGCAGGTAATGGATTACGCGGATCTGTACTGTGAAGCGCTTTGCGGAATGGACACAGACGCGATCCTTTTATTGGTCAATAACGACACAAAGCTCGATTGGATCTCGACGAGCGGGCGCTGTATCGAGATCTTTACCGACGCGCGGATCGAGCGGGTCTTTGACGATTTTTATGATTGGCTGAAACAGGGCGATTATTATAAAGCGGGTACCGGTTTTTGCAGTTCCGTCTCGTATTACGGAACAGGGCATAGCGATCCCGCTTTTTCGGGGACGATGTCCCTTTATCTCGATTTCTCGACCCTTTTTGTGATCTTTGTGTTTATGGGGATCGTGGCGGTCGCGATCCTTCTTTTTGTGGAAACGGTCAAAAAAAGTTATTCTGTACAGGCGCGTAAAGGGGCGAGTCAATATCTCCTAAAAAATTCGCTCGTTTTTGAAAAGGAAGCGGATACGTTCCTACGTACCTATGTAACGACGCAAACCACGAGCGGCAGCGGGTCACATTCTCATTCCCATT
This sequence comes from Roseburia sp., assembly GCA_023666265.1. Classification (GTDB taxonomy): domain Bacteria; phylum Bacillota; class Clostridia; order Oscillospirales; family Ruminococcaceae; genus Ruminiclostridium_E. The sequence continues at coordinate 45,531 of JAMPCH010000017.1, forward strand.
CCCGCTCATCCTCTCACCGCTCGAGCAGCGGTGGGAGACACGGCGGCGGCGGGAGAAGACGGTAAGCTTTGAGCGGACGGCGGCGCGGCCGAAAATGACGGGATTGACAAATCCGTAAAAATACGCTATACTATAAAGGTACGCCGATACGGCTGATCGCGGAGGACAAACATGAAGAAGAAAAACAACAAGTTGAACCTGATCATTTGCGGCTTTGCCTTTGTCGTTATGCTTTTATATATTTTTTGTTTTGACGGCGTCGATAATCTTGTCCGCTCGATCACGACCGTCAATGTCGGCTTTTTATTGATCGCCGTGTTGTGTATTGTCGGGTACTGGGTGTTTGAGGCGATGACGCTTCATGCCTCGGTAAAAAGCATCGCGCCCGAGACGCGCTTTCGCGATTCGCTTTTCGTCACGATCATCGGGCAGTATTTTAACTGTATTACGCCCTTCGCTTCCGGCGGACAGCCGATGCAGGCGTATTATTACGTAAAGCGCGGTGTTCCGCTGAGTGCGGCGATGACTGCGCTCGTTTCCCGTTTTATCGTGTATCAGTTCGTTCTGACCCTTTATTCGATCGTTTTTTTGATCTTTAAGCTCCCGATGTTTCGGGAAGGCGAGTTTCGGGGTCTGACCGTATTGGTCGTCATTGGGTTTATTATCAATACGGCGGTCATTCTCCTTTTATTTATGGTCTCCTTCTTTCGGAAGCCGACGACGAAGCTCGCTCACGGGGCAGTACTCTTACTCGGGAAGCTCAGGATCTTTAAAGATCCCGACGAAAAGATCGCCGCCGTGGATCAAGTCTTAGATCAATATTACGGTCACTTTCTTTTTATTAAAAGTAAGCCGCTTTTGATCCTAAAAATGTGCGGCTTTACGCTGTTACAGCTTTTTTTGTATTTCAGTATCACTTATGTTATTTATCTCGGTTTCGGGTTAAACGAAACGGATCTCTTTACGATCATCGCCTGTCAGTCGTTTGTATTGATGATTTCCTCGTTTGTTCCGCTTCCCGGTGCGCTCGGCGCGGCGGAGGGGAGCTACGCCGCTTTTTTCGGCGGTATTTTTGGAAATTACACGGGATTTTCGACCTTTGTTTGGCGTTTCTTGACCTTCTACCTCCCGATCTTGATCGGGCTTTGTGTAAATTTATACCTGACCCGACACGGAAAGGAGAATTTTGAGGAAATGCAGATCAATTCCGAAAAGAAGGGGCAGAAGCTCGGATAAGGTCGATGAAAAATCGGAGGTGCGGTAAAATGAAGGTCGTTCAAAAACAGAGCAACAGCAGAATGTGCTTTATTTGCGGGATGGACAATCGCGAAGGACTGCGGGCGCAGTTTTACACCATGGAGGACGGGAGCGTTATGACGCCGTTTATGTTTCGGACGGAGCATCAGAGCTTCCCACAGCGCGTCCACGGCGGGCTGATCTCGACGATGCTTGACGAAATGGGGCTTCGCGCGATATGGGCGAAAAATTCGGAGGATGATTTCGGCGTAACGTTTTCGCTCACGGTAAAGTTTCGGAAGCCTGTTCCGTATAATGAAGCCTTGATCGGGCGGGGAATCGTCGAACGCGACAGCACAAAATTTATCACCATTCGTTCCGAGCTGTTTGATCGCGGCGGAGCTTTACTCGCGAACGCGGAGGTAAAATACCTGCGCCTTATGCCGGATCAGATCGCGAAGGATGTGAACGTACACGATGAGATGTGTTATCGTATCAACGATGACGTCTCGGAGATCGTTTTTTAGGGATTTTGTCCAATAGCGTCATTTAATACGAGTCTACCCCCGACGCTGTTCCTGCGTCGGGGGTAGACTTCCTCGATTGTTATATTCTTCTTTCTCTAACACACGATAAGCGCCGATCTATACTACATGGGGAGGACGGCTTACGGGAGACGCCATGTGTATATATCGATTCTTGTCGGTACGTTTATATTTTAGCACGCTTTTGGGGATTTTTCAATCTTTTTTTCAAAAAAACGGGAATAATCTATAAAAAATTTTTTTCAAAATGTGAAATGATGAGAAGGGTAAGCGCCGAAAAGCCGATAATAAAGCGGTTTTCGGCGCTTTTGTTTTTTTCGGCAAAACGAAGATTTGTCGAAAAAAAGGGAAAAGGTCTGAAGAAGATTAGAAGGTAAATCTGTTTTTTAGCAGAAAATCGGTATCCGAGAGATCTCGGATACCGCAACCTATCGAAAAAGTCCGGTTTTCACCGGACTTTTTCGCATTACTGTGGTATAATAAAAGCATAGAAGTAAAGAAAGAGGCG
>JAMPCH010000018.1 GCA_023666265.1 Roseburia sp.
CTCGGGGCGACCGCCCGCGCCGCGCCCCTTGGCGCATTTCCGCCCGATCTGGACGCGTCTCATCAGCGTTTTATCCTTATCCTTTAACGCGGCAACGTCGGTATTGACCGCGACGAACTCGATATTTACGTCGTCGTCGCTCACGTCCTTCGCGCCCTTATCGCGAAGACCCTTCTTCGCCATATTCTCTACCGCGTTACAGCCGCCGCCCCCGACGCCGAATACCTTGATCTCAATATTATAGACGGCGCTCTCGTCGAGATGGTCAAATTCCGGCTCCTCGCTCTCTACCGCGAAGCCCTCCTCATCAATTTCAATAGCCAACGTTTTTTACCTCCCGATTTTGATCCATCGGTACCGCTCCGACGCTCGCCGACGACGGTACAGTTTATCTCATTTTCTATTGTAACAGATTTCCCCCGAAATTTCAATACTTTTTTTAAAAAAAGTAATCGTTTCGGCGGACTTTTTTCTCCGACGGCGAATTTTAGCGGATCTTAAGACGATGTTTTTTAGGGAAGGCGTGCGCTTTTTCTCCTACTCGTCAAGCGCCCCCTCCTCCGGCTCTGTCCCGTCCGGCTCGACCGCCGCGTCGGGGTCGTCCTCCGTCGCCTCCGAGACGGGCGCGGTCTCGGGGAGCGGCGAGGTGAGCGGGCGCTGAACGACCTGTTCGGCGCTCGTTACGTCGAGCGAGACACGCGCCCCCGGCTCGAGATAGCGCTCGATGACCTCCTTCGCCATGGTGAGCTTTTCCTCGATCGAGAGGATATTCCCGAGGCGGATCACGACGCGGTCCTCATAGGTGATCGTGATCGAGAGCGGGTCGGTGATGTCGAGCCGCGTCACCTCGGGAAACTCGAGCTTCTCGATCGCGGCGTTGATCGTCCTTACCATATCGTCCTGTTCGGGGTCGGCGGCGGTGATATAGTCGCCGACGACGACGCTCTCGCCCGGTCGATAGCCGACGACCTCCATACAGTCCGCCGCGTCGCTCTCGATCTGCATGACCCGCCCGACGTGAGAGATGACATAGTTTTTACCCGCGTAATAAAAGTTCGCCATCGGCTCGGCGGGCGTGACCGTGATCTTGATCGCGTTCGGGAATTGCTTCGTCACGACCGCGCTGTCGAGGCTCACGAGCGCGTCGGTGATCCGCCGATCGATCCCCGAGAGATTGAGGCGGACGAGGTTCTCGTCCCCGCTCAGCCCGCTCGCCTCGATGATCGCCTCGTCGCTATAGATCGTCTCGCCCTCGACGATGATCCCCTCCGCGTTAAAGAGTACCGTCACCGACAGGATCGCGAAAATGATCGCCGCGACGATCCCGAGGAGGATATAATAAATGATATAGCTCCCCCGGCGGCGCTTTTTTTTCTTCTCCTTCTCCGCCTGTTTTTCGCGGCGCTTACGCTCCTCCTCGCGCTGTTTACGGACGGGGCTTTGGGGCGGCATCTGTTTTTTCGTCTGTTCCGAGAGCTTTTGTTGACGCTTGGTGTTTTGCGCCGGCTTTTTCTTTTTCACGGCGGAGCGCTTTACCTCGTCGCGAAGGCGTTCGTTTAACTCCTCCTTACTGATCTCGGTCGTCTTTGTCTTATTGAGCCGATGAAATTCGGGCATCGCGCTTCACCCCTTCCGTTCTTTTTCCGTTCCCCGCCGCATAAATTGTAACGATGATTTTAAGACGACACCGCGACCTCCCCGCCCGAACTTGACCCGAGGGGGAGAACGCCTTCCCAAAAAAATCAAGAAAACATTTTACCCGTTCTCCGTTCGGATCTCCGCGCCGACGCTCCTCAGCCGCGCCTCGAGCTCCTCATATCCGCGATAGATATAACAGGTCTTCCCGATCTTTGTCGTCCCCTCGGCGAAAAGTCCCGCCGTGACGAGCGCCGCCCCGCCGCGAAGGTCGGTCGCCTCGAGCTCCGCGCCCGACAGGCGCTCGACCCCCTCGACGACCGCGACCCGACCCTCGACATTGATCCGCGCCCCGAGCCGCGTCAGCTCGGCGACGTGGCGATAGCGGTTCTCAAAGACCGTCTCGACGAAGATCGACGTCCCGGGGAGGGTCGTACAAAGCGCCATTAAGGCGGGCTGTGCGTCGGTCGGGAAGCCGGGATGTACCGCCGTCCGGATCATCGGCGGCGCTTTTAGGCGCTTCCTCGCGTTGAGATAGATACAGTCCTCGCCAAAGCTGTAAATACTGCACCCGATCTGTTCGAGGGTCGAGAGGATCGGCTCCATCGAGCCGGGGTCCGCCTTCGTCAGCATCAGCTCGCCGCGCGTCGCCGCCCCACAACAGAGATAGGTCGCCGCCGCGATCCGATCGGGCATGATCGTATAGTCACACCCGTGAAGCCGCTTTACGCCCTCGACCGTGATCGTCCCCGTCCCCGCGCCCGCGATCTTAGCGCCGCATTTTTTAAGAAAGCGCGACAGGTCGGCGATCTCGGGCTCTCGCGCGGCGTTATGGATCTCGGTCGTCCCCTCGGCGAGGATCGCCGCGAGTAGGATATTCTCCGTCGCGCCGACCGAGGGGAGCGGTAGCGTGATCCGCGCCCCGACGAGCTTATCCGCCGTACAGTTTAAATACCCATGCTCCTCGCGGACGACCGCGCCCATTCGCCGAAACGCCGCGAGGTGAAAGTCGATCGGTCTCGCCCCGATCTCACAGCCGCCCGGGAAGCTTAAACGGCATTGACGCGCCCGCCCGATCAAAGCGCCCATAAAGATGATCGACGAGCGCATCTCGCGCATGAGCGTATCCGAGATCGACGTCCCCGTCAGCGCCGAGGAATTGATCGTGACCGAGCCGCCCTCGCGGCGACAGCCACAGCCGAGCGACGCTAAGATCCTGAGCGCCGCGTCACAGTCCGTCAGTCGGGGGCAGTTATAAAGCGTCGTCTCGCCCCCGACGAGGACGGCGGCGGCGAGGATCGGTAGGGCGCTGTTTTTAGCCCCTTGGACGGGGATCTCGCCCTCGATCCGCCTCCCGCCCTGTACGACGATCTTTTGCCGTGCCGACATATGATCTTCACCCTTTCCCGTGTTTTCTTTTTCTTACTTTATGCGGGAAAGGTGTTTTTTGTGAAATCTCGCCTTTATCGCGTAAGGTCGATGAGCTTACTTACGATCGTGTCCGCCGCGTTTAGGGTCGCGAGCCGCGCGGCGTTTTTTTCCATTTCGCCGAGCCGCTCGGGGTCTTTTAAAAATCCGTCGACGAGCGCGATGAGCTTCGCGGCGTCGAGGTCTTTATCCTCGATGAGGACGGCGGCTTTTTCCTCCGCGAGCGAGAGGGCGTTATAATACTGATGATTTTCCGCCGCTTTGGGGAAGGGGATCAGGATCGACGCGCGCCCGATCGCCTTGAGCTCGGTGAGGGTCATCGCCCCCGCGCGCGAGATCACGACGTCCGCCGCGCACATACAGGTATACATATTATCGATATACTCGCGTAGGATCATACGGCTCGTCGGGGTCACGCCTTCTTTTTTTAAGAGCGCGTCAAAGACCTCGCGCCCGTTCCCGCCATAGCCGTGGATATGGTTGATCCCGCCCGTCTCGCTCTCCCATTTTAAGAGCGCCGCGACCGACTCGGTGATCTTATTCGCGCCGAGACTGCCGCCGAATGACAGGATCGTCAGCCCGTCGGATAGCCCGAGGCGCTTTCGCGCCGCCGCCCGATCCTCGATCGGGATATTCGTCCTGAGCGGATTCCCCGTGATGATGACGTTATTGCTTTTGGGAAGGCGTTCTTTCGCCGCGCGATCGACGACGAAGACACAGTCCGCGTGCTTGGCGAGGAGGCGCGTCGCGACCCCGGGGAGCGAATTGCTCTCGTGGGTCGCCGTCCTGATCCCGAGCTTCGCCGCGCTCAGTAGGATCGGCGCGGAGACATAGCCGCCCGTCCCGACGACGACGTCGGGGCGAAATTCCTTTAAGAGCTTCGCGGCGTTTGACCGCGCGGTGAGATAGTGAAACGCCGCCTCGACGTTACGGAGCATGTCGTGGACGGAGAGCTTACGCTGAAGCCCCTCCATCCGAAAGGCGCGGAAGGGATAACCCGCCTTTTTGACGAGCGACGCCTCCATTCCGTTCGGCGTCCCGACGAAAAGGATCTCGCTCTCGGGGAAGATCTCTTTGATCTTATCCGCGATCGCGAGCGCGGGATTGATGTGTCCCGCGGTACCGCCCGCAGCTAAAACGACTTTCATATTACGACCCTTTCTTCGGCGAAGACCTTTGGCGGGTGAAGCTTTTTTCTTACTGGAGCACCGCCTTCCGCGAGATATTGAGTACGATCCCCATTTCCGCCATCTGCATGATGAGCGCCGTACCCCCATAGCTGATAAAGGGGAGTGAGATCCCCGTATTCGGCGCGGCGTTCGAGACGACGGCGATATTTAAGAGCGCCTGAAGCCCGATCTGGATCACGATCCCCGCGCAAAGGAGCATACCGAATTTATCGGGCGCGGAGGAGGCGATATAAAACCCACGGACGACGAAGATGATAAATAAAAGGATCACGAGGATCGCCCCGACATACCCGAGCTCCTCACAGATGACCGAGAAGATAAAGTCGTTCTCGACGACGGGGAGATAGCCGTACTTCCCGCGCGAGTTACCCAGCCCCAGCCCGAAAAGTCCGCCCGAGCCGATCGTGACGAGCGACTGATAGGTCTGGAAGGTCTTATCGAGGATATCCGCCTCCGGGTCGCGAAAGCTCAAAAACCGCGTCGTGATATAGTCATAGCCCATCAGCGGGAAGATCCACACAACGAGGACGACCCCCGCCGCGAGAAGCCCGACGACGATCCAAAGATGCGTCGCCTTCGCCCCGCCGATACAGAGCATACAAAGCGAGATCACAAAGATGATGACCGTACAGGAGATATGCGGCTGTAAGATGACCAGCCCACAGGAGATCCCGATCCTAAGGAGGATCGGGAAAAACCCGTTCCTAAAGTCCCCGAGCTTGTCGTAATTTCGTTGCATATATTCGGCGATCATCATGATCGTGACGAATTTTAAAATTTCCGAGGGTTGGAACTGGATACCCCCGATAACGAGCCAGCGCTCCGCGCCGCCGAGCGTCGTCCCCATAAAGCGGACGAGGAGCATCAGCGTCGCGCTACCGATCATCGCGGCGGAAAGAATGACGCGCTGGGCGAAAAAATGATAGTCGATAAACGAGAGGACGATCATCGCGATAAAGCCGATCCCCGCGAAGATAAGCTGGCGCTTTACAAAGTAGAGGCTGTCCCCATAGCTGTGGTTCGCCGAGGCATACGTCGCCGAAAAAAGCATGATCAGCCCAAAAGCGAGGAGAATCAAAACGATCAGAAAAAACGAGAAATCGAACCGCTGAGGGATCGAGAAATTGACGAACCGTCTCAGGTTCGCGCCGTTCTTTTTCGGCGCGCTCTGCGCCTGCGCGGCGCTTCGCGCCGCGCGGTTCGACGAGCGATTTGATGTGCGGTTCGACGAACCGCCGCCCGCCCCCCGAAAGGGTACGGCGTTGCGCGCGGGAGCGCTCCTTCCCGTGTTCGCCGTTACGCGCCGTCTTTGCTGCTCCGTTAAATTTGTCATAGCCGTTTTCTCTCCTTTCCCCGTGTTTTCCTTACCCCATTAAAGTCCCTTCGCCAAGAGGACGGCGACCGCCCCCGCCAAAAGCCCGAGGAGCGAAAAGACCGCGACGATCTTCCCCTCCTTCCAGCCCCTCATCTCAAAGCTGTGGTGGATCGGGGTCATTTTAAAGAGCCGCTTCCCGTGCGTGATCTTAAAATACGTCGTCTGGATCAGGACGGTGAGCGCTTCCCAAATATAGACCGCCGCCGCGATCACCATTAAGACCTCGGCGTTCGCGCCGATCCCGAGCGCGACGACGACCCCGCCAAAAAAGAGCGAACCCGTATCCCCCATAAAGACCTTCGCGGGGTGGGCGTTCCAGATAAGGAAGCCGATACAGCCCCCCGCCGCCGCCGCCGCGAGGATCGTCAGCCCGACCGCGTTTAACATCGCCGTGATCACGATAAACGCCGCGCAGTAGACAAAGGTCACACTCGTACATAGCCCGTCGATCCCGTCGGTGAGGTTGACCGCGTTCACGAGATAGAGGATCGCGAGCCCCACGAGGATATAATAAAAATACCAAAGATCGAGCGCCCCGATAAACGGGAGGCGGACGACCGTCGACGTATTCCCCGCGAGGATACGGACGGTGAAATACGCCGCGATCACGAGGACCTGTAAGACGATCTTTTGAGACGGGGTCAGCCCCTCGTTCTGTTTCCGCCTTATCTTGGTGAAATCGTCGATAAACCCGATCGCGCCGAAAAGGAGCGCCATGATCAGCCCCGAGACGGCGTTGATATAATTCATCGCCTCCGTCTGTTCGAGCGAGATCCGCCCCGTCGCCGCGAGCATACCGATCCCCGCCGCGAACGCCGCCGCGACCCCGGGGATAAAAAAGACTCCGCCCATCGTCGGCGTCCCCTGTTTCGTCTTTTTATGCCACGCGGGACCGATGTCGAGGATCGTCTGACCGAATTTGAGCTTTCTCAGCATCGGGACAGCCGCGAACCCGAGGAGCGCCGTCGCGATCAGCGCGACCGCCGCCGTGATTAAAATGATCCAAAGCATCTCATAGCCCTCCCGCCCGTAGTCCTTCCATAAATAAAAAAGCAAAAATATGATCAAGAGCCGCCGCAAAGCTCGGCGATGACCTCACGCTCGCTGAACGGTCGATAATCGTCCCCGATCACCTGATAATCCTCGTGACCCTTACCGCATAGTAGGAGGACGTCGCCCGCCTCCGCCCGCGCGACGGCGTATTCGATCGCCTCGCGCCGATCCGTGATCGGGACAGCCTCACAGAGCGCGTCGGCGAAGCCCTCCATGACCATTTCGATGATCCGCTCGGGGCTCTCAAAGCGCGGGTTATCCGAGGTCACGACGGCGAGGTCGGCGTACCGCGCGACCGTCGCGCCCATGTCCTTACGCTTCCCCGCGTCGCGCTCGCCCGCCGCGCCGAAGACGACGATCATCTTCCCTTTTGTGAAGCCCTTCATCGCCGATAGGATCTTCTCGAGCGCGTCCGCCGTATGGGCGTAGTCACAGATCACGGTATACGCCCCGTCATAAAGCACCTCCGCCCGTCCGCGTACCCCCGTCACAGCGCGAAACGCCTCCGCCGTCTCGCGGATCGTCATTCCCGCCGCGCGACAGGCGGCGGCGGCGCAAAGCGAATTTTCGACATTGAATCGCCCGGGGGACGGAAGCTCGATCGGGTAAGACTGTTCGTCCTCTCTCGAACAGAGCCAATAGGATGAGCCGCCCGCGCGGAGCTTGATATTGACGCTGAAAAGATCCGCCGGCTCGGTCGTACTGACCGAGACGAGCCGCGCGGGTCGGTCGCGCCCCTCGCCCCCGCCCGAGGCGCTCAGCTCTTTATAGAGCCGCGCGCCGTAGGGGTCGTCGGTAAAGATCACCGCGCTCTCACAGGCGTAAAAGAGCGATCTTTTTGCCTTATAATAATTCTCCATCGTCCCGTGCCAGTCGAGGTGGTCTTGGGTCAGGTTCGTGAATACGCCGCAGACAAATCGCTCGCCGTAGACGCGGTATTGAGAGAGCGCTTGAGACGACGCCTCCATGACGCAGTACTGCGCCCCGTTATCCGCCATTTCGCGGAAGAGACGATAAAGCTCGGGCTGATAGGGCGTCGTGAGGCGGGTCGGGTATATCTTCCCGTATACGTCATATTCCGCCGTCCCGATATAGCCCGAGGGGCGACCCGCCGCGTTTAAAAGGCGGCGGATCATACTCGCGGTGGTGGTCTTACCGTTCGTCCCGGTGACGGCGATGAGCTTGAGGCGCTTCGTCGGCTCGCCGTAATAGCGCGAGGCGAGGGTCGTATAAAACTTCCGCGTATTCTTGACGACGATCTGACGCGATAAGCCGAGGTCGCGCTCGACGACGACCGCCGCCGCGCCCTTTTCGATCATTTCGGCGCAAGCCGCGTGACCGTCGAAATTTTTCCCCGTAATGGCGATAAAAACGTCGTTTTTACGAAGGGCGCGGGTGTCGTCGGTGATCGACCCGATCTCGCCGTCGGGACAGTCCCCGCGCTCCTCCTCGGCGACAATATCGTATAGCCTCATCGAGCCGCCCCCCTTTCGTTGCTTCGTTCCGATCTGTTTTTTTTTATTTTTTTGGGAAGGAGTGCCGTCCGGCACGCTTTGCGCGGTCTCGACCCCGCCCTTACTCCCCCGCGAACCCCACGCCGGTCTCAACAAAGCTCCCGACCTTACAGCCGCAAGGGCAAAATTCGTAAGACTTGTAATGGGCGTAAAAAATCCCGCTTATGCTTATTTTAGAACAGGAGCGGATTTCCCCGCATGCTCCACGCCGGTCTCAACAAAACTCCCGACCTTACAGCCGCAAGGGTGAAATTCGTAAGACCTGTAATGGGTATAAAGGATTCCAAAGGAAATTATTTCCTTTGGTGGGGGTTTCGGGGGCGAAGCCCCCGCCTATACTCCTCGAATTTTTTCTTTTACATTCTCGTTTCTCTTTGTTTCTCTTTATCTCTCTTTATTTCTCTTACTTCTCTCTCCGCGTCTTAACCGCCCTCGCCCTCGTCGACGAGGAAGGTGACCTCGACGACCGTACCGAGGCTTACGAGCGAGCCCGCCTCGACCGACTGGAGCGACGCCTTCGCCTCGGCGTTATTGATCGCGCCGCCGCTGAGCGAGACGTTTAGCCCCGCGTTGGTGAGCTCGCGGTTGACCTCCTCGACCGTCTTCCCGATAAGATAGGGAACGAGCGCGGTCTTTTCTCCCGCCCCCTCCATATAGATGACGACCGTACCGTTTCGCGGGATCTGGAGCGCCGCCGCAGGGACGGTGTGGCTGACCTTCCCGCCGTTTTCGTCGCCGATGATCTCATATTTTAAGCCGCGCTCGTTGATCGACGTGATCGCGTCGAGTAATTCAAAATTATAGACGTAGGGGACGGTCGTGTTTTGAAGCTCCAGCTCCTCCGCCGTATACTGGGGATAAACGCCGAGATATTCGAGCGATTCGCTGAATACCGCCGAGACGACCGGCGCGGCGACCATACTCCCGTAATATTTCCCGCCGAGCGGCTCGTCGACCATAACGAGCATGATGTACTCGGGGTCGTTCGCGGGCGTAAAGCCGCAAAAAGAGCCGACATAGCGCATATTGTACTCGCCGTAAAGGTCGAGCTTTTGAGACGTTCCCGACTTCCCCCCGATCCTAAAGCCCGGGATCTTGGCGTTCGATCCGCCGTTTTTGATAACGATATTCTCGGTCAGCTCGCGCATCATCGCGGAGGTCTCCTCGCTGATGACCTGACGCTTGATCGGCGCGTCCGCCGTCTTTACGACGTTCCCGTCGCTGTCGACGATCTTATCGACGACGTGGGGGGTCACGAGATAGCCGCCGTTGATCGTCGCCGCGAAGGCGCAGATCATCTGGAGCGGCGTGATCTTATTCGTCTGACCGAAGGCGGAGGACGCCAGTTCTACCTGTCCCATCCTCTCATAGGGGACATAAAGCGGCAACGACTCGCCGGGGAGGTCGATTCCCGTCTTTTCCGTAAAGCCGAAAGCCTCAAAGTAGCTGGTGAAAAGCTTTGACCCGAGCCTCAGACCGATCTCGATAAACGCGGGGTTACAGGAGGCGGCGAAAGCGTCCTGGAGGCTTTGTCCCGCCCCGTGTCCCGAGGTGAGGTGACAGTGAAACTCGCGGTCGGCGACCTTTTTGACATAAAAGCAGTCAAAGGTCGAGTTAAGGCTGATGACCTCCTCCTCGAGCGCGGCGGCGCAGGTGATGTCCTTAAAGACCGACCCGGGGAAGTACAGCTCGGAGATCGCCTTGTTGTTCCATTGCTTTTCGCGCATCGCCGCCTCGGTCTCCTCGAGTTCGTTATCGATCAGCTCGCGGATCGCGTCCTGATCGGTCATCGACCCGGCGGCGTAGTCGAGGATCAGCTCCTCCTCTAAATCGATAAGCTGTTGACGGTCATAGTCCGAGAGGGTCGAGGGGTTATTGAGGTCAAAGCTCGGCGCGGTAGCCATCGCGACGATCGCCCCCGTCTTGGCGTTCATGATGATCCCCGCCGCGCGGTTGGCGACGCCGTACTGTGTGAGCGCCATTTCGAGGTTTTTTTCGAGATAATGCTGGACGACCTCGTCGATCGTTAAAATGAGACTGTTCCCGTCGCTCGCCTCGTGGCGGTTCTCATAGTCATAGGGCATGGCGTTCCCGTAGGAATCCTTCGCCATCACGACGAGACCGTCGACGCCCTTTAGATAATCGTCGTAATACGCCTCTAAGCCGTATACGCCGTCGTTGTCGTAATTTGTGAAGCCGATCACGCTCGCCGCTAAGTTATCGTTTGGGTAATACCGCTTACTGTTCTCCATGAGCGGGATCGAGTACTGGTTGAGCCCGTTCTCCGCGATAAAGTCGAGTAGGGCGTCCTTCGTCGCGCTGTCGACCTTACGCTTGACGACGTAATACTGGTTGGGGTCGTTCTCGATCCGATCGATGAGGGTCTCATAGTCCGTCCCCGTGATCTCGGCGATCCCCTCGGCGATCTCCTCGACCCGCCGCCGTCCGTCGGCGGTGAGGACGTTCCCGTCGGGGACGCCGTCGCCGTCGTCGTCGCGCGAGCCCGCGTCGATGACGTTCCCCTTTTCGTCCCTCGTCTCGCTGTCAAATTTACGGATCTGCTGGGGGTTGATAACGACGTCCCATACCGTCGTGCTTTGGGCTAAGATCTTCCCGTTTCGGTCATAGATCGTCCCCCTGTTCGCGCTGAGCGTATAGCGCGTGAGCTGTTGGGCGTTCGCGCGGGCGCGGTAATACTCCGACTTGGCGACCGCCGTCTGATATAAAACATAGCTGATATATCCCGCGAAAACAAGGATCGCGACAAAGATGATATAAAACATCCGCCGCCGCATCTTCCCGGTCGGCGCGACGATCGGCGTACTGTTTACGCTGTCGGGCATTTTTTTACGCGCCATACGCTTATCGCTCCCTTCTTTAAACAATTTACGAAAAGAATACGGGCGGTGATCTCCGGCTCCCGCCCAGCGAAAGCGGCTCGGCTCTGGTCATCGGACACGCCCGTATTACAATATATTTCTTTAAAAGCCGAGATATTCCAGAACGTTATAGAACCAGTCCCGGATCGACAGGAAAATATTCGACGTTCCCTCGGCGACCTGCGCCATTTCCTCGATATTCTTTGTGACAAAAATGATCTGAGACCCCTCGGTCTTTTGTAATCCCAGCTCCTCCGAGGCGATCTTTTCGACGTTCTCGAGCGTGACCATACTGTCGAGCTCGGCGTTTAGTCGGCGGTTCTCGCGCTCCGCGAGCTGGAGCTCGGTCTTCGCCTCGCTGATGAGTACGGTATATTCCGAGAGCTGGACCTTACTGTAAAGGATCGCGAACGCGACGACGACGACGAGCGCGATCGACGCGACCGCCATAAAGACGCTCCCGTTACGGGCGACCGCCTTTTTTTTCGTCATCTTGATCTTGTTTTTTTCGGCGCGCTTTTGCGCTTTACGCCGCTGTTCCTCCTCGTCGACCTCAAAAAGCTCGAGGTCATAGGCTAAATTTGTGCGATCGTCGTACATTGAAACTGTCCTTCCTCTTTTACTTCCGTTTTTTATGTTTCTTCGCTTTTGCTTTTCCTATATTTTATTTTACTTTATGAAGGGTGGCTTTTTCCGCCCTCTCGGTTATGTCATTCTTAGATTTTCTCTATGATCCTGAGCTTCGCGCTTCGGCTCCTCGGGTTTTCGCTCAGCTCGTCCTCGTCGGGGACGATTGGCTTCCTCGTCACGGCGAGGGCTCGCGGCTTTTTCCCACAGACACAGACGGGGAAGTCCTTCGGGCATACGCACCCTTCACAAAACGAGCGAAATCGGAGCTTTACGATCCGATCCTCGAGGGAATGAAAGGTGATGACCGCGATCCGCCCGCCCGGCTTTAAGAGGTCAAAAAGATCGCCGAGCGCCGTCTCGAGCGCGTCAAGCTCGCGGTTTACCTCGATACGGATCGCTTGGAAGGTCTTACGACAGGGATTTTTTTCCCGACGAACCTTTAGGGGGACGTTATTTTTGATGATCTCGGCGAGCTCGCCCGTCGTCTCGATCGGCGCTTTTTCCCGCGCGGCTAAGATCCCCTTGACGATCCCCCGCGCGTATTTCTCCTCGCCATAGTCGAATAAGATCCGCTCGAGCGCCTCCCCCTCGTATTCATTCACGACGTCGCGGGCGCTCAGCCCCTCTCCGCTCATCCGCATATCGAGCGGCGCGTCCTCGTGGAAGGAGAACCCCCGCGCGGGATTGTCGAGCTGATACGACGAGACCCCGAGGTCGAGGAGCGCGCCGTCGAGCGCGAACACACCATGCGCCGAGAGCGCCGCCTTCGCGTCGGAAAAATTCTCGCGGATAAAAACCGGCGAATAGCCCGCGAGACGTTTTTTCGCCGCCGCGATCGCCTCGGGGTCGCGGTCAAAGCAGTACAGCCGCCCGCCCTCGCCGAGCCGTTTCGCGATCTCTAAGCTATGCCCGCCGCCGCCCGCCGTACAGTCGGCGTAGACCCCGTCGGCGCGGATCGCCAGCCCCTCGACCGCCGGGAGAAGTAATACCGAACGATGCTTATATTCCATTTAGATACCCAGCTCCATCGCCGTCTCGGCGAGATCCGCCGCGCTTTGCGCCGCGTTCATCTCGTCCCATTTCGCCTTGTCCCAGATCTCCGCCCGACCCGATAGCCCGACGATCACGACCTCGGTCTTTAACCCCGCGTACTCGCGGAGCGGCGCGGGGATCAACATCCGCCCCTGTTTGTCCGGCTCGATCTCAAAGGCGCTCCCAAAGAGGAAGCGCTGGATATCGGCGGTCCTCGTCTGGGGCATGGCGTTGATCTTTTCCACGAGCGCGCTCCAGTCCCCGGCGGAATAGACCTTGATACACTCCGCGCCGATCGTCTTCGCGATCACAAAGCTTTCACCGAACGCTTCGCGGAGCTTTACCGGGAAGTTCATCCTCCCCTTCGCGTCGAGCGTGCTTTTAAACTCGCCGCATAAAAAATGTTCGAGCAAGGTCTGTCCCTCCTTTCAAGCCGGATCGTGCGCCGTCCGAATTTTCAACGGTTTTCAACATGTTTTCAACTTTTCAACCGTTCGATGTCCGAATTTTTCACCCCAAAAACCGAAAAACGGTTGAAAACTCGGTGGAAAGTGTTCAAAACCACCACTTTTCACCCCAAAAGTGGCTAAAAAACCACTATGAAGATATTATACTACACCCCGACGCAAAAATCAAGCACCTTTTTCCCAAGAACCAAGAAAAATTTTCCCGCGTGAATTGTTTAATATAGACAAAAGCGAGATCATTAAGAGACTTTTTAGAGAGAATTTAAGAGAATTTTAAGAGATGTTTTGAGAGAGAAAAGAGAAAACAAAGAGAAGTGTATATTTAGCCGGGGCTTTGCCCCGGACCCCACAAGCCTTTGAAAAGGCTTGACCTAAACTTCTGTATTGCTTTAAATAAGCCCTTTATACGCCAAAAACCGTAATGTTAGACAAGTTTTTCCTGTACTTATCTAAATATTACGGTTCTAAATATTACGGTTTACCTTAATATTCTCTTATAAGGCGCTTTAAAACGTGATTATTACGGATACGACGATAAAAATAAAGGCTACACCGCATAATTATTGTCGTTCGAGTGGCAGTCAGATTTTTTGTCAGATTGTGCTGATTTGATGCAGGAAGGCTGACGCCTTTCAAAGAAAATCAGTGCGATATGGCGGAAAATATGGCTGTCAATCGGACGGCAAAGGCGTAGCCGGTCATTGTGCGGTGTTGCCTAAAGCCTGTGCGGTTAAAAATTACACATAAACCCGTCTGATCGTACAGACTTTTCGCTTTCTAAAACTTCAAAAAGCAATATTAAAAGTTTAGGTCAAGCCTTTTCAAAGGCTTGCAGGGGGTTCGGGGGACGGAGTCCCCCGCTAAACATAATTTTTCTCTCAAATTCTCTCTTATAATCTCTTTAAATTCTCTCTCGTACCTCTACTCCCCGTCGTCGGTATGGGGGAGGGATTCGGTGAGCTCGTCGATCATAACGAGGGCGGCGATCTTAACGGTACGGCTTTTAAAGATACCGACGTCGGCGGCGGCGGCGGCGGCTTTAGCGAGCGCGAGCATTTCGCGGGGGTTCTCCTCCTTTTTGGCGAGCTCGAGGTTCGCGGCGGCATAGACGGCGTTCGCCTCGTCGCCGATGGGGCTGTCGGGGGCGAGGTAGGGCTTCGCGGCGTC
Organism: Roseburia sp.; assembly: GCA_023666265.1. GTDB lineage: Bacteria > Bacillota > Clostridia > Oscillospirales > Ruminococcaceae > Ruminiclostridium_E. Next base: position 14,371 of record JAMPCH010000018.1, read on the forward strand.
CGCCGCGTCGGCGTAAGCGCCGCGCTTAAAGGCGTTTTTGATCCTTATCAGCGCGGCGAACTCGGCGCTCGGGGAATCGTCGGGGGTCTCGAGCTCGTCGGGGAGGAGGTAATTCACCGGGAGCTGAAGCACCTTCGCGAGGTAGGTGAGGGTTTTGACCGAGGGGTTGGCGGTACCGCTCTCGATCTGACTTAACATGTTCCGCGTGATAAAATCGCCGACGACGTCCGCCTGGGTCATTTTCCGCGCGAGACGGGCTTCCTTGATCCTTTTTCCGAGCTCGACCGAATTCATATCCGTCGCTCCTTTCCAAAATATCGCGAGTTTTTGCTTTCTTTTTTTGCTTCCTTTTTTAGGGCAGGACTGCCTCACGGCGAGCCCGCGCTTTTTCGTAAATAAAATTTACTATTATTGTACAGCGTTTTCCCCGAAAAAGCAAGTGGTTTTTTAAAAAATTTTCCCGTTTTTCGCCATTTCGGCGTTTTGCACAAATAAAAGGCGGGTCAATACAGCACTTTCACGATTTTAAAAAAGTTGGCGAATTTCGCGCCGAAAGGTCTTGACAACGCCGCAAAATCTGATATAATTTAAGTAAATGAAATTTACATAAAACGGAAAGGACGGATCTTATTATGGAATGGCTGGTACAGTGGTGGGACGGCTTAGACGTATTCCTTCAAGTCTTATACTGTGTCTCGATCCCCTCGACCCTGATCCTCGTGATCCAGACGATCCTTATTATCGCGGGCTTTGGCGACGGCGGACCGGACGTAAACGTCTCGGATACCTCGGGCTTTGAGCTCTCGGACGGGGGCGTCGACCTCGGCGACGCGGGCGACCTCGGGGACATCGGCGGGACGGACGGCGGCGGTAATCCCTCGGATATGGGGGCGATGCATCTTTTTACCTTCCAAGGGATCGTGACCTTCCTCTGTGTTTTCTCCTGGACGGGGATCATCGCCTATATGGCGAGCGGAAATCTCTTTATCGCGCTCTTGATCGGCTTTATCCTCGGCGCGGGCGCGATGTACGGCGTGGCGAAGATCATCCAGGTCTCGGCGAAGCTCGCCCAAAGCGGGAATATCGTCATCAAAAACTATCTCGGCGAGACGGGAACGGTCTATATCCCGATCCCCGCGTCGGGTAACGGTCGCGGGAAGGTCAACATCGCGCTCGGCGAACGCTATGTCGAGTTTGACGCGGTGACCGAGGGGGAGGAGACGCTCTCCGACGGGACGGCGGTACGCGTCGTCGATATCCGCGCCGAGAATACCCTTGTCGTTGAGAAGGTCTGAACCATTTTATAATGAAAGGAAAAAACGATGGACGCTTTAGACGCGGCATATGTTTTCTCACTTTTGGTGATCCTACTGGGCGGGGCGGTCTGTATCGCGGTCTTTGGGAGTCGCGAAAAGACCAAGCGCGACCTCTACTCTAATTCCTACCGCTTTAAAAAAGCCGACGGCGAGATCGTCCGCGCGAAGGGGAAGCCGAGCCTTTTCGAGCGAAAAAGCCGCTATTATTACCTCGAACGCTCCCCCTTCTCCGCCGACGCGAGCGCCGAGGATATAAAAGCCCCGGACGGGCGGCGCTATAAGGCGATCGCGCTCTTTACGCTCCACGCGCCCGACGATACGGCGCTCCTCGCCGCCGAGAGCTTTTTCGGGCTATCGACCGAGGAGATCGCGGATATGCTCGCCGACCCGCTCGAGGCGGCGCTTCGCGGGCTGATCGAGGAGGTCGGCGGCGAGGCGGACTTTAAAAGGCTCGCGGCGGACTTCCGCGCGCGGGCGGATCAAGCGGTCGCGCGGTTCGGGGTCTCGGTCTTCGGCGTGAACGAGATTCGCGTCGTCGCCGAGGACGATGCGAAATAACAAATCCGCAAAATGATCGGTTTTTTCGGCGAAGCCCGCCGGCTTCGCGCCTTCCCAAAAAAATAAAAACAAAAAACAAAGCCCTCCCTCTCGGAGGAATACGAACAGGAAAACCGCCTCGCGGCTTTTTCATAAAAACAGTTATAGGAGGAAAATCTTATGCCGAACGAAATTGAAGGAACGCTCGTCATCGTGATCTGTATCATCGTGGTGGTACTTTTCGCGCTCATCGCGGGGATCTTATCCCGCTATCGGAAGTGTCCGTCCGATAAGATCCTCGTCATCTACGGTAAGGTCGGGAGCGACAAGAGCGGTCAAGCGCGGAGCGCCCGCTGTATCCACGGCGGCGCGGCGTTTATCGTCCCCATTATCCAGTCGTATCAGTACATGGATCTTACCCCGATCTCGATCAACGTCGACCTCAGGAACGCGCTCTCGAAGCAGAATATCCGCGTCGACGTCCCCTCGAGCTTTACGGTCGGGATCTCGACCGAGCCGGGTGTGATGCAAAACGCGGCGGAGCGCCTCCTCGGTCTACGTCTCCAACAGATCCAAGAGCTCGCCAAGGATATTATCTTCGGTCAGCTCCGTCTCGTCATCGCGACGATGGACATCGAGGAGATCAATACCGACCGCGATAAATTCCTGATCGCGGTGTCGAATAACGTCGAGATCGAGCTTCGTAAGATCGGACTTCGCCTCATCAACGTAAACGTCACCGATATCCGCGACGAGTCGGGCTATATCGAGGCGCTCGGTAAAGAGGCGGCGGCGAAAGCGATCAACGACGCCAAAAAATCCGTCGCCGAGAAGGACAGAGACGGCGCGATCGGCGAGGCGAACGCCAAGCGCGATCAGCGCGTTCAGGTCGCGGCGGCGAACGCCAGCGCGATCGAGGGCGAGAACGCCGCGAAGGTAGAGGTCGCCCAGTCCGAGGCAAACCGCCGCTTCCGCGAGGCGGAGGCGAACGCCAAGGCGGAGAATGACGCAAAGATCGCGGTCGCTCAGACGGGGCGCGACGGTGAGATCGGTCAGGCGGACGCCATGCGCGAACAGAGGATCCGCGTCGCGGCGGCGAACGCCAGCGCCGTCGAGGGCGAGAATAATTCCCGCGTCGCGATCGCCCAGTCGGACGCCGCGAGACGTGAGCGCGAGGCGGAGGCGTTAAAGGTCGCGACCTCGGCGGAGGCGGTACAGGCGGCGAAGGCGAAGGAAGAAGCTTATGCCGCGCAAAAGATCGCCGAGAACGAACGTGCCGAGCTCGAGATGGCGACCCAAAAGGCGGACATCATCGTTAAGGCTCAGATCGCCAAGGAACAGGCTCAGATCGCCGCCGAGGCGGAGGCGGAAGTGATGCGCCGTAAGGCGAAGGGCGAGGCGGACGCGATCTTCGCCAAAATGGAAGCCCAAGCGAACGGCGCGCGAGAGATCTTACAAAAACAGGCGGACGGTATGAACGCCCTCGTTCAGTCGGCGGGGAGCGCCGACGACGCGGTGAAGCTCATGATCGCCGATAAGATGGAGGAGCTCGTCCGTATCCAAGTCGACGCGATCAAGAATATCAAGATCGATAAGATCACCGTCTGGGACAACGGGACGGGCGCGGACGGGAAAAATTCGACCGCCGATTTTATCAGCGGGATCATGAAGTCGATCCCCCCGATGAACGAGCTGTTTAAACAGGCGGGGATGGATCTCCCGAATTACCTCGGGAGCGAGACCGCCCCCGAGGTCGTAAACGCCGAAGGAGCGACCGACCCTCAGAGCCTGTAAAACAGAACGAAGCAACAGAATATCCCCCGATTTCGCCGACGCTTTTCGTCGGCGAAATTCGGCGTTTTTTCGGAAAGAGGAATGTCCTATGATCATTGACCCAAAGCTCGAACGAATGTTTCATCAATGCCACGAGCATAAACAACAGCTCGATAAAAAGCGCGCGGCGATCCGCGCGGTGATGTTTTGTCCGCCCGCCTTGATCGCGGCGGGGATCTTCCTCTCGATGGTGATGCAATTCTTTAAGGGCTTGATCTGGATGGCGGCTCAAGCCGACAGCGAGCCGAGCGTCCCGATCCTCGCCTTTTTCGCCGCGATCCTCCTCGGGGTCTTTATCGCGGGCGAGACCATGATCGAGAATAACGCCTTGATCGAGAATTCGACAAAATTTTATACGGGCGCGGCGGTCGCCTCGACGGGCGCGGCGGCGCTGTCCTTTGCGTCGGGCGGGTCGAGCGGCGCGCTCCTCCTCTCGCTGGCTCTCCTATGCGTGGTCGACCTCCCGCTCGATCTCGTCTTTAAGCGCCTTCACGCCGAGAACGAGATGTTAAAGCCCCTAAAGGGTTATCCCCATTTTAACCCGCTCTTGATGAGCGACGCGGAGCTTCGCGAAGCGGTGACCCCCGACCGTAAGCCCCTCGACGAGCTTAGCCCCGACGAGCGCCTGATGCGCGAGCGGGATATGAATTTATGAGCCTTCCCTTTATTTTTATGGCAGTTGCCGCTTCGGGCGAGCCTTCTTCCCCCGAGGCGGCTTTTTGCTTTATCCCCGAGCTTCGCTCTCTCCTTTCCCGACCCCGCCGCCGCAGACCGCCTCGCGTGACGGAAAAATTTCCCGCGGTTGCGCGAGCTTTCCCGATCTTATCGCCTTCCCACAAAAAAGTGACAAAAACCGCGCCGAAAAGCGCGGTTTATTTATCGGAAGCTACAAATAAATGAATTTTTATTAAAAAAATCCTGCAAATTCATTGACAAGCCGCGTTCGGCATAGTATAATGGAAGCAGACCCGCCCGAAACGGCTCTAAAATCGATACTGCCTCGCGTTCAAGCGACGGACGGCGAAGTTTTTTTCCAAAAAAAGTGAAATTTTTTCGGTTTCGGGCTTCAGATTTCGGGCTTTAACAGAGTAGGAGGTTACGTCAATGCTTCAAAAAGAAGGTCGGATCCGGATCCCCTCCGGCTGTGCCATATCCGGCTTTATCAGTAAAAAAGGAAGGCGGATCGGCGGCGGCGACATCGTTCGATCCATCTCGACCATGCACGACCGCTCAAACGGACTCGGCGGCGGCTTCGCGGGCTATGGGATCTATCCCGAATACGCCGATCAATACGCCTTTCATCTCTTTTATGAGAACAACGCCGCGCGGGTAGAGACCGAGGCTTTCCTCGACCGCCATTTTGACGTCGTCAACCTCTCGCGTATCCCGACGACAAAGAATAAGAATATCGTCGCCGAGCCGCTGATCTGGCGCTATTTCCTCTCCCCGCTCCCGACCAAGCTCGCCGAGAGCCAGCTTGACGAACAGGAATTCGTCGCGAAATGCGTCATCAAGATCAACGATAAGATCGACGGGGCTTACGTTTTTTCCTCGGGGAAAAATATGGGCGTCTTTAAGGCGGTCGGCTATCCCGAGGACGTCGGCGAGTTTTATCGTCTCGACGATTACGCGGGCTACGCGTGGACGGCGCACGGGCGCTATCCGACGAATACCCCCGGCTGGTGGGGCGGGGCTCACCCCTTCGCCCTGTTAAATTATACGATCGTCCATAACGGCGAGATCTCGTCTTATGACGCTAACCGCCGCTTTATCGAGATGTACGGCTATAAATGTAGCCTTTTGACCGATACCGAGGTCATCACCTATATCATCGACTTTTTAAACCGGCGGCGCGAGCTGAGCCTAACCGACATCGCCAAGATCATCGCCGCCCCCTTTTGGAGCGAGATCGAGGCGATCGAGGACGAGGAGGAGCGTAAAAAGCTCACCTATTTCCGCGACGTATTCTCTTCGCTCCTCATTACCGGACCTTTTTCGATCATTCTCGGCTTTGACGGCGGGATCATGGCGCTCAACGACCGCCTAAAGCTCCGCTCGATGGTCGCTGCCGAAAAAGACGATATGCTCTATGTCGCGAGCGAGGAATGCGCGATCCGCGCGATCTCGCCCGAGGTCGACCGTATCTGGTCGCCGCGCGGCGGCGAGCCGATCATCGCGACCCTCGATTCCTATTCGGGGAAAAACGTTTGATCCGCTTTTATATAAAGAAAGGATAGGTCTTAGCTATGCCGATTCAATACATAAACCCTCTCTATGAGGTATTGCGCGACCCCGACCGCTGTATCAAATGCCGCGCGTGCGAGAGACAATGCGCCAACGAGGTCCATTTTTACGACCCCGACCTCGATAAGATGCGCGTGAACGAGATGAACTGTGTGGACTGTCAGCGGTGCGTGACCCTCTGTCCGACCCGCGCGTTAAAGATCGTCCCGAATGAGAACAGCTTCCGTAAAAACGCGAACTGGTCCGAACAGACCATGACCGAGGTCTATCGCCAGGCGGAGACGGGCGGCGTTCTCCTCTCGTCGATGGGGAACCCCAACCCCTACCCCGTATACTGGGATAAGATCCTCTTAAACGCGAGCCAGGTCACAAATCCCCCGATCGACCCGCTCCGCGAGCCGATGGAGACAAAGGTCTTTTTGGGGAAGAAAAGTACCCATATCCGCCGCGACGAAAACGGGAAGCTCATCACCGACCCCGAACCGTCGCTCACCCTCTCGACCCCGATCCTCTTCTCGGCGATGTCTTACGGCTCGATCAGCCGTAACGCCCACGAGAGCCTCGCCCGCGCGGCGGAGGAGCTCGGGATCTATTATAATACCGGCGAGGGCGGGCTTTATCGCGACTTTTATAAATACGGTAAGAATACGATCGTCCAGGTCGCCTCGGGGCGCTTTGGCGTATTTGAGGATTATCTAAAGGCGGGCGCGGCGATCGAGATCAAGATGGGACAGGGGGCGAAGCCCGGGATCGGCGGACACCTCCCCGGCGCTAAAATTTTAGAGGACGTGTCGCGGACGCGTATGATCCCGATGGGGACGGACGCGATCTCCCCCGCGCCTCACCACGATATTTACTCGATCGAGGACTTACGCCAGCTCGTCTTTTCGCTAAAGGAGGCGACGGGCTATCAAAAGCCCGTGATCGTTAAGATCGCGGCGGTTCATAACGTCGCGGCGATCGCCTCGGGGATCGCCCGCTCGGGCGCGGATATTATCGCGATCGACGGATTTCGCGGCGGGACGGGCGCGGCGCCGACGCGGATCCGCGATAACGTCGGTATCCCGATCGAGCTCGCGCTCGCGAGCGTTGACCAGCGCCTTCGCGACGAGGGGATCAGAAACAACGTCTCGATCGTCGCCGCCGGCTCGATCCGCTCGAGCGCCGACGTTGTGAAGGCGATCGCGCTCGGCGCGGACGCGGTCTATATCGGTACGGCGGCGCTCCTCGCGATGGGCTGTCACCTCTGTCGGAGCTGTCAGACCGGGCGCTGTAACTGGGGGATCGCGACCCAGCGCCCCGACCTCGTGAAGCGCCTCAACCCCGAGGTCGCCTATCGCCGCCTCGTGAACCTCGTCCACGCGTGGGATCACGAGATCAAGGAGATGATGGGCGGTATGGGGATCAACTCGGTCGAGGCGCTCAAAGGAAATCGCCTGATGCTCCGCGGGGTCGGGCTGACCGAGAAGGAGCTGTCGATCCTCGGGATCGCCCACGCGGGCGAGTAAGTCTCTTTTCGCCGATTTAGTTTTGATCTTTTAGGGCAGGTGTGCGCCTGTCCGCTTCCCGCGAATGCGGAAGAGTACAGTTCTGTTCCCCAAGGAAAGGAATGGTCACATAAAATGAAACGTGTTTATGTAAACGAGGAATGGTGTCTCGCCTGTCACCTCTGTGAATTTTACTGCGCCGCCGCGAACAGCGGCGAAACGGATATGATCAAAGCGTTTAAAAAGGAGGGGGTAAACCCCCTCCCCCGGATCACGGTCGAGGAGGGCGGCGCGATCAGCTTCGCGGTACAATGTCGCCAGTGTTCCGATCCGATCTGTGTAAAATCCTGTATCACGGGCGCTCTCTCTCAAAAGGACGGCGTGATCTCGGTGGACGAGGAGCGGTGCGTCGGCTGTTATACCTGTGTCTCGGCGTGTCCCGTCGGCTGTATCGTCATCAGCGAAAAACGTACCCCGATCGCGAAATGCGACCTTTGTACCAAAAACGGGAACGGCGAGCCCGCCTGTGTAAAGGGTTGCCCGAACCGCGCGATCGTCTTTGAGGAAACCGCAACGGAAGGAGGCTGTGGCGATGCGTAAATACGTCATTATCGGTAATTCGGCGGCGGCGGTCGGGACGGTCGAGGGAATTCGCTCGGTCGACCCCGACGGCGAGATCACCCTCATCGCCGACGAACCCCACCATACCTATTCCCGCCCGCTGATCAGCTATCTCCTCCTCGGGAAGACCGATGAAAAGAGAATGCTCTATCGCGGGAAGGACTTCTATAAAAAGAACAAGGTCACCCCGATCCTCGGGAAGCGCGTGACCGGGATCGACCCCGCCAAAAAGACGGTCACGCTCGACGGCGGCGAAACGCTCGGGTACGAAAAACTTATGAACGCGACCGGCTCTAAGCCCTTCGTCCCCCCGACCAAAGGATATGATACCGTTAAAAACAGCTTCACCTTTATGACGCTCGACAGCGCGAAGGCGGTCGGGAAAAAGCTAAAGCCCGACTCGCGCGTCCTCATCGTCGGCGCGGGGCTGATCGGCTTAAAGGCGGCGGAGGCGGTCGCGGCGACGGCGAAGGAGCTGACCGTGATCGACCTCGCCGACCGTATCCTCCCCTCGATCCTCGACCTCGACGCGGGGAAGATCATGCAAAAGCATATCGAGGAGAAGGGGACGAGAATTTTACTCGGGACGTCGGTCGAGCGCTATGAGGGGAACGTCGCCCATCTCAAAAACGGCGAGACGATCGACTTTGACATCCTTATTACGGCGGTCGGCGTTCGCCCGAATATCGAGCTCGTCCGCGACGCGGGCGGTAAGGTCGGGCGCGGGATCGTGACCGATCAGACCCAGCTCACCTCGCTCCCCGACGTTTACGCGGCGGGCGACTGTACCGAGAGCTATGACCTCTCCTCGGGGGAGACAAAAATTCTCGCCCTCCTCCCGAACGCGTATATGCAGGGCGAGGTCGCCGGGAAGAATATGGCGGGCGGCGAAGCCGCCTATGATAAGGCGATCCCGATGAACGCGATCGGCTTTTACGGACTCCATATTATCACGGCGGGGAGCTATAACGACGACGACGCTTATACCGTTAAGGACGGCGAAAATTACAAGCGCCTCTTCTTCCGCGAGGGTCGGCTCGTCGGCTTTATCCTGATGGGGAAGGAGATCGCCCGCGCGGGGATCTATACCTCGCTGATCCGCGAGCGGATCGTGGTCGAGACCGTCGACCTCCCGCTCTTAAAGGAGAAGCCCCAGCTCCTCCTATTTGGGAAGGACGTAAGGAAACAAAAGCTATCCAATCACGCGTGAGCGTAAAAGGCGCACACCTTCAATTAAAGAATAAAGGAATGATTTTATGACAGTCAACGCCAGCGGGCTAAGCTATGAAGAGGTCAACGCGCGGGTCAATACCTCGACCGCGAAAGCCGTCACGATCAAAAACGCGCTCGGTCACCGCTATATCGGCTGTGGGAGCAGCGGGAAGACCATCACCGTCGAGGGGATCCCCGGGAACGCCCTCGGCGCGTATCTCAACGGAAGTAAGATCGTCGTTAAGGGGAACGCTCAGGACGCGATCGGCGACACCATGAACGGCGGCGAGATCATTATTCACGGGAACTGCGGCGATACGACGGGCTACGCGATGCGCTCGGGGAGGATCCTCGTCGAGGGGAACGCGGGCTATCGCGTCGGGATCCATATGAAGGAATATCGCGAGCTTTATCCGACGATCGTGATCGGCGGTCACGTCGGCGACTTCCTCGGCGAATATCAGGCGGGCGGGATCATCATCGTCCTCGGGAATGGCGCGACGGGTTGTCCCGTCGGGAGCTTCTGCGCGGCGGGGATGCACGGCGGGAAGATCTTTATCCGCGCCGACGAGCCGCCAAAGCGCCTCGCGAAGCAGATCTCCTGTAAAGAGGCGGACGAAGCCGAAAAAAAGAGCATCAAAAAGTATCTCGACGAATACTGCCGCAACTTCGGCGGAGAGGCGGAAAGCTATCTCGAGAGCCGCTTTTGGCTACTCACCCCCAACAGCGCCAGTCCCTATCGCCAGCTTTATACCGAGAATTAGCACCTCAAACGAAAGGACAGGAAAGGATCGGTCGATATGAAAGTCCTGATCGCCGCGCGGACGACCGACGCCGCCGAAACGCTCGCCCGCTTTTTTGATGAGCCGACCGCCGAGATCCGTACCGCGACCGACGGCTTTACGATCCGCGCGATCGACCTGTCCGTTTTTGACGCGGTCTTTGTCTCGATCCCCTTGTCGGGCGAGAGCGGGGTCGAGCTTTTAAGCGAAATTCGCGAAAAAACCGACGCCTTCCTTTTCGCTTTGGTGAAGGAGGCGCTCTCGGCGGAGCTTCAGCGTAGGGTCGCCGACCTCGGCGTATACGTGATCCCTAAGCCGCTCTTTCGCGGCGCGCTCCATCAGGCGTACCGCTTCGCGCGGCTCAATTTTGAGAACGAACAGCGCCTTCGCGCCGAGTTGAACGCCCTCGCCGCCCGCCTCGATGAACAAAAGCTCGTCGCCCGCGCGAAGCTCCTCCTCGTCGAACGCGGTCTCACCGAGGACGAGGCGCACCGCCGCCTTCAACAGACCGCCATGAACCGCCGTATCACCCAAGCCCAAGCCGCCGCCGAAATCATCGGCGAATGTGTAGAATAAGAGATTTATAAGAGATATAAGAGAGAAAAAATATTACCGGGGACGCCGTCCCTGGACCCCTGCTACTTTTTGTGCCAAAAAGTAGCAAAAATCAATATCGCTTTATCGGGACATTCCAAAAATGTAAGTCCGCAATATCAGACAATTCTCGTCTGATATTGCGGACTTTTTCATCCGAAAAACTTTTAATATTGCTTCGTAAAAATTTTTAAAACAAAACAGTCTGTACGATCAGACAAGTTTCATTGCTTGAATAACCGTACAGACTTTTGTTTTATGCCGTTATCGTGAAACACAGCATTGCAAATTGACGAATAGAAGAAATAGTTAAATCTATTAAAAGATTGAAATAAGATTATTAAAGTTTAGGTCAAGCCTTTTCAAAGGCTTGTGGGGTACGGGGCGAAGCCCCGCTTAAATATACACATCTCTTTTTCTCTCTTGAAATCTCTTTTTTCTCTTTAAACTCTCTCACAGATCCGCGCCGACGGTATAGCCTTCGGCTTTCCAGTGATCGAGGAGGTCGCCGAGAATTTGAGTATTTGTTGCGGAGACGGCGTGGAGGAGGTAGACGCCGGCGTGGGTGGAAGCCTTGATCTTTTTCAGCGCCTCGGCGGGGTCGGGCTGGGCGGCGGTATCCCAATCGCTGTACGCGAACGACCAAAAGACGCTCGTATAGCCGAGCTTTTGGACGATACTTAAAGCGCTCTCGGAGAACTCGCCCTTGGGGAAGCGAAAGAGCGTCATTTCATAGCCGAATTGCGCGGCGACGTAATCGTGGAGGACGCTCACCTCCTCGATGATCTCATTCTCGGAGCAGTCGGGAAGGGACGGGTGAGTATAGGAATGATTCCCGACGGTATGCCCCTCGTCGATCATCCGCTGTACCAGCTCGGGACTGGTGCGGCAGTAGTCGTAGGTCACGAAAAAGACCGCTTTTACGTTCCGTTCCGCTAAAATATCGAGAATTTCGGCGGTATAGCCGTTCTCATACCCTTCGTCAAAGGTGAGACAAATTTTCTTCCCCTCGGGTAAAAACCGCGCCCCGAGAGCGCGGTATTTTTCCTCGGCGCTGACCGCGTCGAGCGGGCGGTTGTCGCCGTCCGTCTCCTTCCCGAGACCCCAGCCGATCTTCGTCAGACTGAGTCCGTTCGCGGCGATCCGCATCGTTGGGATCGCGCCGATCGCCGAGGGGATCATGTACGGCGAGGCGTAAGCCGCCTCGCTGGGTTCGTTCGCGTTATCGCCGCCGTCGGAAACGATACCGTCCTCGTCGGCGTTATATTCGCCGTCACCGCTCTCCGTCGGCTCGTCCGCGCCGCTCGAGCTATCCGAGCTGTCCGCGCTATCCGAGCTTTCCGAATTTCCTGTCCCGGCGGGAGGCGGCATGGTGTCGGAGCTGCTGTCCGAGCCGGAGCCGGAATCGGAAACGGGGGGCGTTGTCGTACTCGAGCCGCTCCCGGTCTCCTCGGGGGTCGAGAAACAGCCGGAGAGCGAGCCGATCACCGCCGCCGCCGTCAGCGCGCAAAAAAATCTTTTTATTTTCATACGATCTTTCCTTTCTAATGGCTTCTAAATGACTTGATATAAAGTCATTCCTATTTTTTGCGGCGCTCCTTAAATTATACGTTTTTGTTTTTTTATTTTTTGGGAAGGACATCTTTTGGCAGGTCTGCTTTCCTTATTCAATTTCCCGATCGAGCGCCGACCCGCCGCGAGGCAGTCCTTCCCCAAAAAATAAATAAACAAATAAACAAAAAATCCCTCCTTTCGGGAAATGCCGAAAGGAGGGAAAAGCTTCCTTTATAAGATCGTGATCTTACATTTCGGGAGGACGGATTTTAAGCCGCTCTCAACGTCCTTTTTGACCGCGTCGGTCAGGTCAACGGGCTTGACCTTTAGCGTCGTGAGCTTTGAGAGCTTCCCGATCGTTAAAACGTCGGAGACCCCGCGAACGTCCGTCGTCAGCGAAGTCAGCTTCTCAAGCTCGGAGACCGTCGTCAGGTCGGTGATCCGGTTCGAGCGGATATTGAGCTTTTTTAAGACGGTGAGGCGCTTGAGCGGCGTAACGTCCGAGATACTGTTCCCGTGGAGGTCGAGCGTCTTTAAGAGCCTGAGATTCGATAGCGTATCGATCTTTGTGAGCTTATTCTTCCCGAGATCGAGGGTTGTCAGCATACGGAGATTTTTGAGCGGCGTGAGGTCGCTGACGCGATTTCCGTAAAGGTCGAGCGTTTGGAGGCTACGCATATTTTTGAGCGGAGAGAGATCCTTGACCTTATTCCCCGTGAGGTCGAGCTTTTTAAGCTTCGTCAGCCCCTTTAGCGGCGTGAGGTCGGTCAGTCCGCAATCCGTCAGGTTCAGCGTCTTTAGCTTTTTTAGGCTCGCGAGCGGCGTAATGTCGACCTTCGCCCCCGCGATCTCGAGCGTCTCGATCCACGTCAGCGCCTGTAAAAACGAAATATCGGTATCGGCGTAATTCGTGAGCTTGACCGTTTTAAGCTTCGTGAGCTTTTTTAAATTCGCCGCCTCCTCCGCCGACGGCTTTTTCATCAGCGTGATCGACGTTGTATTGAGCGTGACGACCTTCCCCTCGACGATGACCGCGTTTGAGGTATTCGCGGCGGTGTTCGTCTTTTTCTTCGTTGTCGCGGGCTTCGGGGTCTCGGCGGGGGTCTCCGCCTCGGCGGCGACCGGCTCGACGTAGGCGTAGCCGTAATCGCCGTCGAGCTGACAATTCGGGAGCGCCGCCGCTAAAGCGTTTTGATCCGCCTCGGTCGCGCCGGTATTATAAAAGCCGAGATATTCGAGCTTCGTCAACACGGCGACGGCGGACAGCCCCGCGATCGGATTATCCGACAGCTCGAGCGTTTTAAGCTCCTTTAAATTCACGATCGCCGAGAGCTCGCTCGTATGGGTGAACCGAAGCTCGAGCGTTTCGAGCTTCGTCAGCGACGCGAGCGGCGTTAAGCTCGCGGGACTGTTCTCGCTGAGCGAGAGGGTCGTGAGCTTTTTCAGCTTTTTCAGCGACGTAAGATCGGTGATTTGGTTCGACCCGAGATAAAGGCTCGTCAGCCCGGTCAGCCGCTCGAGCGGCGAAAGATCGGCGATCTTATTCCCGCTCAGTCCGAGGTCGGAGAGCGCCGTCAGATTTTTAAGCGCCGAGAGATCCTCGATCAGGTTATGATCGAGATAGAGGAGCGTAAGTCGGGTCAGGTTTCTGAGCGGCGAGAGATCGGCGATCTTATTCCCGCTCAGGTCGAGCGAGCGAAGGTTCGTGAGCTTAGAGAGCGGCGCGGTATCCTCGAGCTCGACATAATTCATCGAGAGCGAGATCAGGTTCTCGAGCTCCTCGAGCGCCTCGGGGTGTTTCAGGGGCTTGATCTCGCGCGTGTCGATCCGTGCGCCCTCTGCGCCGTAATCATATACCGCGAGTCCCGTCTCGCCCGCGCCAAAGGCGCAGTAGCCCGCCCCGTAATATTCCTCGGGGGTACGGTTGATGAGGACGAGATCGCCGTAGATCCCGAGGCTCGTGATCTCGGAGGTCAGATAGCGGTTAAACGTACCGCTGTCCTCAAAGAGATACGCCGAAAGCTCTTTTTCGTCCGAGGTACGGTTATCGCGGAAATAGACGATCTCCTCCGTCGCGGCTTCGGTCGAGGTCGTTTCGTCCGCCGCCCCGACGGGGAGCGAAAGGGTCAGCGCGGCGCACGCCGCGAGCAGACCCGCGATCAGTCTTTTTTTCATAGGGTAACATTCCTTTCCTTTAAACCCGCGGATAGGGGTCAACATTGCTTCGCGGCGACGTTTTTCGCCGTGATCTTATCTACCGTTTATTTTACCACAAAACGGAAGGAATGTCAAATGGGCGCGGAAAATTTGACTTTTCGTCCGTTCTGTGATAAAATAAGAGAAGAATAATCACAAAAGGAACCCGATCTATGAGAATGCGTAAAAAAAAGTATCTCGCCGACCGCTTGGAGGCTTGCGCCGCGCTTTGTGTCGGGCGGCTCCCGAGCGACCCGGCGAAGACCGCCGATCTCGCTCTCCTTCGGCTCTCGGAGATATTCGGGAACGAGAACCCCCTTCGGCTCGAGATCGGCTGTGGGAAGGGGCAATTCGCCGAGGAGATCGCCCGCCGAAACCCCGCCGTCAATTTTATCGCCGTCGAACAGTCGCCGAACGTCCTCGTCGCGGCGATGGAGCGGGCGAAGCGAGCGGAGCTAACGAACTTAAAATTCATCTCGGGTACGGCGGAGTTTCTCGAGCGCCTGATCCCGCCGAAAAGCGTCGAGCGGATCTATCTTAATTTCAGCTGTCCCTTCCCAAAAAGCTCTTACGCTAAGCATCGGCTCACCCACGCGCGATTCCTTAAAATTTACCGCGCGCTCCTCTCCCCGGGCGGCTATATCGTCCAAAAGACGGATAACGCCGCCTTCTTCGAGTTTTCGCTGAACAGCTTTTCCGACTGCGGCTACCGACTGCGGCGGATCTCGTTCGACCTGCATAACAGCGCGATCGAGGGGAATATTATTACCGAATACGAGGAAAAATTCTCGTCAAAGGGCTTCCCGATCTACTATACAGAGGCTTTTCCCCTCCCCGACGAAAAAAATCCCGGGAACTTTGAAGAAAAATTTCCCGAAAGCTCTTTACAAATTCCCAAAAACATTATATAATAAGAATAGTATCTTAGGATAAGTAGGGCGGGCGGCGCACGACTGCCCCAAAGGCAACACCGCACAATGACCGGCTACGCCTTTGCCGTCCGATTGACAGCCATATTTTCCGCCATATCGCACTGATTTTCTTTGAAAGGCGTCAGCCTTCCTGCATCAAATCAGCATAATCTGACAAAAAATCTGACTGCCACTCGAACGGCAATCATTGCGCGGTGTAGCCTCAAAATCTAATGGCAGTTTAAAACGAAAGGAAGATCAGACCATGAGTAAGGTTTCAGCCATTCTCACCATCGGCGCGCTCGCGGGCGTCGGCTATTATCTCGGTAAGAAGATATTCGACAAAAAGCAGTCGGAAAAGGACGCGAACGCCGCGCCCGAGGTCTTTGTCGAGGAGCGTCACTCCACCCCGAAGGAAAAGCTCCAGCGCGCGTCGCTCTTCGCGGTCGGCGCGATCCGTACCGGGACCGAGAAGATCAAGGAGGGGATCGACGAGATCGTCGACAGCGATATGATCTCAAAGGGCGAGACGACCGTCGAGGACGTAAAGAGCTTCGCCAAGGAGACCAAGGATAAGACCGTCGCCTTCGCGAAGGAAAAATCGTCCGTCATCAAGGACGAGATCGATAACCTCAAAAGTATGGTGACCTCGATCAACACGGGCGCGGGCGAGACGGAGGAAGAACCCGCCGAAAAGCCCGGGGAGATCGAGGGCGGCGAGACGGACGCGCCGGCGACCCCGCCCCCCGAGGAGGTCGGCGAGGTGATCGAGGAGACGGCGGAGACGATCGCCGAGACCGCCCGCGAAAAGGTCGAGGAGCTTCGTAACGACTTCGCGGCGGCGAAGGGCGAGGCGGCGACGATCGCGGAGGAGGCGGCGGACGAGATCGACTCGCTCTCCTTCGACGGCGAGGACACCGTCTCGGTCGATACGTTCGACTTTAGCTCGGCGGATAAGCTTTAAGGCTAAAAATGAGCGCTCCGGTCGACCTTTCGGTCGAACCGGGGCGTTTTTTGCTTTTTTGTTTTGGGAAGGAGCGGGGGTGGGGAGGGTGAGGTTAGCCGTTCAAAAACGCATAAAAATTCAAGTTTTTTAACTTTTTTAAAAAAAACCATTGATTTTTTCTCCAAAATAGCGTATAATATATGTAACAGGACCTCCCGCACCTCTCAACGATGTGTCCCAGGGAGGACGTTTTTTATTTTAGGAGAATCCTTCATGAGTCAAGTAAAGCGACCGACGACTTACGACGAACAGGTCAAAAAGCTCACCGATCACGGATGCATCATCAGAAACGAAGAAAAATGTAAAGAGGCTTTAAAAAGTGTCGGCTATTATCGATTATCCGCCTACTTTTTACCTTTTCGCAGATCGGACGGTTCATATTTTCCGGGTACGGATTTTGAAAAAATTTACCAAATCTACGAATTTGACAGAAAGCTTAGAAATTTGATCTTTTCGGCGATCGAAGTAGTCGAGGTCGATCTCAGATCTTCTTTATCCTATTATCACGCGCATAAATACGGTCCGCTCGGATACCTTAACCCCGATCATTTCAACCAAAAGCATAACGCGGTTAAATTTGAGGAAATGATAAAAAAAGAGATCGAAAGCAACAAAAAGGTCTTATTTGTAAAACATCACATAGATCGCTACGACGGTCAATTCCCGCTTTGGGTCGCTTGTGAATTATTTACCTTCGGTATGCTTTCTTACTTTTACAACGATCTACATACGACGGATAAGAAAGCGCTGATGGGAGTGCGCTATAAAAATGTGGCGAGTTGGCTGAGATGCTGTACGGATTTGCGTAATATCTGCGCCCATTACGGGAGACTGTATTATCGTGTTTTTTCTGCCGTTCCGGCAGGCTTACAGTTAAAGGACGCGGAAGGTCGCAGGTTATGGGGCGCTGTCTTGGCGCTGAAAGAGCTCTACCCCTCCGCAAATCAATGGAATCACGAGTTCGTTTTATCGCTCGAAAGCTTATTCGCGCAATACGAACACTCTATCTCGTTGTCGCATATGGCGTTCCCCGAAGATTGGGCGGAGCGATTACGAAAATAACGTACATACCTCGCGGCGATCGATCCCGAGAGAAGTGTTTTTCACGCATATCCCCGAAAATCGCGCCTGTCTTAAAATAAAAAAGAGAAAGGAAACGGCTTCATGAAACTCCCGAAATGTGCCATGATCATCCTCTCGGTCTCGGCGGCGATCGCGATGAACGGAACATTGTGCGCGACCGCCGAAGGCTCGCTCGGGGTCTACTTAAACGAAACACTCCCGAGAGAATTAAGCGACGAGAACTCGGATATGACCGAAACGCTTCTCGAATACGTCGACCGAACGCTCCCGTACTGCCTAGCGGCAAATGAACTTTATGGGTCTTACGATTTTTTTGCGCCGATCCGCCTTCAAGACTGGGACGGGGACGGCGATCTAACCGATAAATACTGGATCGTCGTATCACGCGACAACAAAACGGTAGGGTATTTGATGATCACTCGTGTCGAGGATCGGCTCGTCTCCGGATTTTGCCCCCAAAATATCCCTCCGATCGACAAGGCGCTCTCCGATCGCGCCGAAATTCGTCTCGGCTATCGTGACGGCTGTCTGATCCTTTCGGACGGGGAACACTTTACCGTGCTGGAGGGGATCGACGGTATAGAGCCTACTCTACCCGATGCGGCGACCGTCGAGCGGGAGGACGCTACCGTTCTTGAAGAAGGCGGTACGGCGTTTTCCGAGCGGCTCGTCATTCGGGAGGATCATTCGGTCTCAACAATCCGCGCTGTCCCAAACGAAAAAAGCGATCATCGACATCTTTTGTGTTGGGCTGCTTGCGTTGCCAGTATGGGCGGACAAATCCACCCGGAAACGGAATATTCCGCCCGAGGCGTTTATTTGCTCTGCTCGGCTTGGAGATTATATGCGGCTTTTCTTCGCGAGCCGATCTGTTCCTGTAAGCTCGGGAGCGAATGGGACGAGCCGCACGGCTGTGATCCTTGGATCAAGTATTCGCTCTCACTCGTCGGTCATACCGTCGTTTTATATCGCTTTGTAAAAATCGACGATTCGTCGGGATTGTATCTTTTTATGGATCCGGGAATGGGCGAATCGAACTGCGGAAGTGTTACTGCCGTGATCGACCGCGCCACGATGAAGGACGGGAACGATCTGATCCTTCCGTCCGTTACGGGAACGTATATGAACTGGTACGGCTCGTTTTACGCCGTCGAAGACGACGAATAATGACGAAAAAGACAATCCGTTCCGTTCATGAAATCAAGATCCCCCGTAAACCGCTTCATTAAGCGATTTACGGGGGATTAAGCTTGGTACGCCTGATGCGATTCGAACGCACGGCACATAGCGTCGGAGGCTATTGCTCTATCCAGCTGAGCTACAGGCGCGTGACCGATCGAGCCTCCGCCCGATCGGGACAATACATACAGTATACCACATTTTTTCCCGTTTGGCAAGTCTTTTTTTACTTTTCAAGTAATTTTTCGATCGCGGCGAGCTTCGCGCTCACGCAAAAGATCTCCATCGCCGTCTCCAGCTCCTCGGGCTTCGGGAAGGTCGGCGCGATCCGAATGTTGCTGTCGCGCGGGTCTTTCCCATAAGGATAAGCCGCGCCCGCGCCCGTCAATACGACGCCCGCCTCTTTACAAAGCTCTACCGTCCGCTTCGCCGTCCCCTCCATACCCTCAAAGGATACGAAATACCCGCCGTTCGGCTCGTGCCAGTTCGCGATCCCATAGGGCTTGATCTCGCGGTTCAGCGTATTGAGAACGATCGCGAATTTCGGCGCGATCATCGCGCGGTGAAGCTCCATATGCTTGTTGATCCCCTCAAAGCTCTTGAAGTATTTCACATGGCGGAGCTGGTTGAGCTTATCATAGCCGATCGTCTGATAGCCCATCTGGCTCTTGATAAAGTCGATATTCGCCTTACTCGCGCCGATACAGGCGAGCCCGCCGCCCGGGAAGGAGATTTTTGAGGTCGAGGTAAACATCAATACCATGTCCGCTTTCCCCGTCTTTTTACATTCCTCGAGAATGTTTAAAATTCGATCGGGCGTATCGGTGAGGTGGTGAACGCAGTAAGCGTTATCCCAAAAGATACGGAAGTCCTTCGCCCTCGGGCTGAGACGCGCGAAGCGGCGGACGACCTCGTCGGAATAGCTGATCCCCGTCGGGTTAGAGTAAAGCGGGACGCACCAGATCCCCTTGATCTCCTCGTCCTCGGCGACGAGCCGCTCGATCATCTCCATATCCGGTCCGTCGCTCTTATACGGGACGGTGATCATCTCGATCCCCATACTCTCACAGATCGCGAAATGGCGGTCATAGCCCGGCGTGGGACAAAGGAATTTCACCCGCTCGTTCCGACACCACGGCTTATCGCCGCCGAGTACCCCGAGGAGCATCGCGCGCGAGATCGTGTCATACATGAGCTGGAGGCTCGAGTTACCGCCGATAATGATCTCGTCCGCCGAAACGCCGAGCATCGGCATCATCAGCTCCTTCGCCTCGGGGATCCCGTCGAGTACCCCATAGTTGCGACAGTCGATCCCGTTCTCCGACTTATAGTCTCCGTCGAGACAGTGGCGGAGCATCTCGATCGAGAGATCGAGCTGTTCGGGCGCGGGCTTCCCGCGCGACATATCGAGGGCGAGCCCCCGCGCTTGATATTCGCGATACTTCGCGCTAAGCTCGTCCTTTAAATTTGTGAGTTCTTCCTTCGTCATATCCCGTAACATTCAATGACCTTCCTTCCGTGATATTCTAACTCTATTATACAAAACCCGCGCCAAAAATGCAAGCCGTTTTTCGCACTCCTGCAAAAAAACGGCTTACTTTTGTTGATTTTTACCAGTCCGCGCGGGATTTTTCGCTTATTTTTTGATGACAGGCGTTTCTCTTTTGAAAGAAATCAAAAGTCTACAATTCGTTTTTACCTTTATTCCTCCTCCATATACTCCTCGACGGTGGTCGCGTTATCGACCGTATATTCGGCGAGGATATTCCCCTCCTCGTCGGCGCTTGTCCTAACGTTGATCCGAATAAAACAGTTGGTCATGACCGTCGTCGGGAAAAGCGAAACGCTCTCGACGTCGTAGACATACTGGAGGACGATCGTCCCGTCCGTCCCGAGGAAGGCGATCTCGGTATCGCCGCAGTTTTTGAGAAAGACCGTCATACCCGTCCCCTGTTCGTTCACGAGCGGGGTCTCGAGGACGGTATTATTGAGGGTGTCGGTGCTTTGCGCCGTGACCTCGTCGATCGTTACGCCGTTCGTGATGACCTCGAGACGTAGGTTCGCGAGGCGAAAGTTTGTCCGCTCCTGTCCCTCGGCGAGCTCTTGGATGACCCGCGAGCGGAGAAAAAATCCCTTCGGCTCGTCCTCCGCCGCCTCGTCGGTCTCCGCCGCGTCGTTTCCCGTCTCGCCCTCCTCCTCGTCGTCCTTCGTGCTCTCGCGATAGACCCCGGTATGAAAGGCAGGATAAAACTCCGGCGTCCCCGACTCGAGCGCGGCGTGTAAAATATCCTCCTCGGTAAATTCGAGCGAGATGAGCTGTTCGAGTAGGGCGTTATACTTCTCCATATCGACGTCCGAGCTATAGAGCCGCTTGACCGCCGAGCGGTTCGCGCTCCCCTCGACGAGGGTATCATTGACATAAACGATCTCGCGGACGCGAAGCTCGTTATAGGCGTAAAAGCCGACGATCCCGACCACAAGTACCATTAAGAGAATAATGACAATTTTTTTCATCGAACCGACCGCTCCTTAAATACAGTATAAATTCGTGTCCCACGCGGGGATATAGGGGTGATGGCGAAGGTAGAGCTTATACGCGGGGTTAAGCTCGCGGACGAGGAGCGGGAGCGCGACTAGATCCTCCGTCCGATGATAGAGCGAGACGATCAGGCGGGGCTTATACTTGGCGATCGTCGCGGCGCTCCCTCTGAGCGCCGCCGCCTCGCTCCCCTCGACGTCATACTTGATGAGCGTCGCGCGTCCACCGTTTAAGATACTGTCGACGCTCCGCCCGTCGACCGTCTCCGTCCGTTCCCTCTTTTGGGAAGGTGTATCTCCCGGCGGGTTCTCCGCGACGACCGCCGTCCCGCGGTTCGCGCGGCGCGAGAGAACGACCTCGCCGTCCTCCTCGGTCACGGCGGCGTTATAGTGGGAGAATACGCCCGACCCGAGCGAATAGAGCCGCCGCCTCATCCGTGAGTAATTTCGCCGATCCGGCTCGACCGCGTAAATTTTCTCGAATTTTTTATCCGTGAGCCTTAAAAACGCCTCGACCGTGTCGCCGTCATAAGCGCCGAGATCCATATAGATCTCACGCGTCCCGATCTTTAAAAGGGCGAGCGCCTCGTCCTTCGCCGTCTCGGCGCTTTTAAGCGCCGAGATCTCGCCCGTCAGCCGATAATAGACGAGCGCGTCAAAGATCTCGCGCGAGCGGTCGTCGGCGAAAAGCGCTCTGACCTCCTTGATCTCGCTCTCATGGGCGGTCAGATACGCCCCGTCGAATAGCCCCCCGCCGACGACGGGGACGTCGGGCGCGACCGTCTCATATCGCTCGGCGAGCCGAGCGATCCGCTCCATCACCTCGGGGATCGCCGAGCCGAAACAGATCACGAGGAAAAAGTCGTCGTACTCCGCCTCGATCTCGGCGAGCTTTTTTACCCGATAACCGTGAAAGCTCTGTCCGCGTACAAATTCGTCGCTCGCCATAAATTCGGCGGGGCGTATCCCCTTCTCCGCCATAACGGCGAGGATCTTATCCGCCCCGTCGCCCATACCGTATAAGACGATCGGCTTCTCCGTCGACGCGAGCCGCTCCCATACGGTCTTGATCGCGGGCTTTTCCGCCGGGGGCTGTTCCTCCGTCGGGCGTTCCTGCGCTTCTTCCCGCTCTAAAATTTCTTCGTCCATTACGACCGCCCTTTCTCTCGAAGTGGTTTCACGAACTCAAATCAAAGCCCGCCTTTTCCGCCGAACGCGTAAGTCTTCGCGCCTTCCCAAAAATAAAAAGAACAATACTTACTCGACCGTCACCGATTTCGCGAGGTTACGCGGCTTATCGACGTCACAGTCGCGTAAGACCGCCGTATAATACGCGATCAGCTGGAGCGGTACGACCGCGACGAGCGGCATAAACAGGTCGCCCGCGCGCGGGATAAAGACCGGGAGGTCCGCCGTCGCCGCCTCGAGGTTCGTCCCCTCGGGGCATACGACCGCCACGAGCGCGCCGCGCGACTTGACCTCGCGGATATTGCTCTGGGTCTTCTCAAACAGCTCCGACTGGGTCGCGACCGCGATCACGGGCGTCCCCGGCTCGATGAGCGAGATCGTCCCATGCTTTAGCTCGCCCGCCGCGTAGCTCTCGGAATGGATATAAGAGATCTCTTTGAGCTTTAGCGACCCCTCCATACTGAGCGCATAGTCGAGACCCCGCCCGATATAGAGGAGGCTGTCGGCGTTCATCAGCTTAGACGCAACGAATTGATACGGCGCGAGGTCTTTGATACATTCGCCGACCTTATCGGGGATCGTTAAAAGCTCGCTCACGAGCGCGCGGCATCTCTCCTCCGTGATCCTCCCCCGCGCGAGCGCGAGCCGAAAGGCGAAAAGGTACATAAACGCGGTCTGTACCATATACGCCTTGGTCGAACAAACGGAGATCTCCGGTCCCGCGTTGGTATAGACGACCATTTTTGCCTCCCGCGCGATCGACGAGCCGACGACATTCACGACCGCGAGTGTATCCGCGCCGATCTCGTTCGCGAGCTTTAGCGCCGCCTTAGTGTCCGCCGTCTCGCCCGACTGAGAGATCACGACGACGAGGTCGTCGGGGGTCAGGAGCGGGCTTCGATAGCGAAACTCGGAGGCGATGTCGACGATGACGGGCGTCCGCGCGAGCGCCTCGATGACGTACTTCCCGACCATCCCCGCGTGCATCGCGGAGCCGCACCCGATCAGATAGACCTGATGATAGCCCCTTAACATCTCGTCCGTCAGTCCGCATTCCTCGAGCTCCACCAGTCCGTCGCGGATACGCGGCGAGACCGCGTTTTTGAGCGCCGAGGGCTGTTCGCTGATCTCCTTTAACATAAAATGGGGATAGCCGCCCTTCTCCGCCGCCTCGACGTCCCATGTCGCGGTATAAAGCTCCTTCTCGACCATGTCGCCGTAGAGATCGCGAAAAACGACCCCGTCCGCGTCAAGCTCGGCGATCTCGCCTTCCTCTAAAAGATAATATTCCCGCGTATGGTTTAAGATCGCGGTCATATCCGAGGCGATGAACATCTCGCCCTCGCCCCGCCCGACGATAAGGGGGCTCTCCTTACGGATCGCGTAGACCTTATCGCCGTGATCGCGAAAGAGTATCCCGAGCGCGTAAGCGCCCTCGAGCTCGGCGGCGGTCCGCTCGATCGCCTCGATCGGGTCGCCGTGATAATGATGATCGAGGAGCGCCGCGACGACCTCGGTATCCGTCTCGCTCTTAAAGGTCACGCCCTTTGACGTTAAAAACGCCTTGAGCTTACGATAATTCTCGATGATCCCGTTATGTACGATCGAGACGCGTCCGTTCCCGATCGGGTGACTGTTGACGTCGCTCGGCTCGCCGTGGGTCGCCCAGCGCGTATGACCGATCCCGACCGTCGCGGCGAAAGCGCCCGTCTCCTTCAGCCTCTTCTCGAGACCGTCGCCGATCTTACCCTTCGCCTTGACGGTCTTTAGCGCGTCCCCCTCATAAACGGCGATCCCCGCGCTGTCATATCCCCGATATTCGAGCTTTTTAAGCCCCTCGACTAAGATCTCCGTACAGGCGCGCCGCCCCGCGTAACCGACTATTCCGCACATAGCGTTCTCCTTTCCTCAGAACATGTCCTCATAGGATCGGCGCACGTCCCTTTACCGAAAATGTCCGTACTCTTCGTCAAAAATCCTTGAAATACATCAAGTATTCCTGCGGATTTTTTCCTCGACTACGAAAATTTTCGATCAAAAATCCGCACACCGCTCCTATGAGAACAAGTTCTTACTCCCAAAATGCTTCCTATCACATATATATTCGATTATACCACAAAAACGCCGTTTTTGCAACAAAAAAATTCGCAAAAACGGCGTTTTTTCTTTTCGGCTTTACGTGTTCTTATCCGTTTGGTGAAACTGCTTTAAATTCCCGGTCTTTTCGCTCCGCTCGGCGAGTACCGCCTCGACCTCTTCCCAAGTCAGCCCCCGCTCGACGCACATCACCATCACGTGATACATCAGGTCGCCGATCTCGTTTTTAAGCTCGTCGTTATCCTTATTTTTCGCCGCGATCACCATTTCGGTACATTCCTCGCCGCATTTCTTTAAAATTTTGTCGATCCCCTTCTCAAAAAGATAACAGGTATACGACCCCTCTCTTTTCTCGCCCTTGCGCGAGACGACCGTCTCATAAAGGTCTTGTAATACGTTCATTCCGCTTTCTCCTCCATTTCGATCTTGGTATAAAAACAGCTTCGATTGCCCGTGTGACAAGCCGCGCCCGTCTGTATGACCTTCACAAGGAGCGTATCGTCGTCACAGTCGTGATACATTCCGACGACCCGCTGGACGTGACCCGAGGTCGCGCCTTTATGCCAAAGCTCCTTCCGCGACCTGCTCCAAAACCACGTATACCCCGTCTCGAGCGTTTTTTTGAGGCTCTCGCGGTTCATATAGGCGAGCATCAGGACTTCGCCGTTCGCCGCGTCCTGTACGATCGCGGGGATCAGCTCCCCCTTTTTAAAAAATTTCTCTAAGTCCAAGGCTTTTTCCTTTCTTTTTGCTTTTGTTTTTGTTTTATACGAATCCGCAATTAAAAACCGTACAAAAAATCAAGCAAAAGCTTTCGTATATGGGTTTTGCGCCGATTTTTTGTCTACGGTTTTCATTGCGGATTCGTATTGTGAACACGTTCGGGGCGGGGTCGGCAACTTCATCAAATTCTTATCGGGAATCCCTCGTCCCTCAGGTAATTTTTGACCTCCCCGACGGTCAGCTCTTTAAAGTGAAACATCGAGGCGGCGAGCGCCGCGCTCGCGGGCGTTTCGGCGAAGACCTCGGCGAAATCGCCGATACAGCCACAGCCTCCGCTCGCGATCACGGGAATTTTTACCCGCTCACAAACGTAATTCAGCATTTCGAGGTCAAAGCCCTCCTTTGTCCCGTCCGCATCCATCGAGTTGAGGCAGATTTCCCCCGCCCCGCGCCTTTCGAGTTCGATGACCCAGTCCCCGAGGAGGAGGTCATAGTCGACCCGTCCGCCGTTGATAAAAACGCGAAACTCGCCGTCCTCGCCGCGCTTGGCGTCGATCCCGACGACGACGCATTGACTGCCGAAAATTTCCGCCGCGTCGCTGATGAGCTTGGGGTTTTGTACCGCCTGAGAATTGACCGAGACCTTATCCGCCCCCGCGCGGAGCGTATCGCGAAAGTCGTCGATCGTCTTGATCCCGCCGCCCACGCATAGAGGGACAAAGACCTGAGCCGCCGTCTCGCTCACGACGTTTAACATCACGCCCCGCCCCTCGTGAGAGGCGGTGATGTCATAAAAGACGAGCTCGTCCGCGCCCTGTTTGTTATACTCCTTCGCGAGGGCGACGGGGTCGCCGACCTCGCGGATCCCCTTAAAATTGACGCCCTTTACGACCTTCCCGTCCCTGACGTCGAGACAGGGGATGATCCTTTTCGCCAGCATTATCCTTCCCTCCCCGTTTCGATCGCTTCCCTTAGGTCGAGCGCCCCGCTGTAAAGCGCCTTCCCACAGATCGCGCCGTATAAGCCCATTTTTTTACAGGCGGCGACGTCGCCGAGATCGCGAACGCCCCCGCTCGCGATGATGTGACACCTTCCCCCCGTCCCGTCGGCGAGGGCGCGGAGCTGTTCGAGGTTCACGCCCGAGAGCGTCCCATCCCGCGCGATGTCGGTAAAGATGAAGTACTTCACCCCATAGCCGATCATTCGGTTCGCGAGATCGATGTAGTTCACGTCCGAGGTCTCGAGCCAGCCCTCCGCCGCGACCCGTCCGTCCCGCGCGTCGATCCCGACGGCGATCCGCTCGCTCCCGAATTTCTCCACGCTGTCCGCGACGAGCCGAGGGTCTTTGAGCGCCGCCGACCCGAGGATCACGCGCGAGATCCCCATTTTTAAATATGCCTCGATCGTCTCTAAGCTTCTGATCCCGCCGCCGAGCTCGACCTTTAAGCTCGTTTTTTCGGCGACCTCGGTATAAATTCGGGTATTGACGGGCTTCCCCGCCTTCGCGCCGTCGAGATCGACCATATGGATCCATTCCGCGCCCGCTTTTTTAAAGGAAAAAGCGGTATCGAGGTAATTGTCGGCGACCTTTTCCGCCGTGGCGTAATCGCCCTTATAAAGCCGGACGCAGTTCCCGTCCTTGATGTCGATCGCGGGTAAAATGATCATAGTGTTTGACTCCTCACAACTTCACAAAATTCTCCAAAATTTTAAGCCCGACCTCCCCGCTCTTCTCGGGGTGGAACTGACAGCCGTAGACGTTCCCCGCGAAAACGCAGGCGGGGACGTTCCCGCCGTAGTCGGTATACGCCGCGACGTTCCCGCTCGGACAGACCGCTGCGTAGGAATGGACAAAATAGACGTAGGGTTCTTCGCCGAGTCCCGCCAAGATCGGGCAGTCCTCGTTCATGAGTAGGCGGTTCCACCCGATCTGCGGGATCAGAAGCCCCGGCGGGGTCATCAACTCGACCCGCCCCGGGATCAGCCCCAGTCCCTCGGTATCGCCGAATTCGCTGCTCCGCTCGAACAGCATCTGCATGCCGAGGCAAATGCCGAGGAGCGGCTTTTTCTTTACCTCTGACTTTATCACGTCGGTCAGCCCCGCCTCGTTCAGCATTTTCATCGCGTCGGGGAAAGCCCCGACCCCCGGTAAGATGAGCCGATCCGCGCCCGCGATGTCCTCCGCGTCCCCCGAGATCATCGCGGGACAGCCGATATAGTCGAGCGCGTTCTGAACGCTGAATAAATTCCCCGCGCCGTAGTCAATGATGATCGTCATACCGTCCCGCCTTTCAAAGTACGCCCTTTGTGGAGAGCGCCGCGCCGTCCTCGTTTTTCGCGACCGCCCGCCTCAGCGCGTGGGCGAGCGCCTTAAACAGCGCCTCGGTGATGTGGTGGTCGTTCTTTCCGTATTCCGCGATCACGTGAAGGGTGATCCCCGCGTTGAAGGCGAACGCCCGAAAAAATTCCTCCGTCAGACAGCTTTCATATTCTCCGATCCGCTCGTTCGTAAATTCCGCGCGAAAGACGAGGAAGGGTCGCCCGCTCACGTCCACCGCGCAAAAGCCCAGCGCCTCGTCCATCGGGATCGCCGCCGCGCCGTAGCGCACGATCCCCGTCTTGTCCCCGAGCGCGTCGGAGAGCGCCTTCCCGAGACAGATCCCGACGTCCTCGACGCTGTGATGACCGTCGACGGCTAGGTCGCCCGTACAGCGGACGGTCAGGTCGAACCCCCCGTGGACGGCGAGCGCCGTCAGCATGTGATCGAAAAAGCCGATCCCCGTCGCGATGTCCGCCTTGCCGCTCCCGTCAAGCATAAGCTTTACGGAAACATCCGTTTCCTTCGTTTTTCTTTTGATCTCCGCTGTTCGCATATAAAAGTCCTTTCTTTAAGAGAGTTTTAAAAGAGAAAAAAGATGATATTCAGCCGGAGCGTTGTCCCGGACCCCACTTCCTTTTGTGCCAAAAGGAAGCGAAAATCAATATTGCGTTATTAAAGTATCATCAGATATAAACATTGGTACTCTTATACAAGCTATGTACAAAATCGACGAATAAATGAAATATTGAAAGTTTTTTCAAAATTGAAATAAGATCATAAAAGTTTAGGTCAACCCTTTTCAAAGGGTTGCAGGGGGTTCGGGGGACAGCGTCCCCCGCTACATATATTCATTCTCTTTTCTCTCTAAAAAATCTCTCTAAACGATCTCCCCGAGCGCGTGATAGAGCGCTTCCATTTCGTCGGGTGTGCCGACGGTGATCCTAAGGGCGTTATCGATCCGGGGCTTATCCCAATAGCGGACGTAGATTTTCCGCTTTTTGAGCGCCTCAAAGATCGCCCTCGCGGGTACGCTTTTATGGCTCGCGAAGAGGAAATTCGTCATCGAGTCGGGGAAGGAGAAGCCGAGCGCGGCGAGGCGCTTTTTCGCCGTCTCGCGCGTCTCGACGATCCGCCCGGTCGTCTCGATAAAATACGCCTCGTCGCGTACCGCCGCCGCGCCGCAAAGCTGGGCGAGCGGGTTCATGGTATAAGAATTGACCGAGAATTTTACGTCGTTCAGATACTTGATCAGCCTTTCGCTCCCGATCGCGAAGCCGATCCTAAGTCCCGCGAGCGAGCGGGATTTTGAGAACGTCCGAACGACGAGAAGGTTCTCGTACTTCTCCGTGAGGGGGAGACAGCTCTCCCCGCCGAAGTCGATATACGCCTCGTCCGCGATCACGACCGAGCGAGGGTTCGCGCGGACGATCTCCTCGACAAGCGCGACCGGCTCATAGACGCCCGTCGGCGCGTTCGGGTTCGCGAGGACGATCCCGCCGTTTTCGCGGCGATAGTCCGCCGGGTCGATCCTTAGCTCCTTCGTCAGCGGGACGGTCTCATACGCGATCCCATAGACCGCCGCCCAAACGTCGTAAAACGAATAGGTCACGTCGGGGAAGAGGATCGGTCGGCGAGAGGCGAAAAACGTCAAAAACGCCATCGATAAAACATCGTCCGAGCCGACCCCGACAAAGACGCGCCTCGGGTCAACCCCATAGCGCTCGGCGAGCGCCCCGACGAGGACGGTCGAGTCGGGGTCGGGATAGAGGCGGAGCGCCCCGCCGTCATACGCGGCTAAGACCCGCGCGACCTCGGGCGAGGGGGGATAAGGGCTCTCGTTGGTGTTGAGCTTAACGATCCCGCTTTCGCGGGGCTGTTCGCCCGGGATATACGGCGTGACGCGCCGAACATTTTCTTCCCACATATTTTTTCCTTCTTTCTTTTAGGGAAGGACTGCCGCTCGGCGACCTCGCGATCACTCAGTTTTTTTCGCGAGGTCGCGGAGGCGCACGACTGCCCCAAAAAAATTAAACAAAAATTAACAAGATCAAATAAACCGATCACTCAAACCGTACCCGGATCGCGTTCGCGTGGGCGGTGAGCTTTTCGCGCTCGGCGACGAGGATAATGTCGTCCTTCGCCTCGAGGAGCGCGTCGCGCGTATAATAAATATAGCTTGACTTTTTAAGGAAGCTGTCGACCGAGAGCGGCGAGAAAAATCGTGCCGTCCCCCCCGTCGGGAGGACGTGGTTCGGTCCCGCGAAGTAGTCGCCGAGCGGCTCGGGCGAGTATTGACCGAGGAAGAGCGAGCCGACGTTATCGAGCCGCCCGATGTATTCGAGCGGGTTCGCCGCGATCACCTCGAGATGCTCCGGCGCGAGGCGGTTCGCGA
The DNA here is from genome assembly GCA_023666265.1 of Roseburia sp. Taxonomy (GTDB): domain Bacteria; phylum Bacillota; class Clostridia; order Oscillospirales; family Ruminococcaceae; genus Ruminiclostridium_E. The sequence continues at coordinate 44,184 of JAMPCH010000018.1, forward strand.
TCTTACAGCCCTGATCCATGCTCTCGGCGATGATGATCTTCCCGTATTTCCCGAGCGATTCGCGGATGATCTCCGCCCGCGACAGCCCCTCGAGCTGGCGCTCGAGCTCATAGATCGTCTCCTCGGCGATCCGCTCGCTCGTCGTGATGAGGATCGCGCTCGCGAGGCGGTCATGCTCCGCTTGAGACATAAGGTCGGCGGCGAGATAGCGCGGGTTCGCGCTGTCGTCCGCTAAGATCAGGATCTCGCTCGGTCCCGCGATCATATCGATGTCGACTGTCCCATAGAGGAGCTTTTTCGCCGTCGCGACGAAAATATTCCCCGGTCCGACGATCTTTGATACGCGCGGGATCTCCTCCGTCCCATACGCGAGCGCCGCGACCGCCTGAGCCCCGCCGCAAAGATAGACCCGATCCACGCCGCAAAGCCCCGCCGCGACCAGTATGTCCTTATTCGGCGTACCGTCCTTTAGCGGCGGCGTCACCATCACGATCTCGCCGACCCCCGCGATCTTCGCCGGGATCGCGTTCATCAATACCGACGAGGGATACGCCGCCGTACCGCCCGGGACGTATAGCCCCACGCGATCCAGCCCCCTCACCCGACGACCGAGGATCACGCCCCGCTCGTCCGTCGTCATATAGCCGTTCTGTTTTTGTCTCTCGTGAAATTTCGTGATGTTCTCGATACAGTTTAAGAGCGAGCCGACAAAAGCGCCGTCCGCCTCGGTGAGCGCGTCGTTTATCACCTCGTCGGGGACGCGGTAATACTTCGCCGCCGCTCCGTCAAATTTCTCGGTGTAGCGCTTGACCGCTTCGTCGCCGTTCGCCCGCACGTCCGCGAGGATCTCGCGGACCGTCCGCTCGACCTCCAGCCCGATCTCGCCGCTCCGCTCTTCCACTTCGCGGAAGAAGTCTTGCTCGCTCCCGTCCGCTAATATCGTTTCTATAACCGCCATTTTCCTGTCCTTTCCTGTTTTTTGGTTGAGATTTTTGTTGAGATTTTATTCGAGACTTTATTCGAGACTTTATTTGAGATTTTTTGAGATTTTTTGAGATTTTTTGAGATTTTTTGAGATTTTTTGA
>JAMPCH010000019.1 GCA_023666265.1 Roseburia sp.
TGACGATAGATAACCGCAAATTTTACTGCCGCTCTCACTTCCTTCCTGTTAGCGAGAGGAAATCGCGCATCAGCTCGTTTTCCATTTCAAGCCGCTTGATTTTCGCTTCCTTGCTCGCGAGTATATATTTCAGCTCGCTTTTACCACAGGAGGTCTTTTGTCTATGTCTGTTTTTACCGGGTCGGCTCAAGACCCCGGGGAGATTTTTGTCCCCGGGGCTTGAAAAAAAGGGGAAAATATGGTATGATAAAACAGAAATATTCGATCGAAGCGCTGCTTCGGGAAAGGGGACGTTATGATATTTTATCGTGCGGATCATCGGGATTTTTCTTATATGGGGCGGATCGACTTCGGCGACCCCGCCGCGCCGATCCTCATCTACGCGGGGAGCAATATTCGATGCCGCTTTCGCGGTACGGCGCTAAAGCTAAGGCTCGAGAATATCCCGATGGGGGAATATTCCGCCGTCGGCGCGGTCGTTGACGGGCTTCAGTCCAAGGTCGAGCTTAAAAACGAGGGCGGCGCGGCGACGTATACGGTCGCCGAGGGTCTTAGCGACGAGATCCATACGCTTACGATCTTTAAGCGGATGGGCGCGGCGCATTACTTCCGCTTCCTCGGGGTCGAGACGGACGGCGAGCTTCTCCCCTCGGAGGAGCGCTACGCGCTGAAGCTCGAATACTACGGCGACAGCGTTTCGGCGGGAGAGGTCACCGAGGCGTTTCAATACGACGGGCATACCGACCCCGAAAACCACAAGGGCGTATACGACAACAGCTATTTCAGCTATACCTATATCCTCGCCCGTCGCCTAAACGCGGAGTTTTACAACAATTCTCAGGGTGGGCTCTCGCTTTTCGACGGGACGGGCTATTTTAACGGACCGGATCACTTAACGGGGCTCGAGACGACCTATAATAAGCTCAGCTATGTTTCCTATTCGCCGATGGGACTCACGGATTGGGATTTCGGGCGCTATACACCCGACGTCGTCCTCTTCGCGATCGGTCAAAACGACGCGAGCCCCGACCCAAAGGCGATCTATGACCCCGCCTACGCGAAAAAATGGAAGGAAAAATACAAGGCGATCCTACGCGAGCTGAAGGAGCGCTACGGCGACCCGAAATTTATCCTGATGACGACCGTGTTGATGCACGAGCCGATCTGGGACGAGGTGATCGGTCAAATTTGCGCGGAGCTGGACGATCGGAACGTCTACCACTTCTTATTCCGTCGAAACGGCGCGGCGACGCCGGGGCACCCGCGCCTCACCGAACAGACGGAGATGGCGACCGAGCTCGAGGCGTTTATCCGTAAGGAAATTTTAGGTAAAAAATAATTTTTCTTTTTTCTTTTTGGGAAGGCGTGCGCCGCGCCCGCTCCCCGGAGGTCGGGAGGCTTTTAGACCCGCCGGGTTTTCCGAGGGCGGCGGAGCGGCACGCCTGCCATAAAAAATAAAACGAAAAGGGGGCATATAAGCATGATCACGGATTCATTTGACAATAAAACGGAACCGATCTTTACGCTAAAGGATTTTTACGGAGAAAAAAAGAAGCTCCTCGATACCTGTATCATCGTTTTTTCCTCGGAGATCCACGAGACAATCCTGCGTACTTATCCCTGTACAAGGATCGCCGAGATCGGCGCGGTGAACGGAGCCGTCCCGATCTATCGATTTGATCACGAGGGGAAGGCGATCGCCTTTTATTTGTCCGCGATCGGCGCGACGGGAACAGCCGAGTGTTGTATCGAAGCCAACTGGCTGACCGGCGCGGAGAAGTTTATTATGTTCGGGTCGGCGGGGAGCCTCGAGAAGGAAAAGACGCGGGGGAAATTCGTCCTCCCGACCGAAGCCTACAGAGCCGAGGGGATCTCGTATCATTACGCCCCGCCGAGCGATTACATAACGATCAAAAATCATAAAAAGATCGCCGCCGTTTTTGAGGAGCTTCACCTTCCGTATATCGAGGGAAGGATCTGGTCGACGGACGGCTTACTGCGCGAAACGGCGGGTCAGGTCGCGGCGCGGCGGAAGGAGGGCTGTATCGCGGTCGATATGGAGATCGCGGGCGTACAGTCCGTTTGCGACTTCTACGGCTTTGAGCTGTACGATTTCCTCGTGACGGGAGACGTTTTATCGGAGGGTGCTTACGAGACGGCGGGCTTAAACGACGCGAATCATAATTTCGATAAATTTTACATCGCCCTGGAGATCGCGAAAAGGGTTTGATCCCTATTGATCGGAAAGCAAACCGAACAAGATGAGAAGTAAGGGAGGTCGCGCTTATGTCGAAAAAGAAAAAGATCGTTCTGGCGGTCGCCGCGTTGGTCGCGCTCACGTTTCTCGTGGCGGCGGTCGGTCTGTATTGTTTGCTGACAAATCAGCCCGCAGAGCTGATCGAGACGCTCTCCGCCAAAAATAAGGCGGCGGAATATCTCCGGGGAAAATACGGTGACAGCCCCGCCGCGCTTTCCGCCGAGCCGGTGTATACGGGCGGATCTCTGTTCGATCGGGGGCGGCTTTGCGGCGCGGTCGTCCACTACGGCGATTTTGACGTTTTGATCGCCGACGACACGATCGCCGACGATCGGCAGTACGACGACATCGTCGCCGCCTTCACAAAAAAATATCTCTCCGTCGATGAGATATACGCGGAGATGACGGAGCGTACCGTCGCGCTCGATCTCGGGATCAAGGTCGCCTCTAAAGATTACGGCGAATTTACCGACCTTTATTTTGACGGCGACATCGAGGGCTTTTTGAGCCGCGTAAATCCCGCCCTTACGGTTAGGCTCGACGGACGGGGCTATCACGATAAAAGCGCCGAGACCCCCGCTCTCCTCTATGAGGCGCTCGAGCGGATCTATTGCTCCACGAGCGGCGAGATGCGCGTTTACGCCTATGTTTTCGATCCGACGCTCGACCTGCCCGACTCGCCGATGGAGGACGGCTCATACGGCGCGTATCTTCGCTATCCGCCGAAAAGATACGACGAGTATATGGAGCTGATCGCGGCGGGGAGCGCGATCCGAGGTCAGCTCCCCAACGGCGTAAAGGTGGAGCGTCCGTCCTTTTACCAAATCGACGAATTTACCGCGATCTCGGATAACGACATCACCTCCCCGATCACCTCGGAACGGGATTTTTTCCTAACGGCGAAGGATTTTTCCGACGATCGGACGGTCTATCGCGGGCGCTATAAATATGACGACCGCGCCGAGGAGAACGTCCTTACCGTGAGGGAGGACGGGCTTTACTGCGGGGTCAATACAAGGGGACACGATTTTATGCTTCGGCTCGATCGGGCGCACTACGGGATCACCGACCGAACGATCGCCCTTCGGGTGACCCCGCCCGTCACAAGCGCCGAGCCGTGGCACGGGAAGCGGCTTTATCTGTCCTTCGGCTATGACGGATACGACAGCGACGAGAACCACTGGTACTATATGGACGAAAAGTATCTCTATCTCTACGTACCGTATCTTTGCTCCGACCTTTCGTCGTTTGAGGAGGAGCGCGGGGTCTATGTTGCTTTTGCGGAGGGGGAGTAGGGGGATTTTGGGTTTTTTACGAAAAAATACTTGACAAAAGCGGAAAATGGTGCTATACTTATATAGCGTCGATCCGACGACCGTTTTCGCGGGTGTAGTTCAATGGTAGAATGTCAGCCTTCCAAGCTGAAAACGTGGGTTCGATTCCCATCACCCGCTCCATCGGCTCTGATCCGACAGGACAAGCGCCGACCTCCTTTCTTGCGCCACTAGCTCAGCTGGATAGAGCAACCGCCTTCTAAGCGGTAGGTCACAGGTTCGAATCCTGTGTGGCGTGCCAGTCTCGGCTTACCGCGCCGTAGCGACATCATGGTGGGATTAGCGTAGCTGGTCTAACGCGTCAGTTTGTGGCACTGAAGATCGTGGGTTCGAATCCCACATTCCACCCCAGAAATAATACCCGTACCGAATGGTACGGGTATTATTTTTGGGCTGTGGAATGTAGGGAGGAGAAGCCACAGGGGTTAGGCGTTCGTCCTGTGAACGCCGTCGAATCCCACATTCCACCCAACTTTTGGAATCTCTTAATTGGCTTTGTTAAACCTTTTGGGAGATTTTCAATTTGTGAGATAAATTATAGAAATTACGGTTTGCCCTTAGTCTGTCCTTACCTTCTGCTCAGAAGAAATACTCGGCTAAAGCGTTGTTATAAGGGTCGCCGCGTCTTGACATTGATTGCGTTATGCCAAGATTTTCGGTAAGCTTATGATACGCGTTGGATGTGTATTGAAATCCTTGGTCGCTCGAACAGTCTGGAAAACCAAATTCACATTCGGATCTGTCGAGGTTTCATAGGCTATAATTGCGATGAACGCCCTGTCTGTCAATTTCAAGCTGCTTGATTTTCGCTTCCTTGCGCGAGCATAATATTTCATCTCGCTGATCTTGTCCGTCTCGGTGTACTTGTTATCCTTGGATGGTCTTTCCCTTTTTCACAAACCTTCTCCCGCCGCGATCCTGTACTCCTTTGCGTGCAATCGTTTTACAAGGCCTTTCACTTGTTCCTTGCTGAATCCGAGTTCCTCACCAATTCCTCGATGAGTATATCCCTTTTCCAACATCTTCTCGATTTCCTTTTCGTACTGCTTTATGTGTTTATAACTTCTTGGCATAGCAAAGACCTCCTTTGGTTCTATTTTACCACAGGAGGTCTTTTTGTCTATGTCTGTTTTTACCGGTTCGGGTCAAATCAAATCTCGAAATCGTTTTCATACATATCATAGCACCGCCTTTTATTCCATTATATCCTATACTTCCAAAAAAATATCTTATTATTTCATTTAAATCTATTGAAATATAGGATTTAATATGACATAATTGGCGATTACATTAGAAATAAAATGTTTTCAAAATAAAAAGTGAGTACATTTTTGAACTCACTTTTTTGCAGAGTATTCACATCTAATACTCCAGTTTCATTATATCACGCCTATCGGTCGCTGTCAATATATTCATGAAAAAAGAGAAATTTTTGTTTATTTTTAACAACCCGAATCGCCGTTATGCTATAATAAATTGAAGCATTTGGCTCTATAAGCCGTCAAAAATATGATCAAACAGGAGGCAGAAATATGGCTCGCAGAGGAGAAAACATCTATAAGCGAAAGGACGGTCGCTGGGGGGGTCGGATTCGGGTAGAACAGTCGGACGGGATCGTAAAGCGCCGCTCTGTATACGCGCACAGCTATTTGGAGATCAAGCAAAGGCTGAAGGATTTCCAAGCCGGCAAGATAGATCGCCTTCCCAACAAAAACACGGTCGAATATTATACCGAGCAATGGCTGAAAACGGTAAAGGTGAGATGTAAGCGATCAACGTACGGTAAATATTCAAATATTTGTAAAAATCATATTGTCCCGATCTTGGGACAGACTCATATGAATTGTTTACAAAACGAAAATGTTTTCAGTATGCTGTCGCAAAGTGAGCGGCTTGCGCCCAAAACGCAAAATGATATTCTCTGTGTTCTGAAAATGATCTGTTCTTACGCCGAAGCCGACGGCTGTGGAAATTGCACGCATCTTTCCGATATATCGATTCGTGTCCCCAAAAGCGCGGTACAAATTCTTTCTCCCGACGAACAGCATAGACTTGTTAAATATTTATTGACAAATCCCGGCTTGGTGAAGCTTGGGATCTATCTTGTTCTTTGTACAGGGATGCGGATCGGGGAGCTTTGCGCGCTTCGGCGCGGGAACGTAGATTTTCAAACAAGACTTGTTCGCGTATGCGCGACAATGCAGCGAATCCAGACCGACGATCCCGCGCATAAAACGGAAGTCATTATCACAGAGCCGAAAAGCGCATGCTCGATCCGCGATATTCCGCTGACCGACGAAATGGCAAAATTTTTTGAGCCGTTTTTCGTCGGTATGGACGAAGATTCCTTTGTGCTTACCGGGAAGATCGACCGCTTTATCGAACCGAATACCATGCGGTATCATTTTGAGCGCATTTTAAAGCTTTGCGGGATCGCGAGAGTGAAGTTTCACGCCTTACGGCATACCTTCGCCACGAGATGTATCGAATCGGGCATGGACGTAAAAACGCTAAGTGAGATACTCGGTCACGAAAATGTAAATATCACGCTAAACCGTTATGTTCATTCCTCAATGGAGTTGAAACGAAAAAGCATGGAAAAATTGTATTGTTCCTCGGCTTATTTACCGTCAATTTTGGCGTCATCTTTCGACGAAAACGGCGCTGATAAAGGCGCGGAGGAGGATCTATGTCAGATGTGAATACTCTGATACATATTATAATTCCCCACCAAGTTCGCTTTATTTCATTTATTATGGAGAAGTGTCTGTTTATGAATACGACCTTAGCCAAAATACACCTCAATGGGCTTAAAAAATGTCGTTCGTTACATAAAACGTGTCGTTGGGAACATTTTTGAACACAAGCGAGAAAAAGTGTGGTATAATGGATCTTAAACGGGATCGTACTTTATGACCCGATCCGCAATTTTAAGGGAGGTAAATCTTATGAAAACAAAAACAAGACTCAAGATCATGGCGGCTTGTACGGCTTTCCTGCTGGCGCTGACCGACCTATTCGGATTTGCGGAGTTGCTTCCGGGCGTTTCGGGATTTTCCGCGACAGCGGAGGCGGCTTCCAAAATGTTGAATCATTCCTCTATGACGATCACGGTCGGACAGAAGGTAAAGCTAAAGGCAAACACGGATAAAACGGTCAAATGGAGCTCGTCCGATAAAAGTATCGCTACGGTAAATTCAAAAGGAACGGTAACGGGAAAAAAATATGGAGAAGTAAAAATTTACGCGACCGTGGACGGGAAAAAGTATACCTGTAAGATCAGTGTTGAAAAACTTTGGATTAACGATCCGGTATCCGGCTACAATTTTTCCGGCTTGGAAGTCGGGGATGTAGTGTACTTAGAGAAAAACCTTACATCTTCTGCGGAATGGTATTCTTCTAATCCATATGTCGCGACGGTCAATAAAAACGGAAAGGTAACAGCCCGAAAAGAAGGTATGGCATGTATTTACGCAAAGGTCGGAAATGAGACGGCTCATTGTTTTTTATGTACGGCAAAGGGAGCTTCGGAAAAAGTACCATACTACGTAGAGACTGTAATGCCGGATATGTACTTAGGTATAAATGATAAAGTCGGGCTCCGTTTGGAACGGGATTATCAATTTTTAAATGTTGACAAAATCGGTACAAACGCATCAGAAGCGAGAACCCAAGTTTGTTTAGACAGCTATGACAAAATACAGGTTGAGGGAGACAACACTTTGTATGGATTTGATTTCGTTGCTTTAGCGAACTTAATCTATCCCGAAACGTCTTATATTTGTCAAAAAGGCGATCGCTACGGAAAGTTTACAATTACGGAAAGTCAAACAAATTACATAGACAAAAACGCTAATATAAAAAATTCCGACCCGGATTATGTTATCACGGAGAAATAGCTGAAAGCAAAAGGAAAGATGACGTTTGACTGTTCCATTACTTGGATCGCGGACGGTCCCGACATCGGATATTTTATATCGGTCGAGGATAATGATAAATTGATCGATGACAATAAAATGCCTGTTGTGTGTCCGAATAATCGATTGGAAGCTTCGCTTACTTCGGAACAAAAGCAACTGATCCAGCGTTACTTAAAACCGAATGAGACCGCAAAATTTTCGGTAACGATCAGCGGGTATTCGAGCCGGTCGAGCGTACAAGTATGGTATTGTGACAGTCCGAAAACAGGGTCGCTGTTTTTAGACGTTAGCAAAATAAAATCTCTCGGGAAGTAAGCGGAAATCGCTTTAAACAAATCATTTACAGGAGGACAAGACCATGAAAAAAACATTCAAACTTTCCATTCTCGCGCTGTTGATCGCGGCGCTGACCGCTTCCATGCTGATGATAACGGCTTCGGCGGCGAGCTTGGAGGAGCTTTCAACGGAGATCAAATCGGGAGAGGTCATAAAGGAGCAATTTTATTCCAATGGAGCAGCAGAGAAATATTACAAAATCAATGTTTCCGAAAAAGGGGAATTGAAAATATCCTTTGATAATACTGTACAAACGATAACTTATCAGGTATATAATAGCAAGGGCGAACGGATAAGTAGTTCGGATTATTATGCCGAAGTTGGACAGATGTACCCGTATTATGCTGATTGGAATTATATAGTTGAAAAAGCAAAGGGATTCGCCATATACAATGTCAATAAAGGTACTTATTATATTAAAATTGGGGTTAGTAAGGTAGGAAACGGTGCAATGAAAATGACCGCCGAATTTCCCTCCGACGATACCCCCGCGACAAAATCCATTCGCTTAAAGATCACGCTCGACGAGGGCGATACGATCCGCCTTGGGGCGATCCTCGACCCGGAGGACGCGGAAGAACCGAAATGGACAAGCAGTAACAAAAAAGTCGCCACGGTCTCAAGCTCCGGGAAGGTGAAAGCGATCTCCGAGGGGACGGCGACGATCAAATGTAGATCGGGCGGAAAAACGCTGAAGATCAAGCTTGTCGTTGAGGCGGCGTAAATTTGCCGAAAAGGAAAGGAATGTCTGATATGTTTTGTAAAAATAGCGGGCAGGAATTAGCTGATGACGCGGAATATTGTCGCAAGTGCGGAACGCCGGTCACTGCCCAAAATATTGTTTCGCGCCCGTCGACAAACAAATTCGGGAAATTTGTGACCGCGATGATGATCACGGATACCGTTTCCTTACTTGTTATCGCCGTGTTTGTGATCGCATTGTATGTAAATTTGACGGAATTAAGCGAAAAAATTGAAAGCGAAGGCAGCTTAGAGGTCAGCGTATTCTCCGATGAAGGATCGGATGACGAAGACGAAGATGACAACAACGGTGACGAAGACGAAGATGACAACAACGGTGACGAAGACGAAGACGAGGACGAGGACGAGAACGACAATCGCTTTGATGATTACGATGACCTCTCGAATGACGGATATTATTATGAGGATGAATACGATTCGAGCCGGTACGATGAAGAAACGGAGAATACTTCGCAATTTACCGCGAGCAGTTTTCTCGGAACATGGTCGTATACCAGTTACATAAGCGAAAAGACGGTAACGTTTTATTCCGACGGAACTTTCAGCGGAAGTATACCGATATATTTCCTCGACCGTAGCGTTTCCACTTATTTTACGCTGAGTAACGGCGATTGGTCGTTTTTAGAGCAGGAGCAGGTCTTGAGCGTCCGCGATATTATGTATTCGTTCAGCCCGTCTAAATTGCACGTTGAGATGACGGGCGACATCCTAACGATCTATTTCGATGAGATCGGCGGAGACTCTTGTGTGCTTACAAAAGTAAAATAACAGATCAAGGAGGTGATAATATCGTAATGGAGATCAAAGTATATTTGAGGTTTAAAATTAAAAGTCAGTTCTTTGGACAGGAAAGGAAGGTCTAAAATGAAAAAAGTAATTTTCGCATTTTTACTGGCAGTATTTACGGCGGCGTTTCTATGCGTCCCGTCAAGCGCGGCATGGCTCAGCTCTGAGGCGCCGGTCATGAAATACGGCTCCACCGGGTGGTCTGTTACACAGTTACAACAGGATTTAAATACACTCGGATACGGTCTGTCGACCGACGGGAGCTTCGGTCCCGCGACGCTGAACGCCGTAAAGGATTATCAGTCGCAGATGGGACTTGAGGTGGACGGAAGCGTCGGACCCGCCACAAAAAACAGTATTATTTCCACGATCAACTCCTATGAAAGCAGTACGTCGATCCAAATCCCCGGATCGGGCGCTATGACGAAAGGCAGTAAGGGGATCCGGGTAAGATTTCTGCAAAAAATGCTTTGTTTGCTTGGCTATCCCATTGATATTGACGGGAGCTTCGGAAACGCAACATATGAGGCAGTACGATCCTTCCAAAGCGATTACGGGATCGCGATAGACGGCTCTTGCGGTCCGGAGACGATACAATACATAAACGGCGCGATCTTAGGGACTTATTCTCCAAAGCCCGTTCAGACAGAGCCTCCGATCGTAACGACCGTTCCCGAGACGACTACGACGCCTCCGACGACAACTACACCCGCTACAACAACGACTGCACGCACGACTACGACTACTCCCGCGATAACAACGACAGCGCGCACGACTACAACTGCCCGCGCAACCACTACTGTTCCGAAGGCGGAGACGACCACAAAAGCAAAAACGGTTTCGACCGAGAAGGAGGTTGTTCCCGAGAAAACAACAGTCACACCCGCCGAAGAATCCGAGCCGATTTTTGATGACTCGGAGCCGGAATCCGAGCCGGATGCGACAACGACAGAACGCGAAATTTTGCCGGAGATCATTACAGACCCTCGGATCGATTCGGGCGCGGCGTTACAATACGGCAGCAAGGGGGATCGGGTAAAACAGCTCCAGCGTTGTTTGGTTTATCTCGGATGGGAGATCGAGGTAGACGGGAGTTTCGGAAACGCTACGAGAAACGCCGTCAAGGAATTTCAGAAAAAATACGGCTTAACGGTCGACGGAAGCTGCGGTCCGGCGACGAGAGCCAAGATCAACGAAGTATGTGAAAGCACAATTTACGCAATGTCGATCGATACCGATAAGGAGAGTAAGACCTGCGCTGTCGGCGGCACGATCTCCCTATCCGTAAAATATTCTCCGATAAACGCAAACACCGGGAAAACGGTTCAGTGGTCTTCCTCGAATAAAGCGATCGCAACGGTCGATAAAGACGGAAAGGTGACGGGAGTCAGCGCCGGGAATGCGAATATTACCGCGACATTCCGCGCAAGAGACGGCTACACTTTTAAAAAGGTATTTAAATTAACCGTAAAGGTCATTCAGCCGAAAAGTATTCAGATCGAGCGAGAACCGATCGGAAAGCTAAGCGACGAGATCATCCCGGTGGGTTATTCCGTTAAACTCAACGCGGTCGTTAAGCCGGACAATGCGATTACGACCGTAAAATGGAAATCCTCCGCTCCCGAGTACCTGAAGGTCGATTCCGACGGGACGGTAACGGGCATAAAAGCAACTCTGGGAAACGCCTCAGCCGGTGTGTTCATTTCAACTGAGACTGTGACCATAACAGCGACAGCGGACAACGGCGTAAAGACAACGAAAAAATTCCGCGTAGTAGAATACAAGCCGAAATCGTTTGAACTCAAGTTGAACGATAAGGTCATCAAGAATAAAGGAACTTATACGTTCAATACAGGCGATCAAATCAAGATCGAGAAAAGTTTTGAGCCGGTTTATGCGCTTTCCGATCTTCAATTTAAGGTAGGCGATAAGAAGATCGTCGAGATCGACGGAGATCAGCTGAAAGCGATCTCGCCCGGAGAAACAACGGTTACATGTAAAACAAAAAATTCCAAAGTGTCGGTTCAGTTTACGGTGAAAGTGGAGGATGCTAAGTGGCAATGGCCGCTTCCGCTTGATAAATCGAACTGGATCAGCGGAGAATTCTGGCAAGAAAGATCTAATCATATGCATAGAGGAATTGATATTGCTGTTGGAAATGGTACTGATGTTTTGGCAACTAGAGATGGAACAATCGCCTATGTACATTCGAAAAAAACAGGAGCACGTGGGCTTTATGTTGTCGTCGACCACGGAGATGGCTATTACTCGATTTACCAGCATCTTAGCGAGAGTCTAAAAAATGTCGGCGATTTTGTAAACAAAGGAGATGTGATTGCAAAATCGGGCGATTCAGGCTCAGCGGGAAGTTATCACCTGCATTTTGAAGTAAAGCGAGGCTGTAAAATAGGGTTGCGAGATACCGTTGTCGTTACGGAGGTGGTTAATAAAATCGATAACTTAGCTAATCCTTCTCCGCTGATTCAGTGGAGCGGAATCGGTCCAAGTTTCAAAAAAGGAGATTATTTGGACGACATATTTATCGATCGGATAGAATATGATAAACTCCCCAAAAACTTGTACAACGACTATTCAAAATATCGTAACTATATGAATGAACCAAGAGGATAATCTCAAATTATATCCACAAAAAGCCTACTTGTTATTTCGATTTGCATTTTATTATGTCAGTCCATATAATAAAAAAGTTAATATCATAAAACAGCTATCGAATACCGATTTTCGCCCATTTCAAAACGAAAATCGGTATTCTTTGCTAAAAAATCAAAAGGAGTATTTCACGATGCATACAAAACGAAAGAAGTTCATTTTACTGATCTTCGTAGCGTTATCGCTGTTTCTTTCATCCTACTCCGCCACGAATGACAAAAACCAAATTGCCGAATACAGTAAGGCGGTCGATTCGGACAAGCGAAGCGAATCCGCTTGAAACGCGAAATCAGTTTGTTGCTTAATTCATTCCCACAGGGGGCTCTTTGTGCTGTCTGCACAAATTGGGGCGGGACGCTCTCCCGGGGAGCGGTATTTTCGTTCTCTCTGTTCGGGCGAAAAATTTTTCGTCGGGTCGGCGCTTATCACGTGATCTTCTCCAGCTCCCTCCTGAGCCGCTTGATGATCCTTTTTTCGAGCCGCGAGATATAGCTTTGTGAGATCCCGATAAGGTCGGCGACCTCCTTTTGGGTCAGCTCCTTCCCGTCCACGAGCCCAAAGCGCTTCTCCATAATGAACCGCTCGCGCGGCGCGAGCTTCGCGACCGAGTCGAGGAGAAGCTTTTTCTCCGCCTCGTTCTCGATATTTTCGTTGACGACGTCCGTGTCCGTCCCGAGGACGTCGGATAAGAGAAGCTCGTTCCCGTCCCAGTCGATGTTGAGCGGCTCCTCGATCGAGATCTCGGAGCGGTACTGGTTCGACTTTCGTAAAAACATCAAGATCTCATTCTCGATACAGCGCGAGGCGTAGGTCGCGAGCTTGATGTTTTTATCGGGGCTAAAGGTGTTGACCGCCTTGATCAGACCGATCGTCCCGATCGAGATCAGATCCTCGATCCCGATCCCCGTCGCCTCAAACTTTTTCGCGATATAGACGACGAGCCGTAGATTATGGATAATGAGCATATCCCGCCCCTTGGCGAAATCCGTCGCGAGGAGCGCGAACGCCGTCTCCTCCTCCTCGCGCGTGAGCGGCGGAGGGAGAGAGTCCGCCCCGTTGATATAATAGATCCCGAGCGGGCGCTCCCGCCGAAGGAGCCGCTCGAGGATCTCCGTCAGCCGCTGATCCAGTACCTGCATTGTATCGTTCCCTGCCTTTCAAAAATATAACCTATAATAATAATTTCGGGTTTATGATCGCGTCGAAATCGCCGTCGCCCAGCTCCTTCCCCACCCCGATCAGTGCCTCGACCGTCTTTTCGTTCGCCGCCTCGTCCGTGACCGTGATCTCCTCGGCGCGAAACGCCGCGATACAGCCACCGCCCCCGACCGTCGAATAGGGGATCAGCCTTATCCCCGAGGGCGGCGCGGCGTCCGCCGCGTCGATCCCCTCCGGCGCGATCGGACGGATCGCCCCCGCGCGGCATACGATCACGGGAAGCCCCGTCAAAAAATCGTGGAGATGATTCCCGCTGTCGGGATAGGCGACGAGGACGACGCTCTTGCCGTTATTCCTAATCTTTAAGGACAGGCGCGCGTCCGCCGAGGGTCGATCCAAAAAGCGGCGTAAGAGTAAAACGAGGAAGTAAGCGCCTGTCGTCCCGCCGACGAGGATCGGGATCGAGACATTGAGATAGACGTACCCGCCCGCCTCAGAAAAGACCGCGCTCCCCGCCCATTCCCGTAACAGGATCGCCGTCCCACAGATCAGCATACCCACGCCAAGCACCGCGAAAAATCGAAGAAAAAACCGCCTCAGCCCCGAAAAACCGAACGCCGCGAGCGTTAATAGGAGCGTAAAGCCCGCCTTTAGCAGGACTGCCCCAAAAAAAGGGAAGGAAAAAGCCGCCGTCGCGGAGGATAACCCGCCAAAGACCGAGGCGAGGATCAGCCGCCGCGTTTTAAGCCTCTCGCGGAGGAGCCGCGCCGCCGCCCTCAGCGTAAAATAGGTCACGTAAACATTCACGACGATCAAAACGTCTATGTAGACGACCATTATCCTCACCCGCCGATCTGACTCTATTATAACGCTTGTATTTTGTGAAATTTGTCACTTTTGGGGGGCGCGAAAAAAAAGATTGACAAACCCCAAAAATACGGCTATAATAATACTGGAAAGGAGTCGGGCGAGATGATCTCAAACTTTATTTATCAAAAAAACGTCGATAGTCTTCACGAGCGGATGCAAAGGGTCAACCGCGCGTATCGGCTCGCCTTTCGCTTTGTTTTTTATACGTGCCTGATCTTTTTCGCGATCCAGATCTTTTATAACGCGCTCCTGTTATTTACGATGTCGCTCGCGTGGATGCGCGAGATCCAAGATCAGCCGACGAACATCAACTGGCGCTTCTTTTTCCCCGATCCGCTGATCTACGGCGTCCCGCCGCTCGGCGTGATCCTCGGCTACTGCGCCTTTTACCGTAAAATGCGGGTCGTTAAGGTGATCTTTTTTTTATTGGATATCGCGTACCTGATTGCCTGTATCGTGATGCTCGCCTTGGGATATGACGAGACCTCCTATGTCTGCGCGATCTTGGTCTCGATCGCCTCGCTTACAGTCACGATCGACTGCTTCCGCGCGGATAAGGAGGATCTCCTTTTATCCAAGATCCCCGGCTATCCCTGGTTCGATCCCATGCTGATGGAGGACGTTCTCCCCGACCTCGAGGCGCGGGAGGCGCTTCGCTTCCGCGAAAAGTCCGCCGACGAACTGATCGGCGAGCGCGACCGCGAATATCTCGAACAAAACCCCAAAAGCGAGTCGGCGATCGCCGAACAAAAGCGGCGCGAGGAGGAGCGCGATCAGGCGATCGCCGACTGGCTCGACGAAATGCTCGAGCCGACGAAGGAAAAGACAGAATGAAAATCGACCGATCCCGAAACAACAACTCGGGGTCGGTCTTTTAAAATATTTTTTTGGAAGGCGTGTAAGATTTCACTTTTTCATACGCATAAAAGGGTGAAAAGAGCGATCGGGGGTGAAAGGGATCATGGCGAACGACGAGCGCGACAAGGAAATACTCGGACTGCTCCGAAGCGACCCGGAAAAGGGCTTAAAAGCGCTGATCTCGCGGTACGGCGGGCTGGTTCGCGCCGTCGTCGGGCATAGCCTCCTCCGCGCCGCCGACGCGGAAGCCTGCGCCGCCGATGCTTTCGGCGAATTTTATCTGTCCCTCGACGACTACGATCCGTCGAAAGGAAGCTTAAAGGCGTGGCTTTGCGCGATCGCGCGGCATAACGCCGTCGACCTCGCTCGAAAGGATCGCCCGACCCTCTCGGCGGAGGAGATCGCGCTTATCTCCGAGGAAAAATCGCCGATAAACGAACTCGAGGAGCGGGAATTTCGAGGAGCCGTCCTCGCGGCGGTGAAGGCGCTCGGCGAACCCGACCGCGAGATCTTAGTGAGAAAGTTTTATTTCGGCGAATCCTCAAAAAGGATCGCCGCGCAGTTAAGGCTCTCGGTCTCAAACGTTGATACGAGAACATCCCGTGCGGTAGCGAAGCTTCGGAAGGAGCTTGAGGAATGGAGGAGGTAACGATGAAAAACACATTGGAACGGATCATGGACGAGCTTGATCCGAGCGAGACGGACGCGCTCCTCGCGGATACGTCCGCGCCCGAAATTTCAAGGCTCGCGCTCGCTCGGATCAAAAAGAGGGCGCTTGAATCGGCGGGACTGAAAAAATTAAAAACGCGCCGCCCGTATTTCCGCGCGCTTACGTCCGCCGCCATCTGTCTGGTCTTTTCGGCGGGGTTCGCCGCCGTCGCCGAGGCGAAGGAATACGGCGACGCGGTGGATTTCTTCGAGGTGAACGGACTCTCGGCGGAGGGGCTGAGCCGCGAGGAGATCAGGCTCGTCTACCGCGACATTACGACGCGGCGGTTCACCGACGAAAAAACCGCCGAGGTGATCCGTCGCTCGATCCCGGGGACGGAGATCCTTCCGAAGGGGTCCGCTCCGTCGGAGCTTGCGGCGCTTTGGGACGGTGCGCTCTCCGACGACGCGTCGGAAAGCGGATTCGACTATCGGATCAGCGCCTTTGAGAAGCCCGATCCCGAGCTGGGCTTCGACGTCTTTGAGCGGAGCGTCGTGGAATGTTACGACGGCGAGGATCGGCGCTGGACGGCGGAGTTTACCTCCTTTTACGTCGATGAATGTATCGCTCTGAGCGAGGGGAGCGTCGCTTGGGGGCGTAACGACGCTTGGTCGAGCGAACAGCCGACCTACGGTTATCTCGCGCTCCTCGACGAGCTCGGGAATAAGCGATGGGAGCGGCGGACGGATCACGGCTTTCGCCATGAGTATATCGCCGCCGTCCTCGAGGACGGCGACGGGACGCTCGCGGTCGTCAGCAGGGGCGACCTCGAATATCTCTGTCTCGCCCGTCTCGACAGGGACGGGAACGAGATCGCCTTCCAAAAAACAAAGGTCGGGAATAGGGGGATCTGGAACGCCGCCCGCCTCGGCGACGGCTATCTCGTCCAACTCGGGAACGCGGTCGACGGCGACAACGCCCACCTCGTTAAACTCGACCGCGACGGGAGCGTGACCGACGATCTCGTGTATGAGAGCGACGAGAGCGACTTTTTTATCACGGATATGGCGGAATTCGGCGGGAGCGTTTATCTCTCCGCCTACGCCGTCCCGCGCCGCGCCGACGGCTCGGACGAGTGCGGCGCGATCTGGGATCGGGTCGGGGACGTCCTCGCGATCGCCGACGAGGAGATCACGTCGATCGTCCGCGAGAATTACACTGCCGTCCTGCTCCTATGCGACCCGGAGAGCGGGTCGGCGCGGACGTTTTATTCCGTTAAAAGCGCGCTCGGCGATCGGCTCCGCGCGGAGGACGGGCGGCTCCTCTGGAGCGTGAACGAGGTGGTCAACGCCTACTTTTCCCCGTATACGAGCGCCTTTTCCGTCGGGGGGAGCTGTAAGGTGCTTCGCTACGCCTTCGACGAGGCGGGCGCTCTGATCGCCTGTGAGGAGACGGGAGAGACCACGCCCTTTACCCGATGATCTTTTTTCTTTTTGGGAAGTCGGCTTGGCGCGGATTTGAGATGTTAGCGCTCCTCGGGGAGATGCTTCGGCGGTGATGTTTGGGGTCGGGAGCGGGTTGACGTTTATGTTTAGTTGTGGTAAAATTATTTTTGTTGGGTGTTCAACAAGTCGTGGTGTTGACATTATAGCACAACAAAAGAAAAGCAACAGAAGTGGTATTAGAGATTGACAGGCGTTTTGAAGTGTGTTATAATAAAAACGGGCGGAGACCCGCACGCGGGTCTCTTGGCGGCTAACGCCGCCGCCGGCTGTACGCCGACCGCCCTTTTTATTGAAACATAAATCCCTTTTTGCTTCGCAAAAACGCCGCTTAACGCGGCTACGCGCCTACGGCGCTCGGGTTTATGTTATAATAAAAACGGGCGGAGACCCGCACGCGGGTCTCTTGGCGGCTAGCGCCGCCGCCGGCTGTACGCTGACCGCCCTTTTTATTGAAACATAAATCCCTTTTTGCTTCGCAAAAACGCCGCTTAACGCGGCTACGCGCCTATGGCGCTCGGGTTTATGTTATAATACAAATAGTGGTTTGCTTTGGTATTTACGGAGGTAGTGGATATGACCGATTTCGCGCAAAAAGTAGAGATCATTTTAGACAACGAGAAAATTCTGGCGGACGATATTTACGAGCTGAATGATATTTATCGGAGCATTAAGGATATGTTTACCCAAAGGGGAATGCACGATGTATCGCAGGACGATAAACTGATTTTTATCAGCAGGAAAGGCGAAAAGGACGCTTACTGCACTTGTGGATTAAACGTTAATTATCTTTATGACGCCGAATGGGCGAGACCCTATTTAAAAAAGATGCTATGGTATAACGGTAACAGAGGTTCTGTTGAAGACGCTTTAGCCATATGCTCCGCGTTTGACAAAAAATACAGCGAAAAGAGAAGAGCCTAATGAATAATCGATCGGATACTCCTTGCAGAAAAGCAGTTAATTTTGATCTTGGTACAAATGCCTTAAAAGAGCATTATCCCGGTGACAATTATCGCGATGCGTATTCGGACATTAAGAAATTTATGGAAAGGCACGGTTTTGAACACCGACAGTATTCAGGTTACAATTCAAAAGAACCGATGGAGGATATTGCTGTTTCACGTCTTATTGCTAAATTGTCAAATGAGTTCTCTTGGTTGAAAGAGTGCGTTCAGAAAATCGACTCAACCAATATAGGCGAGCAACACGACTTAACGGATATTGTTAAGAACACGAAAGATATAGGCATTGATAAGAGTAAAAATCCGATGCGAAAATCATCGACGCAAAAGAGAGACAGAAAATTAGAGCAGCCAAAGGAAAGTGAACTTCGACCATCGGTGATAGGAGCTATTGAGGAAATAAAAGCAAAACAGCGAAATAGTAGCATAAATAATAAAAGTCATGAAGTAACACACAACAATAACGATCAAAGCCGGTGAGGATCTCCTCATCGGCTTTAATTGTCAATTTGACCGCTCCTCGGG
Source organism: Roseburia sp. (assembly GCA_023666265.1). Lineage (GTDB taxonomy): Bacteria > Bacillota > Clostridia > Oscillospirales > Ruminococcaceae > Ruminiclostridium_E. The sequence continues at coordinate 18,593 of JAMPCH010000019.1, forward strand.
GAGAAGCCTCGGCGCGCCCCGGTCGATCCCGATCGCGCCGAGCGGCGCGGTGATCAGGATCGCGAGTACCGCGACGGAAAGGATCGCCTTCCCACAGGGGAGACCGAGCGAGAGCGGGATCGAGCCGATCGCCGCCTGTACCGTCGCCTTCGGAAGGTAGGCGATCACGCAGAAAAGCCGCTCCTTCCGCCCCAACTCCGTTTTGAGAAGGGAGAGCAGTACCCCGACCGCACGAAAGAGGAGGGCGGTCAGGATCAGCCCGAGCGCGGGAAGTCCCGCCTCGAGCGTATAGCGGACGTCGACCGCCGCCCCCACCAGTACGAATAAAAGCACCTCCGCCGCGACCCAAAGCGCCCCGAATTTCTCAGACTGGGCTTTTAACGTGCTTTCGTTCAGCTTCGTTTTTAAAACGCACGCCATCGCGATCACCGCGAGTAAGCCCGAGACCGCGACGGCGCTTTCAAGCGCCGTCTCCGCGTAGGTCAACAAAAACGCCGTCGAGAGGATCAAAAGCGTAATAAACGTATCACGCGCCGCGTCCCGCGCCTTCTCAATAAGGCGAAGCGCGATATACAGGACGATCGCGGCGACGATCCCCAGTAAGACCCCGAGGACGATCGAGACGGAGATCTTTAAAAAGTCGCTCCACTCCGCCGAGCCGCCCTGAGCCATCGTTAAGAACGTACCGAACAAAACGATCACGAATACGTCGTCACAGGACGCGCCCGCGAGGATCATCTGAGGGATCGCCTTTTTTGTCCCCCGCCCCGTCTCGATGAGCTTGATCATACGCGGGACGACGACGGCGGGCGAGACCGCGCTTAAAACCGCGCCCATGAGCGCCGCGTCGATCGGCGCGACCCCGAGAAAAAGCGGCGCGAAGCAAAAATAGCCCAAGATCTCAAAACAGGCGGGAAGGAAGGACAGGAGGACGGCGGGTCGCCCGACCTTTTTCAGATCGGCGAGGTTTAGGGACAGCCCCGCTCTTATCAAAATGACGACGAGGGCGATCCGCCGAAGCTCGGTCGAGATCCCGAGGATCGAGGGATCGAGCAGGTCGAGCGCGAAAGGACCGAGGACGATCCCCGTCGCGATCATTCCGACGATCCGAGGAAGTCCGATCCTCCGAACGATCTCGGCGACGGACAGCCCCACCAAAAAGATCAGCGCGAGCGATAACAGCATAAAAATTCCTCCTTCTAATCAAAAAAAAGCCGACAAAGCCCACGTAAACGCAGACGTCATCAGCTTTTCGGCGGTTTCGGTTTCCCGAATATCGGTTTCGGTTTCCCGAGGGAGAACATCATTCCCTTTATTTTCTTTTTTACAGTATACCGCAACTCGATCGGTTTGTCAAGCCTTCGGCGAAAAAACGGATAAATTTCGCGAGGCTTTATGAAGTCCTATAATGCGTCCTCCCGATCAGATCGATCAGCCGCCGATAATTTTTATCCCGCGCGACCTTGTCGCTGTCTACGCCGTAGTTGGAGGGAACGTCCTCCCACACGATCAGCTTCCCGTCCGAGGCGGCGTTATGATCGATAAATATTTGGATCAGCTCGAGCTCGAGATCCGTCACCGCCTCGTCGTTATAAAGGATCGCCCAGACCGCCTCTCCGAAGGCGGTAGAGTAGCAATCCATCTGCGTTTTGATCTCCGTCGTGGCGTTTCGCTCAAACATCATTTTTAAGATCTCGACGTCGCCCTCGCTCACGCTCCTGACACGCCACTGACCGATCAGGTCGTCCATACTCCCCTTTTCGTAAGAACGGCGTCTGAACCTTACCGGGTCGTCAAAGACCGCGCCGTGTTCCAAGGCGATCCTTACGATCTCGGCGTTCGCCGTTTTGATCCCCTCGTCTAAGATCCCTTCCCTGTTGACGTCGCGGTAAAAGACGAGATCGCTTTTTTGATCGAGAAGCTCCTCGAGCGCGCGAAGCGGCTCCTCGTCGGGGTCGTTTATATAGCTCTCCATCCTCGAAACATCCCCACGCGACACATATTTCGTTGTTTCGCCGTCCGGTAGGGTCACCTCCGCAAAGACCGCGTGAAATCCGCTGTAGCCGATCAGCGCGACGAACGGCGAGACGAACACGATCCATATGACGAGGAAGACGTTCCCCGCGATCTTGAGCCGCCTGTCTTTTTTGGTCCGCGCGAGAATTTTTAAGATCAGCGTCACGACAAAAACGATAAACGTTACGATCGCGTGGATCACGGCGATCACAAGAAACGCCCCCGCGAACACCATACTTATAAACGCTATAGAACGTCCCCCCTTTTTTGTATTTTTTCGGAAGGGTTCACATCTCCCGAATGATCTCCCGCGCCGTTTCCTCGTCGACCTTTACGGCGTAGACGTTTTTCTCAAATTCGACGACGTCGCCGATCCCCTTTTGGATCACGAAGCGAAGCCGCCCGTCGCGCACCTTTTTATCGGTGTAAAGCTTTTTCACGAGCGCCTCGCGGTCGATATAATCGGGGATCGCGGTCGGAAGCCCCGCCTTTGTCAATAGAGCGATCATCGCCGCTTGTTCTCCTTCGGTGAGATAGCCGAGCCGCCGCGCGAGACGCGCCTCGGCGGCTAAACCGATCGAGACCGCCTCGCCGTGGAGAAGGCGGTAGCCGCTCACCGTCTCGATCGCCCGCCCGACCGTATGACCGAGGTTTAAAGTCTCGCGAAGCCCGCTCTCGCGCTCGTCCTTCATCACGACCTCATACTTGATCCGACAGTTCTCGTTCGCGATATGCTCACAGGCTTTTTCCTCGACCCTAAGGATCTCGTCCATATGCTCGTCCAAGTAGTAAAAAAACTCCTTGCTTGCGAGACAGGCGTGCTTGATCGTCTCGGCGAGTCCGCTCGCGATCTGACGGGACGGGAGGGTCTTCCACGCCGCGACGTCGAGATAGACCTTCTCGGGCTGGTTAAATAAGCCGATGAGGTTCGTCGCGAGCGGCGTGTCGACCGCCGTCTTACCCCCGACGGACGCGTCCGCCGCCGCGAGGAGCGTGGTCGCGTAATTGATAAACGGAACGCCCCGCCCGTATGTCCCGGCGAGGAAGCCCGCGAGATCGGTCACGACCCCGCCCCCGACCGCGAGGATACAACAGTCGCGCCGATACCCCTTCTCGAGCATCGCGTCCTCGAGCTCCTCCTTCGTTTTCCGCGTTTTGCTCGTTTCGCCCGCCGGGAAGACGAAAAGATCGACGAGATAGCCCGCCTCCGTCAAAAGCCCAAAGAGCCGATCGGCGTACAGGCTCTTAACGTTACTGTCCGTAATGACGGCGAATTTTTTGACCCCGCCGACCAAGCCGTTTTTGAGGTCGGCGACGAGCTTATCGGCTAGGTCAAAGCCGATCTCGATCTCATAGCTGTCGTCGACGATCTTTTTGAGTTCTACGTTAAATACGCTCATATTCTTTTTCCTTTTTTGAAATTGCTTCCGGGACATTTTGGTTTCCCACAAAAGTATACCATTTTTCCCGGGAAAAGTCAATCCCGCCCGCCGATCGGGACGCGCAAAGCGGCACGCCTTCCCCAAAAAAATAAGAAAAAATTTGAAATTTCGCTAAAGTTTTTCGCTTAGCGGACGATAATACAATTAGCAGGGGTAGGCACTTACTTTTGCCCGGAAAGGAGGGATCATTATGCTGAACAACAGTTCTCTTTTCACGTCTATGAACAGCGTTTTATTACAGCGTAACAGCGCCCGTCTCAGCCGCTATCAGTCTCTTTATGAGATCCAACAAGCGAAAAAGGACGAGGAAGCCGAAAGCTATATCCAAAAGCTGATCAATCAATCGACAAAAAATCTTTACCCGGATAAGCTCCGTACCCTCTCGGACAGCGTGAGCGAAACGGCAGAGCAGGTCGAGGAAGCGTCCGCCGTCGATCCCACGACCGACGAGGTCGATTATGACAAGGCGTACTCCTCGGCGGAGAAATTCGTTAAGAGCTATAACGACCTTATGACGTCGGTCAAAGCCTCGGGCGACCGCACCGTATCGAATAAGGCGAGCTTTATCACGAATATGACGAACGCATACGCGAGACGGCTCGAAAAAGTCGGGATCGGCGTCGATAAAAACGGCGCGCTCTCTCTCGACAAGGAGAAGTTTCAAAAAGCGACCACCTCTCAGCTCGAGAGCGCGTTCGGCGAGAAAAAATCCTTCTCGAGCTTTATGAAGGATCAGGCGAAGCAGATCGCGGCGTATTCGGAAGCGGAACGCGCGAACAAGTCTAACGCCTATACCCAAGCGGGCGGTATCACGAACATCGCGAATATCAGCGGCTCGTACTTCAGTATGCTCGGTTGAGCGTAAAAAATCGGCGGTGAGATCATAGTGCCGTGATCGATCCGCCGGTTTTTTTGTTTTTATTTTTTTGGGAAGGCGCGGAGAACCCGCGAAAGTACATGAAATCCGAAAATTACATCAGCTTTCGATATTTCCCTCGTCCTCTAAACTCTACGATGCCCTTATCTCTTAACACCTGAAGTTGTTGACGTATTTTCGCCTTGATATTGTGATTATTCGGGTATTTATGCTCTAAAAAGCTCGCATAACCATATAACTCTTCCAGCGAAAATTCCGTTTCCTTTGTTCTATTGACAAGATTCAGCACATCCATCAACCAGCCCCTACTTTCCAAATGGTCGGTTTGTAAATTTTTAATTCGGCTGTATTGCAAAACCACATCGCTTTTCGCCTTCAAGCTACTATCACGAATGATCTCAATCCGTCCTTGACATGGAATATCGTTATACAAAATCTTACACCCTATCCAACCCGCTCTTCTATCACCGGGCGGCAATGGCTTACGCCTTTGTATAATTGAATCCACAAAAAAGAATTTCGGAATGAAAGTTAAATCTGTTACCTTTTGATCATCATTATACGATAAAACAAACAAATGTGGATTTTTTGCGCTGTTAATCCTCTCAATCATCGTGAAATAAGAGCCGTCGGGGATCGTTTTCCCAATCTTCCCTTTTTTACTTTTTAATTCAAATATTTCCCCGCAACGATCACATCTTAAATCCGCGACGGGCATATTATTTCGGAGATTACATATATGCGACTTTCCACATATAGGACAGTACATATTTTTTCCAACCCAGTATTCGCTTAACACACGGGCTTTTTGCGAATTGCTCTTATAATTTGCGGCAATCGAAACATCAAAATAAAAATCCATTTTTACCTCATGTTCATCTCAAGTGTAACTCAAACCGTCTGTTATCGATTGTCCGACTAAAGCTCCTTACCACTCTATCTCCTCCACGGGCGTCGGCTTCTCATTCACCGCGATCTCTCTCACCTTACTGTTCTTCAGCCGAATGACCCGATCCGCCATTGGCGCGATCGCCGAGTTATGGGTGACGAGGACGACGGTCATCCCGCTCTCGCGACAGGTATCCTGTAAAAGCTTTAGGATCATCTTCCCCGTGTTATAGTCGAGCGCGCCGGTCGGCTCGTCACAAAGGAGGAGCTTCGGCTTTTTCGCGAGCGCCCGCGCGATCGCGACGCGCTGTTGTTCCCCGCCCGAGAGCTGAGAGGGGAAGTTATCCATACGCTCCGAGAGACCGACCTGTTCTAAAATTTGTTCCGCCGGGATAAAGTCCTTACAGGTCTGAGCCGCGAGCTCGATATTCTCCTTCGCGGTGAGATTTTGGATCAGGTTATAAAACTGGAAGATAAAGCCGATCTCATACCGCCGATAAGAGACGAGCTCCTTTTGCCCGTATTTGGCGATGTCCTTCCCGTCGACGAGGATACTCCCCTCGTCGATCGTGTCCATCCCCCCGAGCATATTTAAGACCGTCGTTTTACCCGAGCCGGAGGGACCGAGAACGATCGCGAGCTCACCCTTCTCAATGTCAAAGGTGATCCCGTCCGAGGCGTTGATGGTGATCTCGCCCATTTGATAGCGTTTATAAACGTCCTTGACCGATACAAAGCTCATTGACCTACCTCTTTTTAAAAAGAACACCGCGCGGCGTATCACCGTGCGGTGAAAATATTTTATTTTTTGGGAAGCCTTCGCGCGGGAGCGGCGGGCGTTTACGCCCACGCGAGCCTCGCGAAAATATAAGGCTTCGCCTTTATCGTACCTCGATCTCGCCGTTCGAATTCATACCGACCCGACATTTTCCGTAAATATTCGAGACCGCGTAGCGCGAATAGCCGATCCGAACCGTTACGCCCGGATAAAGCGACTTTTGGATATGGACGGCGAGGTCGTTCGTATTGATCAGCTCCTCCTCGATCTGTTCAATTCTCTTTCGGATCTTACGGATCTCGCTGAAGTGAACGTACTTCGCGCGGATCGAGGTCGTCAGCATCTCCTCGCGCTCGGCGCTCAGCGCCGCCGTCTTCTTCTGCTCCTGTAAGACCGTACAGATCTTTCCGAGCTTATCGAGCTGGGTCGTGTATTCGTCCATTTTTTTCACAAGCTCGATCCGCTCCTCCGCGAGGACAGCCGCGTTCCCGAGGACGATACTCGTATGAGTATATGTATCCGAGCCGATGATATTCGCGGTAATATCGGAGAGACAGGTCAGCTTCCCGCCGACGATCACGCCCTTCCCGCTCTTCGCCGTGATCGTCCCGGTACAGTGTACCTTACAGGCGACTAAGCTTTGGGCGGTGAGATTCCCGCGAACCGAGAGATGAGTATTCTCAAAGAAGCCGGCGGTCACGTTCATTCCCTCGACCTCTGAGCTGACCGCCCCGTTTTGGATCGAGATGTCGCCGAACGCGATGAGCTGTGCGCCGGTGACGTTCCCTTTGACCGTGATATTCCCGTGGCTCTTGATGATATAGCCTTCCTTAACGTCGCCCTTGACGAGGATATTCCCGATAAAGTCGATATTCCCGATCGACGCGTCCACGTCCCCGCCGATCACGACCTCTTTATCGACGACGAAATGGGTCTTATTCCAGCGAAGGTTTCCCGCCGTCGCCGCGAGGAGGCGACTACCGTCCTCCGAGAGGACGACGCCCGTCCCGACGGTGAAGGTCGCGGGCTTACCGCCGTACTGGGGTACGGGGACGCCGCGAATATCCGTCCCGGGGACGCCGGGCGTCTCGGGGATAATATCGGCGATGACCGTCCCCTCGTCGATGTTACGGATAAAGCCGAGGTTTCTAAAGTCGACGTTGCCGAATTCGTCCTCCTCGAGCTCTTGGGTCTCCTTCATCTCAAAGTGATACGAGATCGTCCCGTTTTTCCCATCGATCGGCGGATCGCCCTTAGCGATCAAGATACTTTTATCGAATATGTTTTCCTCAAAAATACTTTTCAGCGCGTCTTCGTCTAAATTATGACGAATACCCTTCGCCGTCACTTCGTCACAGAGCTGTTTATATGTAACGGGAAGTCCGCCGTTACGCGGCGAGGTAACGATCACTCTCGCGTTCATGCTTCTGTCGTCAATATTAAAAGTGATCGTCCCGTTAATCGGCTCGGGCATTTTCATCATCCTTTCCGTAAATTTCCCCCGATCGAGCCGAGGCATTTGAATGAAAAATAAGAAATATCCTTACCAAACAATAAAAACATGGGGATAACTCCGTCCGACCGCTTTTTTCGCGCGAGCCGATCAAGACCGCGCAAACCGCCGATTTATCGTTCCTATTACGAAAAATCATGCACAAAACCGCCCATACGGAGTATAGGTTACGCTAACCGTTTATATTATAGCACACTTTTTTTAAAAATGCCATAGTTTTTTAAAAATTTTTTTAAATTTATTCTATTTTTGTTATTTTTGCGAAATTCGCCATCAGCTTTTTTGTCCCGACCGTATCAAAGCCGACCTCTAAGAGGGTATCGTTCCCGAGCGGCGAAGCGGAAAGGACCGTCCCGTCACCAAAAACCCGGTGGCGTATCCGATCCCCCGCTGCGAAATGTTGGATCGGCGTGGGCGCGGAGACGGGGGCGGGCGCGCTCCGCTCGCGAAGGTAGTTCTTCCGCCCTGCCCGTGCCGCGCGAGGCTCGGCGGAGGAGGCGGACGCGCCCGTCCGCTTCGTCTGATCGTCGAGTTCCATATACTCGGGCGGGATCTCGCGGATAAAGCGCGAGAGCGGGTTATGCATCGTCTGACCGTACAAAAGGCGCGTCTCGGCGTTCGTGATGTATAGATAGCGCTTCGCGCGGGTGATCGCGACGTAACAGAGCCGCCGCTCCTCCTCGAGCTCCGTCGCGTCGGTCATACTCCGATAAGAGGGGAAGATATTCTCCTCCGCCCCGACGAGGAATACCCGCTCAAACTCCAGCCCCTTCGCCGCGTGCATCGTCATTAAGACGACCCGATCCTCTTCCCCGTCGAGGCTGTCGAGGTCGGAGATGAGCGCCACCTGCTCCAAATAATCAAAAAGCGTATGGTTCTCGTTCTCCTCACAAAAGGTGATCATCGCGGATTTAAGCTCGCGGATATTCTCGAGCCGACCCGCGCCCTCGTCCCCTTGGGTCATAAGCATGAGGGTATAGCCCGACTGCTCTAAAAGATCGTCTAAAAGGTCGGTGATCTCCCGCTCCTGCGCCGTATCGATCAGCTCGCGGAACATTCGCGCCACGGGGAGGAGGGTCTTCGCCTTCCGCGCGAGCGACGGATAGGTCTCACATTCCTCCATGACCTCGATCGGGCTGATCCCCCGCCCCTCGGCGATCCGCGCGATCTCCGCCTGAGTCGCGTCGCCGATCCCGCGCTTCGGCTCGTTGATGATCCGCGAGAGGCGAACCATATCATAGGGGTTGTTGATGACGCTTAAATACGCGAGGACGTCGCGAACCTCCTTACGGTCGTAGAAGCGCGTCCCGCCGATGATCCGATACGGGACAGCCATTTTCCCGAGCGCAAGCTCAAACGTCCGCGACTGGGCGTTCGTTCGGTAAAGGATCGCGTTCTCGGCGAAGCCGCCGCCCTTCCCCTTCGCGTTCAGGATCTCGTTCGCGACAAAAAGCGCCTCGCTCTGTTCGTCCCGGAAGCGGCAGACCTTGATCCTCTCCCCCTCGCCGAGATCCGACCAGAGCGTCTTGTCCTTATGCTGGGTATTGTTTCGGATCACGGCGTTCGCCGCGTCGAGGATCCGCGAGGTCGAGCGGTAATTTTGTTCGAGCTTGATCGTCGTCCCGTGAAACTCCTTCTCAAAGGAAAGGATATTCTCGATCGTCGCGCCGCGAAAGCGGTAGATCGACTGATCCTCGTCGCCGACGACACAGAGATTTCCCCGCCCCCCCGCGAGGAGCTTCACCAGCTCGTACTGGGCGGCGTTTGTGTCCTGATACTCGTCGACCATGACGTAATCGAAGTGATTTTGCCAGTATTCGAGCGCGGCGGGGTCGCTCCGAAAGACCTCGACCGTCTTCATGATGATGTCGTCAAAGTCGAGCGCGTTCGCCGCCTTGAGCCGCTTCTGATATTCTATGTATACGTCGCGGATCACGCCGAGCTGATAATCCCGTTCGCCCCTCGAATTATTCGCGGGGAAAGCCTCCGGCGGGATCAGCTTGTCCTTCGCGCGGGAGATCGCGCTCAAAAGCATTTTTTCCGGGAAGTTTTTATTCGAGATATTGAGCGACTCGAGTACCGCCTTGACGACCCGCTTACTGTCGTCGGTATCATAGATCGTGAAATTGGACGAATAGCCGATACTCTCGATGCTCCGCCGTAAGATCCGCACACAGCAGGAATGGAACGTAAACGCCCAAACGTCCGCCGCCGGCGCGCTCATCCGCGAAAGGCGCTCCTTTAGCTCCGCCGCCGCCTTATTCGTAAACGTGACCGCGAGGATCTTCCAAGGCTTCGCGCGGTGAAACCCGATCAGCTCCGAGAGATGACCGACGACCTCGGGCGTGATATTTTCGTCATAAGCGCCCTTGGCGTAAAGCTCTAAAAACCGCGCGTCGTCCTCGGAGAGCGCCGGCGCATAGTCACTATGATACGCCTCGCCAAAAAGGAGGAGGTTCGCGATCCGATTACAAAGGACGGTCGTCTTTCCGCTCCCCGCGCCCGCGATGATAAGGACCGCGCCCTCGGTCTTAAAGATCGCCTTTTTTTGCATTTCGTTCGTCCGGGCAAAAAAATGCTCGAGCGCGTTTCGCTTTAATGTCATAAAATCCATTGGGTTTCCTTTCGTCGGCGATGTTCCTATGATTTATTTTTATGAACATCCCCGTAAACAAGCGCAAGCCCGACGCGTTTTTCAATGCGTCAGGTCGCGCTTTTTTATTTTATTTTTCTTTATTTTGTGAAGGCGGATCACTCCGCCGCCGTCTGCGCCGAGGGCGTACTCGCGCGGTTCTCCGCCGTCGGGAGCGTACTTGTACCCGCGCTCTCATTCAGGACAAAGAAGGGGTTCACGCCGTCGCTGATGACTTGGGGGAGGACGCCGTTCCAGTTCGTGATCTTCAGATATTCGATATAGTTCGGACTGCTCTCGAGCTTCTCTTGGACGACCTCGATCGCGTAAGCCTGAGCGTCCGCGGCGAGCTTAACGCTGTCCGCCTCCGCTTGGGCGGCGATGACGGTCTGTTTTCCCTTTTCCTCCTCCTCGCGGGTCTTATTCTCCATTTTGAGCGCGTCCTGCGCGGCGATGACCTTCGCTTGAATGGAGGATTCAAACGCGTCGTCAAAGCTTAAATTCTCGATCGCGAAGGATTGGACGATGATCCCTTTTTCCGCGAGGAGGGGGGTCAGCTCGTTCTCGATCCTCAGCTGTACCTCACTACGCGACTGGACAAGCTCCTCCGCCTTGACCTTCCCGATCTCGTTTTTGGTGATCTTGGCGACGTTCTGGACGAGGAGCTTTTGTTCGACGTTCCCGATCCCGACCTCGCGGATGATCTCGGAGAGCATGGATTTATCATAGCTGTAGTTGAGCTTTAGTTTTAGCTCTTGTACCGTCTGGGTATCGCTCGTATACGCGTCCTCGGTGGTCGCGTAGACCTGTTCTCTGATGTCGACCTGTTCGATATTCTCGACGAAGGGGATACAGAAATTGAGCCCCGCGCCGAGGTTCGCGTTGACGATCTGACCGAAGCGGTATTTTACCCCAATAAAGCCCTCGTTTACGATCGTGAAGCAGTTGAACAAGATCACGAGGATCAGCGCGAGGACGATCACGACAGCCGCGATCCTCCCGCCATTCTTTTTCGTCCCGCCGCCCTGCGGCGCGGTATTGGTCGTAAATTTAAATTCAGCCATATTGTTTCCTTCCTTTCATATGGGACTTCGCCGCCGAAGCGCTCCCGCTCCCGACGGATCTGAGTAAATTTAATTTACCGTAATTTTATTATAGCACACTTTATCGACGATGTCAATACTTTTTTGTAAATTTTATTTACAGGCGTAAAGACCCGCGCCTTCCCTAAAAAATAAATCAAAAAATCAAACGCTCATCAGCTCGGAATAGCGATCCGTGACCTCGGCGGCGGGCGGCTTGACCGCGCCCGTCTCCTCGCCGTTCCGAATTTTTTTCATCGCTTGAGACAGCATCAGCTTGATCCGATTGATCTGATTGACCTCGGACGCGCCGGGGTCATAGTCGACCGCGATGATGTTTGAGTCGGGATTGCGCCGCCGTAGCTCGCCGATCACGCCCTTCCCCGTTACGTGGTTCGGAAGACAGGCGAAGGGCTGCATACAAATAATATTGTTGACCCCGCTATGCATCAGCTCGATCATCTCCGCCGAGAGGAACCACCCCTCGCCCGCGATATTCCCGGTCGAGACGATCCCGTCCACCATACGCCGCATTTCGGCGATCGGCGTGAACGTTCCGAACTTCGTCCCCTCAAGCGCGTCGATAAACGGCTTTTCGAGCCATTCGAGGAGGTCGATCGCGCGATTGCTGAGGAAGTAGCGCTTTTTTGAAACCGTCAAAAGCTCGTGGCGCGAATTCGCGTGGTCACAGAAGAAGTAGAAAAATCCCATCAGGTCGGGGACGACCGCCTCCGCGCCCTCCTGCTCGACGAGGCTCACGACGTCGTTATTCGCGATCGGATTGTATTTTACGAGAATTTCCCCGACGATCCCGACGCGCGGCTTAACAATATCGAGGGTCGGGAGCGCGCCAAATTCCTCGACGATCCGCCGGATATTCTCCTTATAACGCTTAAAGCTGATCTTTTGAAGGTCTTCGCGTAAATAGGCGTTCCACTTTTCGTACAGGCGGTCGGCGCTCCCCTTCTCCGCCTCATAGGGGCGGACGCGGTAGAGACAGCGACAAAGCACGTCCCCGTAAACGACCGCCATAAGTGCCCGAACCGCGAGCGGTAGGCTCAGCTTAAAGCCCGGCTGTTTCTCCATCCCGTTAAAATTGAGCGAGAGGAGCGGCGTATCCCCGTAACCTCCGTCGATGAGCGCCTTTTTGATCATACTGACGTAGTTCGTCGCGCGGCATGCGCCGCCCGTTTGGGTGATCATAAGCGCCGTTTTATCGAGATCGTATTCCCCGCTCTCGAGCGCGTGCATCAGCTGACCGATCGTTAAGATCGAGGGGTAACACGCGTCGTTATTCACGTATTTTAAGCCGGTATCGACGACCTTTTTTGAATAATCCTTTAAGATCACGAGCCGATAGCCCGAGTAGTTAAAGGCGCTCTCGAGAAGCTCGAAATGATACGGCGCCATCTGGGGCGCGAGGATCGTATACCGCTCGTTCATCTCCTTTGTGTAAACGGGCTGTCGCTTATAGCCGGTATAGACCTCGTCGCTATGATAGCCCGCGCGTTCGCGCTCCTCCATGACCGAGAGGAGAGAGCGAAGGCGGATCCGCGCCGCGCCGAGGTTATTGACCTCGTCGATCTTTAAGAGGGTATACATTCTCCCGCTCCCCTGTAAGATCTCCTGTACCTCGTCGGTCGTTACCGCGTCTAAGCCACAGCCGAAGCTCGTAAGCTGGACGAGCTCGAGATTTTCCTCCCCGCCGACGAAAGCCGCCGCCGCGTACAGGCGGCTATGATACATCCACTGATCGACGACGCGGATCGGGCGCGGGAGCTTCCCGAGGTGGGCGACGCTGTCCTCGGTCAGGACGGCGAACCCATAGCCGTTGATCATCTCGGGGATCCCGTGGTTGATCTCGGGGTCGACGTGATAGGGTCGTCCCGCGAGGACGATCCCCTTCTTCCCCGTTTCGCGGAGCATTTTTACGGTCTCCTCGCCTTTTTGACGAATATCCCTTTTATAGGCGCGATCCTCGGCATAAGCCTTGGCGAGCGCCGAGCCGATCTCCTCGCCGCCGATCCCGAGCGGGTAAAATTCCTCGACGAGCCGACGAGCCATCGCCTTTTCGTCATAGATCGGGAGGAAGGGGTTCATAAACCGAATTTTTTGATCTCGAAGCTCGGGGACGGAATTTTTGATGACCTCGCTGTAGCTCGCGACAACGGGACAGTTATAGTGATTGTCGCCGCCGCTCCCGTTGTCCATTTCATACGTTAAGGAGGGGTAAAAGATAAACTCGACCCCGTCGTTTAAAAGCGAAACGATATGCCCGTGAGAAAGCTTGGCGGGGTAGCAGACGGACTCCGACGGCATCGTCTCGATCCCCATATCGTAGATCTCACGCGAGGACTTAGGCGAGAGCTTCACGCTATAGCCGAGGGCGGTAAAAAACGTGAACCAAAAGGGATAATTCTCATACATCCCGAGGACGCGCGGAAGCCCGACCACGCCGCGCTTCGCCTCCTCGGCGGGGAGCGGCTTATAATACTCAAAAAGCCGCTTATATTTATAGTCAAAAAGGTTTGGAAGGTCGGAGCGCTCCTTAGAGCCGCCCGCGCCGCGCTCACAGCGGTTGTTCGTGATAAAGCGCTTCCCGTCGCCGAACTTACTGATCGTGAGGAGACAGTTATTGGAACATCTCCCGCACCGCGCGGTGGATTTTTGGATCGTAAAGCTCTCGAGCGCGTCCGCCTTCGCGAGGGTCGATCCCTTCCCGTCGTCGCGCTGCATGGCGACGAGGGCGCTCCCGTACGCGCCCATTAAGCCCGCCTGATCGGGGCGCGTCACCTCCCGCCCACAGGTCAGCTCAAACGCCCGAAGGACGGAGGGGTTTAAAAACGTCCCGCCCTGTACGATGATCTTTTCGCCCATCGCCTTTGGGTCGCGGATTTTTATGACCTTAAAGAGCGCGTTCTTAACGACGGAGTAGCTCAACCCCGCAGAAATATCCGCGACGCTCGCGCCCTCCTTTTGCGCCTGTTTTACGCGGCTGTTCATAAAGACGGTACAGCGCGAGCCGAGATCGACGGGGTTCTCCGCCGTTAGTCCGACCTCGGCGAATTCCTTACTCGTCATACCGAGCGCGTTCGCGAAATTCTCGATAAACGAGCCGCACCCCGAGGAACAAGCTTCGTTCAATAAGATACTCTCGATCTCGCCGTTTTTGACGCGCATACACTTCATATCCTGCCCGCCGATGTCTAAAATAAACTCTACGCCGGGGAGGATCTTTTCCGCCGCCTTATAATGCGCCATCGTCTCGATCTCGCCATAGTCCGCGCCGAGCGCCGCCTTGATCAGATGCTCGCCGTAGCCCGTCGCGGTCGCCTTCGCGATCTCCGCTCCTTCGGGAAGGAGCGAATAGATCTCCTTTAAGATCCCGATCACGGATTTCAGCGGGTCGCCGAGGTTATTATTATAAAAGGAATAAAGGATCTCCGCCTTTTCGCTTAAAAGACACGCCTTTGTCGTCGTCGACCCCGCGTCGATCCCGAGATAACACTTCCCCTTATAAGAGGAAAGCTCCGCCGTCGGGATCACACAGGCGGCGTGGCGGCGGAGGAAGGCGTCCTTCTCCGCCTCATCCTTAAAGAGCGGCGCGAGGCGCTCGACCTCGCGGACGGTCACGCTCCCGAGCGCGTCGATCTTTTGGCGAAGGTCATCCGCCTTGACCGCCGCGCGGTTCTCCGAGAGCGCCGCGCCCGCCGCGACGAAAAGATTCGCGTCGGGCGGGAAGACGACCTCCTCGTCCGTTAGGTTTAACGTCTCGATAAAGCGCCTTCTCAGCTCGGAGAGATAGTGGAGCGGTCCGCCGAGGAAGGCGACGTGTCCTCGGATCGGCTTCCCACAGGCGAGACCGCTGATCGTCTGATTTACGACGGACTGAAAGATCGAGGCGGCGACATCCGCTTTTTTCGCCCCGTCGTTTAAGAGCGGCTGGATATCGCTTTTGGCGAATACGCCGCAACGCGAGGCGATCGGATAGATCGTCTCGTAATCCTTCGCCAGCTCGTTGAGACCGCCGATGTCGGTATTGAGGAGCGCCGCCATCTGATCGATAAAAGCGCCCGTCCCGCCCGCGCAGGAGCCGTTCATCCGCTGTTCGATCCCGCCGCGAAGGTAGGTGATCTTAGCGTCCTCGCCGCCGAGCTCGATCGCGACATCCGTCTCGGGGATCAGGGTCTCGATCGCGGTCGTCCCCGCCGAGACCTCTTGGACAAAGGGGATTCCGAGCCATTTCGCCGCCGAGATCCCGCCCGAGCCGGTCACGGCGACGGTCAGCTCCTTAGCGCCGACCGCGCTAAGCCCCTCGCCGAGTACCTCGGCGAGCGTCTTTTTGATGTCCGAATAATGCCGCTGATATTTTTTATAAATAAAGCGCCGCTCCTCGTCGAGTACTGCGAGCTTTACGGTCGTAGAACCGACGTCTAAGCCAAAATAAACCATTTTTATGTACCCTTCCCTTAACCTTAACGATAAATTATGCCTCAAAGAATTACGCCAAAATACAGTATACACGAAAACAAATTTTTTTTCAATGGTTTTCAGCGAATTTTCCGAAAACTTTTCGAAAACAGCCCGAAAAAATTCTTCCGAAAAATCAAAAAAATCACTTTCCCGCCGTATTTTTCCGCCGAATTGCGCGAAAAGGCTTGTAATTTTTCGGAAAATGCTGTATAATATAAATGTATGTACCGTTTAAGGGCTACACCGCACAATTATTGTCGTTCGAGTGGCAGTCAGATTTTTCGTCAGATTGTACAGATTTTATGCAGGAAGGCTGACGCCTTTCAAAGAAAATCTGTGCGATATGGCGGAAAATATGGCTGTCAATCGAGCGGCAAAGCGTAAGCGGTAATTGCGCGGTGTTGCCTAAGGTATATACGAGCTTTTAAAATTTGATCAAAGGGCGCGGAGCGGCGCTCCTGCCCAAAAAAGAAAGGAAAATAAAAATGACTGTCACAAAAGATACCATTATCGGCGAGATCCTCGATACCGACGCCGAGGCGGCGGCTCCCTTTTTCTTTGAGATCGGGATGCATTGTCTCGGCTGTCCCTCGGCGCGCGGCGAAACGGTCGCGGAGGCTTGCGCCGTCCACGGCGTAGACGCCGACGAGCTGATCGCCAAGCTCAACCAAGCCATCAACGGCTGATGGACGCGCGGCTCTCCGCGATCGCCGCGCTGGTGAGGCTCGACCGTAGGATCTGCGACGTGGGGACGGATCACGCGCTCCTCCCCTGTCTCCTTTATCGGCGGGGAGCGCGCGAGATCGTCGCCTGTGACGTCAACGACGGACCTTTAAAGGCGGCGCGTGACGCTGTTTTTAGGGAAGGCGCGGGGGACGCGATCCAAGTGATCCGATCGGACGGACTGCGCGACGTCCCGCCCTGTGACGACGTGATCGTCGCGGGAATGGGCGGGGAGCTGATCGCGCGGATCGTGACCGAGTGCCGCTTTTTAACGCCCGATACGCGGTTTATTTTACAGCCGATGACGCGGGCGGAGGCGCTTCGGCGCGCGCTGTACCGCGCGGGCTTTGAGATCATGCTTGAGAACGGCGTTTCGGCGGGCGGGCGGGTCTATACCGTCCTCCTCGTCCGTTATACGGGCGAAAAAACCGAGATCGACGACGGCTTCGCCTTTTTTGGGAAAAACGCCGACCCGCGCTATATCGCCTCGGTCGACCGCCGCTTACGGCGGCTCGCCGAGGGCGATCCGTATTATCATACGCTCCTTCGCGGGACGTGAAACGGGAAAGGACGGAATATGACGACCGTAGGCGAAATCTATGATTTTATCGATACCCTCGCCCCCTTCGGGACTCAGGACGGATTCGACAACTCGGGGCTTCTCGTCGGGGACGGCGGCGACCCGGTGACGCGGGTCGCCGTATGCCTCGACATCACGAACGGCGTGATCGCCGAGGCGCGGGCGGCGGGCGCGGAGCTGATCGTGTCTCACCACCCCGTGATCTTTCATAAGCCCGCGCGGATCGGGCGGGACAGCCCCGTCTATAAGCTGATCGAGAGCGGGATCGACGCGCTGTGCGTCCATACCCCGATCGATATGGCGCGGGGCGGGATCAGCGACCTGATGCTTCGGCGAATGGGTCTCGACGACGAGAACGCCGAGGTGCTTGACCCGATCCGCCCCGCCGAGGGGATCGGCTATGGGCGGGTCGTCCGCCTCGGCGAGGAGACGACCGCCGCCGCCCTCGCGGAAAGGGTAAAAGCCGCGTTTGGCTGTCCCTTTGTCCGATATGTCGACGGCGGGAAGGCGATCCGTACCGTCGCCGTCTCCTCGGGCGCGGGGAACGACGAAATTTATACCGCGATCGGGCGGGGCGCGGACGCGCTCGTCACCGGCGACGTCAAGCACCACGGCTTTATCGACGCCAAAAACGCGGGGCTGACCGTGATCGACGCGGGGCATTATCATACCGAGATCATCGTCTGTGAGCCGCTGACGCGGCGGCTGTCCGACCGCTTCCCCGAGGTGCGCTTTTTTATCCCCAGGGCTTCGGCGGACTGTTGTGAGACCCGTTAAAGCGGGCTTGTTTTCGTTTTTTCTTTTTATTTTTTGAAGGTAGCATAGGGGGGTAGCTTTATGTCGCTCGACGGCGCGTTTTTACACGGCGTGATGCTCGAGATGCTCGGGCGCGGACTGATCGGCGGGCGGGTCGATAAAATTTTCCAGCCCTCGCGGGACGAGATCCTTCTCTCGATCCGAACTTTTAACGGGGCGGAGAAGATCCTTTTCTCGGCGAATACCTCCTCCGCCGCCGTCCACCTGACGGCGAAAACGCCCGAGAACCCGAAGCAGCCCCCCGTCCTTTGTATGCTCTTTCGGAAGTATCTTTCGGGCGGACGGCTCACCGCCATTCATCAGGACGGGCTGGAACGTATCCTCAATTTTGACTTTGAATGTATGAACGAGATCGGCGACACGGTCGAGAATCGGATCGCCGCCGAGATCATGGGGAAATACAGCAACATCATCCTCCTCACAAAAAAAGAGGACGGCTGGCGCGTCGTCGACAGCGTAAAGCGCGTGACCGACGATATTTCCTCGGTGAGGCGCGTTTTACCGAATATCCGCTATGAGCTCCCGCCCCGGACGGAGCGGCTCAACCTCCTCGACTATGACTTTAGCGACCTCGCCGAGCGCCTCCTCCCCTTTAAGGAACAAAGGCTCGCGAAGGCGCTCTCCTCCCTCTTTGAGGGGATCTCGCCGCTCTTCGCGCGGGAATGTGCCTACGCCTGTACAAGGGACACGGACGCGGCGGTCGGGGCACTCACGGAGGATCGGGTCGAAAAGCTTGTCTTTTTCCTAAAGGCGAGCCGACGGACGCTCCTCGAGGGGAACGGCTGTACCATGCTCACCGATCGGAGCGGGAAGCCGAAGGACTTCTCCTTTATCCCGATCGCCCAGTACGGCGCGGAGCTGGTCGAGGTGAGATTTGACAGCCCCGGGGCGCTCCTCGACCGATTTTTCGGCGAGCGGGCGGACGCGGATCGGGTCAAACAGCGCTCGGGCGACCTCCTCAAAACCATTCTCGCGATCTATGAGCGTACCGAGCGGAAACTCGCCGTCCGGCGAAAGGAGCTGGAGGACTGCGCCGGGCGGGAGGAGCTTCGTATCTGCGGCGAGCTTTTGAGCGCGAACCTCTACCGCGCGGAGCGCGGCATGAACGAGCTGGTCGTCGAGGACTATGTAAACGGCGGGACGCGGCGGATCGCGCTCGACCTCCGCTTGACCCCCGCCCAAAACGCGCAGAAATACTTCTCGGAATATAAAAAGCTCGACACCGCCGAAAAAATGCTGACCAAGCTGATCGACCAAGGCGAAAAAGAGCTTTTATACATTGACAGCGTCTTTGACGCCGCGTCGCGGGTCGGGAGCGGCGCGGGGAGCGAGGCGGCTCTCGCCGAAATTCGCCGAGAGCTTACCGAGACGGGCTATCTAAAGCCCTCAAAAAACGACGGGAGGCGAAAGGAAAAGCCGCTCCCGCCGCTGAAATTCCGCTCGTCGGACGGCTATGAAATCCTCGTCGGACGGAATAACTATCAAAACGACCGCTTGACGCTCAAAACGGCGGACGGGGGCGATCTTTGGCTTCATACTCAAAAGATCGCCGGCTCACACGTCATTATCCGCGCCGAGGGGGCGGAGATCCCCGAGCGGACGATCGAGGAGGCGGCGATCCTCGCCGCGACCTGTTCCAAGGGGCGGGGCGGAACAAAGATCCCCGTCGATTATACCCGCGTCCGCTATGTTAAAAAGCCGAACGGCGCGAAGCCCGGTATGGTGATCTTCACCAACAACCGCACCGTCCTCGTCGACCCCGACGAGGGACTATATGAAAGGATACTTGAGAAATGACCGAGAGGAAGGCGCGGCTCTGTCCGAAATGCGGCTGTATCTTCCGCGACGGGCGGAGCGAATGTCACGACTGCGGTCGGTTTACGCGACCCGCGACCGAGGAAGAACTGCTCCGCTTTGAGAAGGAGAGCCGACGGCGCTCGGCGCGCTCCGCCGCCGCCGCGAACGGTACGCGCCCAAAGCCCTTCCAATGGATCGCGGCGGGGATACTGACCGCTTACGGCGCGGTCACGGCGCTCCTTCTCGGCGGCGTCTTTCTTCGGCTCTTGGTCTTTGACCTCGTCGTGAGCGCGGCGCTCTTGATCCCTTCGCCCGATTGGGGAGAGATCCTCCTCGTCCTCGCGAAGCGGGGAAAGCCGCGTATTTCGGTCTGCTATCATTACCGCGCGCTTCTCGTCCTGACGATCTTCGCCGCCGTGATGAACATCGGGATCGGTCTGACGGCGCGGGGCTGAACGTTTAACGAAAAAACGCCGCAACGCACGCCTTCACAAAAAATAAACACATTAAGGCAACACCGCACAATTACCGGCTACGCCTTTGCCGCCCGATTGACAGCCATATTTTCCGTCATATTGCACAGAATTTTTTTGAAAGGCGTCAGCCTTCCTGCAAAAATTCTGCACAATCTGACGAAAAATCTGACTGCCACTCGAACGACAATAATCGTGCGGTGTAGCCTTAACAAAAAGAAAGGACAAAACAGCATGAAAAAAGAACTCGCAAAGACCTATGCCCCAAAGGATTTTGAGGAACGGATCTATCGGGACTGGGAGGAAAAGGGGTACTTTCACGCCGAGCGCGACCCCGCGAAAAAGCCCTATACGATCGTCATGCCGCCGCCGAACATCACGGGTCAGCTCCATATGGGTCACGCACTCGACTGTACCCTACAAGACATCCTGATCCGCTTTAAGCGAATGGAGGGGTACGCCGCGCTGTGGCTCCCCGGGACGGATCACGCCGCGCTCGCGACCGAGGCTAAGATCGTCTCGGCGATGAAGGAGGAGGGCGTGACCAAGCATCAGCTCGGACGCGAGGGCTTTTTAAAACGCGCATGGGACTGGAACGACAAGTACGGAAATCGGATCAAGGAGCAACAACGGAAAATGGGCAGCTCCTGTGACTGGGATCGCGACCGCTTTACGATGGACGAGGGCTGTTCAAAAGCCGTCCAAAAGGTCTTTATCGACCTATATCGTAAAGGGCTGATCTATCGCGGCGAGCGGATCATCAACTGGTGTCCCGCCTGTAAGACCTCGATCTCGGATATCGAGACGGAATATGAGGAACAGGACGGCTTTTTTTGGCATATCAACTATCCGATCGCGGACGGCTCGGGCTATGTCGAGATCGCGACGACCCGCCCCGAGACGCTCCTCGGCGACTCCGCCGTCGCGGTCAACCCCAAGGACGAGCGCTATACCGCCCTCGTCGGGAAGACGTTAAAGCTCCCGCTCACCGACCGCGAGATCCCGGTCGTCGCGGACGAATACGTCGACCCGGATTTTGGGACGGGCTGTGTCAAGATCACGCCCGCCCACGACCCGAACGACTTTGAGGTCGGGAAGCGTCATAACCTCCCCGTGATCCATATGATGAATGACGACGCGACGATAAACGCCGAATACGGCGGGAAGTACGCGGGTCTCGACCGCTACGCGGCGCGAAAGGCGATCGTCGCCGATCTCGAGGCGGCGGGGCTACTCGTCAAGGTTGAGCCGCATAAACACAACGTCGGTACTTGTCAACGGTGCGGGACGACGGTCGAGCCGACCGCCTCTCTACAATGGTTCGTCAAAATGAAGGAGCTGGCGAAGCCCGCGATCGACGTCGTAAAGAGCGGCGAACTGCGCTTTGTCCCGAGGCGCTTTGAGAACAGCTATCTGTACTGGATGGAGAATATCCGCGACTGGTGTATCTCCCGTCAGATATGGTGGGGGCATCGTATCCCCGCGTATTACTGTCAAAATAAGGACTGCGGTCATACCGAGATCACGCTCGACGGGGTCGAGAAATGCCCGAAATGCGGCGCGGCGATGATCCAGGACGACGACACGCTCGATACGTGGTTCAGCTCGGCGCTTTGGCCCTTCTCGACCCTCGGCTGGCCCGAAAAAACGCCCGATTACGACTATTTTTACCCGACCCAAACGCTCGTCACCGGCTATGACATCATCACCTTTTGGGTCTCGCGTATGATCTTCTCGGGCTTGGAGCATACGGGGGAAAAGCCGTTTCAATATGTCCTGATCCACGGTCTCGTCCGCGACGAACAGGGGCGAAAGATGAGTAAATCGCTCGGGAACGGGGTCGACCCGCTCGAGATCATCGACCGCTACGGCGCGGACGCGCTTCGCCTGACGCTCGTCACGGGGAACAGCCCCGGGAACGATATGCGCTGGAGCGAGGCGAAGATCACCGCCTCGCGCAACTTCGCGAATAAGCTTTGGAACGCCTCGCGGTATATTTTAATGAACCTACCCGACGATTTTGAGAAGGCGGTTCTCCCCGACACGCTCGCGATCGAGGACAAGTGGATCTTAACGCTTTATAACCGCCTGATCTCCGAGGTCACGGATAACCTCGAGAGCTTTGAGCTCGGGGTCGCGATCGGGAAGCTCTATGACTTTATTTGGGACATTTACTGCGACTGGTATATCGAGCTGACGAAGCCCCGCATCGCGGCGGGCGGCGAGACCGCGCGGGCGGCGCAAAACGTCCTTGTGTTCGTCATTCAGGGCGTGTTAAAGCTCCTCCACCCGTTTATGCCGTTTATTACCGAGGAGATCTGGCGGTCTATGCCCGTCGCGGATCAGCCGGAGAGTATTATGGTCGCGAAATGGTGCGAGGCGGACGACGCGCTCGCCTTCCCAAAAGAAGCCGAAGCCTTTACAAAGATCATCGACGCGATCCGCGCTGTCCGCGCTCAACGAAGCGAGCTGAACGTCCCCCCGTCCAAAAGGGTCTCCATGCATATCGAGACGGCGGATACGGCGCTTTTTGAGGACTGTAAGGTCTTTTTTGAGCGGCTCGCGGGCGCGGGCGCGATCACCGTTTCGGAAAGTCCGATCCCCTCCGAGGGGACGGTCACGGCGGTCACCTCGGCGGCGCGCGTCTTTATGCCGCTCGGCGAGCTCGTCGACCGCGAGAAGGAGCTTTTAAGGCTCGAGAAGGAGCGTAAGACCGTCCAAAAGGACATCGACTTCCTCTCCGGGAAGCTCGGTAACGAGGGCTTTTTGGCGAAAGCACCCGCCGCGCAGGTCGAGAGCGAACGCGCGAAGCTCGCGAAGGCGGAGGAAAAAATGCGCCGCGTCCTCGAATCGATCGAGGCGCTGAAGTAAGGCAAAATCCCCCAAACAAACGAAAGGACACTCCCCTATGCTCAGAAATATTTTATTTATCCTACTCTTTCTCCTCGTTTACGGCGCGATCTTTTTGATCGGGAGCTATCGCCCGAACGAAGCGCTCACCGATCGGGCGGAGAACGGGACGTTCTCGACCGAGACGGACGGCGGGATACGCTATGTCAGCGACCGCTACGGTCTGACGTTTGATTATGAGCCGGACTGGATCATCTTTGACGGCGTACAGCTCGAGAAACAGATCCGCGACCTCGGCTATACCGACGAAGAGATCGAGGACGCCTATGACTGTGAACTCGGAAATCTCGTCTTTCTCGGCGGTTTTTTAAGCCCGGGCGCGACCCTCAGGATCACAGTCGAAAAGGATAACGCGATCCCGCCGGATTCCTTCTCGTCGTCCGATCTCCAAAAGCTCATCGACTATCAGCGCGAGATGACCCTTTACGCGGGCGGGGTCTGGGGATCGGGGAACGGTTTTGTCCTCCCCGCTCAGGGGAACGCCGCGCGGGTACTCTTATACTATTATGACTATGAATATCTCGGCGAATACGACGCGACCTTTTGCGCGATGTTAAACGTGAACGGGAATATCGTTATGCTCGACGGGTATTATAACGACGTTGACGGGCTGACGACGCTGACGGAATTTGTCAAAAAAGGGATGACCGTGACCTCGTCGGGAGATTCGGCGATCTGAACGAGCTACATAAAAAGCGCACGGCGGGAAGCTTCCGCCGTGCGCTTTTTTCATATCTCCCCGTTTTACCGCATAAAGATACGGAAAGGAGATGTTTTTTTATGATGAAATGGATCATGACGGTCATGACGGCGCTCTCGGTCGTTTTCGCGCTTTTTACGGGGAAAACGGCGGAGGTCAGCGAGGCGTTTTTGAGCGAATGCGGCGGCGCGGTCGAGCTCGCGATCTCACTCGTCGGGATCATCTGTCTCTGGAGCGGGCTTATGCGCGTGGCGCGGACGGCGGGGCTTACCGAGCGGCTGGCGCGGCTTTTTTCGCCGATCCTCGGGCGGCTCTTTCGCGGGCTTAAAAAAGGCGGGCGGGCGACCCAGTATATCACGCTCAACCTCACGGCGAACCTCCTCGGGCTCGGGAATGCCTCGACGCCCTTCGGGCTGGCGGCAATGCGCGAGATCGAGAAGGAGGAGGGCGGCGGCGAGGCGGCGAGTCATAATATGATCCTTTTTACCGTCCTTAATACCGCGAGCCTCCAGCTCGTCCCGACGACGGTCGCGGCGCTCCGCCTAAAAAACGGCTCGACCGCGCCGATGGAGATCCTACCCTGTGTTTGGCTCGCGTCGGTCGGGTCGCTTGCGGCGGCGCTGATCGCGGCGAGCCTTTTTCGCCGCCTCTGTGGAGGTAAAAAATGAGCTTTACCGACCTTTTGATCCCTCTTTTTTTTGCAGGAGTGCTTCTTTACGGGCTTTTTAATAAGGTGGACGTTTTCGCGGAATTTACCGAGGGGGTAAAAGAGGGACTACATACCGTTCTCGAGATCTTCCCCTCCCTCTTTTGTCTCGTCGTGACGATCGCGGTCTTTCGCGCCTCGGGAGGGATGACGATCCTCGCCGAGCTTCTCGCGCCGCTTTTTTCGGCGGTGGGCTTCCCCGCCGAATGCGCGCCGCTCGTCCTCCTCCGTCCCTTCTCGGGTAGCGGCGCGATCGCCCTTTTTGAAAATATCCTCGGCGACGTCGGGGCGGACAGCTTCGCGGGGCGGGTCGCCTCCGTCCTCCTCGGGAGTAGCGAGACGACCTTTTACACCATCTCGGTCTATTTCGCCGCGACGAAGGTCAAAAAGACCCGCTATGCGCTCCCCGCAGCGCTTTGCGGGGACATAGCGGGCTTTCTCTTGAGTGCGCTTACGGTTCGGCTGATCTTTAGCTAACACTTTCAAAATAGATCTTTTGGGCGTTTCGCTTCGCCTCCGAGAGGTCGAATTGGGTCGCGTCAAAGACCGATCCGTCCTCCTCAAAGAGGATAAACGCGAGGCGGTTATCGGAGACCGTCGCGAAGCTCCCGTTGACGTCGGTCACGGTCACGATCCCGTTCTCGTTAAAGGACACCGTCGGGAGAACGTCGTTCCCGTCCTTCCCCGAGGCGAAGGTATCGCCCTCATAAAAGCCCCCCTTCACCCCGAGCTCCTTCGCGAGGATCTCGCGGATCGGCTCGATCCCGGCGTACTCCGCCGCCTCCTTGATCGGGTTCAGTACCTCCAGTCCGGCGAAGCTCCTTCCCGTCGTATCGGTCGAGACGATCAGATAGCCGCAGTCCGCGCCCTTCAGCTCGATTAGGTAGGTGTAAAGGTCGGCGTTCGTGAGCATGGCGGCGCGGTTCTCCTCGGGGTTATCCAACCCGTCCAGCGCGTCCTGTACCTCGGGGAAGATCCACATATAGGGGAAGACCCCGTGGAAATTCATCGCCATCCCCCAACAGTTATAGATAAACAGTCCCGCCGCGATCCCGACGGTGATCAGGAAGCTGTTGTCCTTCTTTTCCTCGGACTTCTTTTTGGAATAGCCGGGGATCTTTTTATTGACGGTCTCGGCTTTTTCGGCGGCGCGCGCCTTCTCGGCGAAATACTCCGTGATCGACGGGAGCGTAAAGACCGCGAAGATCAGGATAAAGAGCGAGAAGCGTTCCACAACGAGCGCATAGACGATAAAGAGCCAGACCGAGGTATTTAAGACCGTGAGCTGTAATAAAAGATCGGCGTCCTTTTTCTCCTTCCACCCCGAGAAATAAGCGATCAAAACGATCGCGAGGAGGAGGAGCGGCATGATCAGATATTCGACCCCGAGCGGCGTAAAATAGATACTGTCGATATAGCTCGCGTAGTCCTTCCCCGTGACGGCGGTGGCGAGATCCGCCGCGAGGTTGAGCGGGTCGGCGCCCGCCGCGCGAAGGATCATAAAAACGACGAGCGCCCCGACCGAGACCGAGCCGTAAAGGATCAGAGACTTTTTCGTCGGGCGGACGAGCGCGAGGAGATAGAGCGGGATAAACGCCGCCGCCGTATAGTGAAAGAAGATCGCGCAGACCCCGAAGATCAAAACGGGGACGACCTTTTTCTCCTTCATAAACCCATAAGCGAGGAGGAGGAGCGACGCCGCCATACTCTGACGGATAAAGTTGAGCGAATTATAAAACAGGGTCAGACAAAGATAGACGACGACCGAGAGCCATACGTTATCGCTGTACTTACGGATCGCCCAAGCGACCGGCGCTAGGATCAGCGCGGCGTAGATCGCGTACATAAACGTCGGGTCGTCCGTTAAGAGCGTGATCCCCTTTGTCAAAAGCGTAAAAAGCGGCTCAAAGCCGATCGTAAAAAGCTCGCCGACGCCCGCCTCGTCGATCTGACGAAAGATACGGATATAGCTGAAATAGTCGTTCCCGATCCCATAGCGTAAGACCGAGACGAGATACATCAGGATAAACATGATCGCGAGATAGACCGTCTTTTTAACGGGGGTCGGATCTTTCATCACGAGCGGGACGGCGAGTAAGATCGCGAGCGCGAAGAGGAGAATATAAACTATCATAAACGGATTTCCTTTCGATTGATCGAGCTTGTATTAGGGCGTGTTGACACAATCGCTCAACGCCCGTCTTACAAGCATATTTTCCG
>JAMPCH010000001.1 GCA_023666265.1 Roseburia sp.
ACGATCGAAAGCACGCTCGGCGGTAGCTTCGACGGGATCGTGAAGCGGAAATTGAAGGACTGGATTTGGGAGTACTGGTTTGAGTGTCCGTATATCGAATATGAGAAAGCGACCGCGAGCGCGGCGGTAAGCACACCTTCACAAAATGAAACGATCAAGGTCGGGGACAAGGTGAAGGTCAAGAGCGGCGCGGGAACGTACACGGGCGGGAAGCTCGCGGCGTTTGTTTACGGACAGGTGTACGAGGTCATGGAGGTCAAGGGGGATCGGGTCGTGATCGGGCAGAGGGGGCAAGTCACGGCGGCGGTGAGAGCCGCCGATCTGGAAAAATGCACATAAAAAATTAAAGCGCAAAATTAAGTTTTTAAGATCCCGCCGCTTGATCAAGAGCGGCGGGAAATCAATTCTATTTATAATAAGGAGGAACGGACGATGAACAGTCCTATTTCAAGAGTCGGTGGAAAGAAGCTACTGAGAAAAACCATTTGTGAGGAGTTTCCGCCGCCGGAGCGGTTCGACCGCTATATCGAGGTGTTCGGCGGCGCGGGCTGGGTCTTGTTTTATAAAGACCGTCACGCGAATTTGGAGGTGTATAACGACGCGGACGGCGAGCTGGTCAATTTAATGCGATGTATTAAATATCACGCGGCAGAGCTTCAGCGGGAGATCTCCGGCTGGGTCAATTCACGCGAGCTTTTTTCGGACGCGCTCGATCAGCTTCAATGCCGAGGGTTTACCGACATTCAGCGAGCCGCGAGATATTTCGTGAAAATGCGGATCAGCTTCGGCGCGGACGGGCGGACGTTCGGCTGTAACCGAAAGCCGCTGAAAAACGCGGCGGAATATCTTTCGGAGGTGCAGGCGCGGCTTTTGAACAACGGCGTTGTGATCGAGCATAAGGATTTTGAAAATCTAATCAAGGTATACGACCGACCGACGGCGTTTTTCTATTGCGATCCGCCGTATCATAAGACCGAGCGATACTACGATACGGAATTTACCGAAGCGGATCATGTTCGCTTAAAAGACTGTTTAAGCGGTATAAAAGGACGATTTTTACTGTCTTATAACGACGATGAATTTATTCGGGATCTGTATCGGGATTACACGATTCGAGAGGTAGAACGTGCGAACAACATGACGAGCGGGAGATACGCGGAGCTTCTCATCAGCAATTATTAACTGCGTTATTTTTTTTGAACCGTACATAACGGTATCGGTTACGATTTAAACAAAATAACACAGGAGGCAGCTATGGTAAAAATTCATTTACGGGAACTGCTGAGTGACGCGCGGCTTTCACAGGCGGAGCTTTCCCGGGCGACGGGGATCAGACCGTCGACGATCTGTGATCTTTACAACGAAAACGCCGCTTTTTTAAAGTTGGAACATCTCGAAAAAATATGCAAATTTCTGCACTGCAAGGTCAAGGATCTGATCGAAATATGCAATGAATAATTTTTGGATAAAGTTTTCAACTTTTCAACAGTTTCAACAAGTTCGATAAAAAAGCAAGACCAAACCCCGAAGATCGCTTTAAAATCGGCGATCTTCGGGGTTTGTTTTGTTCTTTATCTTTTTTCAACTGCTTTCGGGTTTTGCATTTTGCTTGTCTGATTTTTTTATTTTGATTGGCAGATAACAGCTATTCGGTATAATTTTTACATAAGAGCCTTCCCGCCGAAACGACGGTGTTGCTTCTTTTTTTTCAACAGGCGATCACCTTTCCCGTTCCCCGGATCGCCGCGACCTCCAGTAAATAGTCGCGGTTCACCTCCGCGCCGATGGCGGCGAGTGACCGAATCATATTTTGATACGCGAGCTCGGGTGTATTGTTCTGCGGGCTTAAATGCCCCAGAAGGAGAGAGACCGTCCCGCTTCGGATCAGCTCCCGCGCGAAAGTGCCGCTGTCGCCGTTGGAGAGATGCCCGCGCTTGGAGCGTATCCTTTCCTTTAGGGCAGGGGGGTAGTTCAGATTTCGGGTCAAAAGCTCGGGATCGTAATTTGATTCGAGTAGGACGAAGCGACAGCCGATCAGGTTCGCGCGTACCTCCTCGGTGACGTGTCCGAGATCGGTACAGACCGCGATCCTCGTTTCTCCCGCCGTGAAGCGGTATCCGACGCTTTCCGCGCTGTCGTGCGGCGTATGAAAGGCTTCCGGGAGAAAAGAGATCGGCGCGTCCGAGAGCTGATCGAGCGGATAGAGCCGACCGCCGACCGCCTTTTTTTCGCCGATCAGCCGATCGAGCGTCCCCTCGGAGGCGAAGACGGGGATCTCCGTATTTTTAGTCAGCTGAAAAAGCCCCGCGATGTGATCGGTGTGTTCGTGCGTAATAAAGACCGCGCGGATATTCTCTATCCCGCGGTCGATCTGTTTTAAGCCCTCGTGGAGCGCCTTAAAGCTACACCCGATGTCTACGAGGATCCCTTCGCCGTTTTGTTCGATATATGTACAGTTCGCCTTGCTGGAGCTACATAAAGACGAAATTCGCATAAAACAAGTCGTTCCTTTCCGTTAAAGCGTTTTTTCCATCATTCCGCAGGTAAACGGAAAGAAGTCGTATTTTTTCGTCCCGAGGTGACGAAAGCCGAAGGCGGTATACCATTTCTTCACGCGCTCGTTTTCCTCGACGATACTGATCTTTATTTTTGTGCAGAACTGCGCGGCGGCGATCTCGAACGAATGGCGCAAGAGCTTTTCCCCGATCCGTCGGTGGCGTAAAGCGGGGAGAACGCATAGATTGTTCAGTTCACAAGCTTCTCCTTCTCTCGGCGAAAGCGAATAATACCCCGCGATCCTTCCTTCCGCGCGATAAACGAACATCGGTCGCCGCTCGTGAAAATACTGCTGTTTTAGTCTTTCCTCCGTTACGGAAAAAGCGGTGAAACGGGGCGCGTTTTCTTCGGTAAAGCCAAATTCCTCCGCGACGGTAAGAAAGCTTTCCCGAATGACCCGTACACATTCGGGAAGGTCGGTCTCTCGGATCGGTTCGATCATGACGATCTCTCCCGATCCAAATAGACCCGCGAGCCGGTCGCGCCCTTTTGCCCCTGATACTTTCCGCGATAGGGGCGGAGCGCCGCCGCGTCCATTTCCGCGAAAACGAGCTGTCCGACCCGCCTTCCCGCCTTCAGCTCGATCGCGCAACGATTCGAGTTAAACAGCTCGAGCGTAATCTCGCCCTTAAAGCCGGGATCGACCCAGCCCGCGTTCTGAATAAAAAGTCCCATTCGCCCGAACGAGCTTCGCCCCTCGACAAAGGCGGTCAGATGATCGGGAAGCTCGATATATTCCATGGTCGTCGCTAAAACGAACTGTCCGGGGAGGAGGACGTATGTATCCGTCCGAATGGTCTTATAACGGATCTCGCTTTCGAGCGTGATGATCCCCGCGGGGGAATCCTCGACGATCCCGAACGTGTCCCCGAGCCGTATATCGACGCTCGCGGGTTGGATCTGTTCGCTTTCGAGCGGAGAAATTTTCAGCTCGTTTTTTTCGATCAGCTCCGCGAGCGTTTTATCCGAAAGTATCATACCGATTCCTTCCTTTTTAAATCAAGCCTCAGGGAAGATCCCTAAGGCGATTTTGATTCTATTGTAAAAAATATAAGCCACGCGATGAAGGAGATTTGTTTAAAGCGCCTTTTGGATCGCGTCGGGGAAGGTGCGCTTTGTAATATCCGCGCCCATTTTCCTAAGCTTTACGTCCATGTTTTCATAGCCGCGCTCGATATGATAAATGTCCTCGATCTCGGTCGTTCCCTGCGTGCTGAGACCCGCGATGATGAGCGCCGCGCCCGCGCGGAGATCCGCCGCCTTTACGGGCGCGCCCGTTAGCCGCTCGACCCCCTCGATGACCGCGACCTTCCCATCTACCGAAATATCCGCGCCCATACGGCGAAGCTCGTCCACATAGCGGAAGCGGTTATCGAAAATTCCCTCGTTGATGATGCTTGTCCCTTTCGCGAGCGTAAGAAGCGCGGCGAGCTGGGGTTGCATATCGGTGGGGAAGCCGGGGTGCGGCATGGTTTTTACCGTGATCCGCTCATAGGAATCCTGTCCGATCACGCGAATGCTGTCGTCATATTCCATAACGACGACGCCGATCTTACGAAGCTTTGAGGTGATCGGCTCGAGATGCTTCGGGATCACGTTTTTGATGAGCGCGTCGCCCTTTGTCGCGGCGACCGCGATCATAAACGTACCCGCCTCGATCTGATCGGGAATGACCGAATAAGTCGTCCCGTGAAGCTTTGAAACGCCCTTGATCTTGATCACGTCCGTACCCGCGCCCATAATATCCGCGCCCATGGAGTTCAAAAAGTTCGCGAGGTCGACGATATGCGGCTCTTTCGCGGCGTTCTCGAGGATCGTCAGACCTTCCGCCTTAGTCGCCGCGAGCATAGCGTTGATCGTCGCGCCGACCGTGACCTTATCAAAGTAGATCTGCGTTCCGAAAAGGAAGTCGGATTGAATATCGACGATCCCGTGTTCGATCGTACACTGCGCCCCGAGCGAGCGGAAGCTTTTTAAATGCTGATCCATCGGTCGGTCGCCGAGGTCACAGCCGCCCGGCATCGGTACGCGCGCGTGGCGGAAACGCCCGAGGAGCGTCCCGAGGAAGTAGTAGCTGGCTCTCATGGATCGCGCCAATTCATAGGGTACGGCGACGTCCCGAATGTTTCGGGGGTCGATCCGTATGGTCGATTTGTCGATGAGCGTGACTTCCGCGCCCAGCTCGCGAAGGATCCTTAGGTCGATCGTTACGTCGTTGATGTTCGGTACATTTTCTAAGGTACAGGGGCTGTCGGCGAGTAAAGCAGCGGGAATGATCGCGACCGCCGCGTTTTTCGCGCCGCTGATCTCGACCTCGCCGGTCAGTCTTTTACCGCCGTTAATGATATATTTTTCCAAAAGCGTTACCTCTTTATTTTTTCTATGATAAAACGGACAGCCTTTTCCGAAAAAAGTCTTTCCTCATTTTTCGAATCGATCGGGCTGTCGCCCGCCCGGAGAATTGCCTGATAGGTAGGGAATATAAAAACACGGGAGCTTTCCGCGCACCTATATTGGTATATTATAACACATAATCCGGAAAAAGAAAAGACCTATTTCAGAAAATCTACATTTTCACCATATATTTTTGACCGACCGCCTGTTTTTATTCGGATCATAACATCTCAAAAATGCGGAAAAATCGCTTTTTTATGGGAAATAAATCGCTTTAAGGGAAAGCGAACGCCCCGAAACGAAAAAATGTCGTTTTTCGCTCCGAGGCGGTCGATTGTTGAATATGCACAAAAAATATTTGATATGTTCCGACTACTCAAAGGTGATAAGGGTATCGAGTGTGTGTTCCGTCGTTTCAGGGGTCGTCTCGGTCGCCGTTGTGGTCGGGATCGTCTCCGCGATCACCTCCGGCGTGGTTTCCTCGGTCTTTTTATTTCCCTTTTTATCGGTCTCCGAGGTCGTTGTTTCCTCCGGCTCGATCCGAATGATCTCGATTTTTTCGATCACGATCGAATTGATCGGCTTTGAGAAGATTCCCTGTCGATCATCGATCTCGTTTCCTGTCACGACTTCACACGCGCTGATTGCTTCGAGAACGTCAAAGCCGTCGATGACCTGACCGAATACGGTCGCTTCGCCGTCGAGCTGATAAAGTCCGCCGACGGAGGCGTATTTTTCGATGACCTCGGGCGAGAACGCCTTCAGCTTCGCGAGATAGTTGTCGTAATACTCTTTATCCTCGGGGAGGAGGCGGTCGGTAAACGCCTGATCCGCGAGCTGTTCCGAGAGCTTTTCGATGACGGCGTTGATGTCCTGAGGCGTGTCCTGATTTACGATGTAAAATTGAGCGAAGCTCCCCTTTGAGTTGTTTGCGAAACAAAGCGCACCGTAAAAATGGCGAGCCGAATCGCTGACCTCGACGGGTACGTATTCCGCGTCGGGAACGTCGCCGTCCGAGCCGTCTCCGCTCAGCGAGCCGCCCTGGATCGTATAGTTATTGATCACGCGGTGAATGGTCTTCATTTCGTAATAGCCGCGTTCCGCGAAGGTCGTAAACCGCTCGACCGATTCCGGCGCGATGTCGGGGAAAAGCTTCGCCGTGATGTCGCCGTAATCCATAATATGAATGACCGCGTAAACATCGCCGGTATTCAGAGTAACATCGCCGATGTTACCGGTCGGCGCTTCCTCGCCACAGCCCGCCGCGCTGAAAAGCAGGCAACCCGCCGCGATCCATGCGGCGATCTTTTTTATCGTCTTCATTCCGTTTCCTCCTCTGTGTGATATTCCGTGATCCTTACGGATCTTAGCTTTATTGCCTCCAGCGGTCTCGCGGTCGATTCGTCTCGCTCCGCGCCGCAGATCTCCTCGATCACCTCAAAGCCCTCGATCGTCTGTCCGAAGACAGTATAACATCCCGCGAAATGTGCGACGCTCCCTTTCTCGATAAACGCCGTGATCAACTCCTCGGGGAGGCGTTGGTTTCCCTCCTCATCCTTAAACGAGCGAAGCTCGGTGATTTCCTCGTCGGTGAGCTTTTTATCGTTGATGACAAAAAATCGGCTGTCCCCATAGCCCGCCTGTCCGTTATAGGCACAGAGCGCGCCGCGAAATGTCCATAAATTTACGGAGTATTCGTTGGCGATCGGCTGTCCGTCGTTGGTGAATCCCTGCGTCCCTTCCTCGTTATACGAGCCGGTCAAAAAGAAGGCGTTCTCGACCAGGGCGTAAATATCCTTCCCGTCATAAAAACCCTCGTTCGCGCGATTGATAAAGTTATCGACCGTATTCGGCGCGTATTCGGGGTAGAGGACGGCGCGGATCGTTCCGCGTGTCGTTTCGATCTCGGCGAGCGGCTGTCCCTCATAGGGTTCGTTAAATTGGATCAGCTCCATTTGACTGAAATCATAGCTCCCGATCGCGCTGACCGTACTGTTCCCGCCGAAGAGGGAACAGCCCGAGAGCGATAAGATCCCCGCCGCGACCAACGCGATCAATCCCCGTTTCGGGGTTTTCCCATTAAAAATCAATCATGTTCCTTCCTTTCATTTAGACTTTTCGTATGATCGTCCCTTGGCGGGTCTCTTCGACAGTATAACCGAGCGCCGCGATCTGTGCGCGAAGCTCGTCCGCCAGCGTAAAGTTCTTTTCTTTTCTTGCTTGTGAACGCTTCGCGGCGAGCTCCGCGATCTCGGGTGGAAGCGTCTCGTCCCGCGGCTCTTTAAAGCGTTCCGCCGCCTCGATCAGACCGAGCGAGAGGACCGTATCGAGCCTTCGGATCACTTCGAGCTTCGTGGCGGCGTTCGCGTCCGCCTTTAGTACGTCATAAAGCGCCGTGATCGCGAGGGAGGTATTGAGATCATTATCGAGCGCATCTCGAAAACCCTTAGAAAGCTTTTCGACTTTTTCCGGATCGACCGACCCGATCCCTTCCTTTAAAAGAGAGGAGATCCGCGAAACGAGCTTTTTATAGGAGGTCGCCGCGTTATCGAGGTTCTCAAAGCTAAAGGTAAGCGTTTTACGATAATGGGAGAGGAGGCAGAAGAAGCGGTAGACGAGCGGGTCATAGCCTTTTTCCTCTAAAAGAGAGACCGTTAAAAACTCGCCCGAGGATTTACTCATTTTCCCGCCGTCCGTATTAAGATGGTGGATATGAAACCAGTATTTACACCATTCATGCCCGAGGTACGCCTCGCTTTGCGCGATCTCGTTTGTGTGATGTGGGAAGGCGTTATCGATCCCGCCGCAGTGAAGGTCGAGATATTCCCCGAGGTGCTTCATGCTGATACAGGAACATTCGATATGCCAACCGGGATAGCCGAGTCCCCATGGGCTTTCCCATTTCAGCTCCTGATCCTCAAATTTCGACTTCGTGAACCAAAGGACGAAGTCCGTTTTATTCCGTTTATTCGAGTCCTCCTCGACCCCCTCGCGAACGCCGACCGCGAGATCTTCTTCCTTAAAATCGTTAAAAATATAATAGCGGTCAAGCTTTGAGGTGTCGAAGTAGACGTTTCCGCCCGCCTCATAGGCGTAGCCCTTTTCGATCAGCGCGGAGATCACCTTGATAAACTCGTCGATACAGCCCGTCGCGGGTTCGACCACGTCGGGGTGCTTGATATTCAGCTTTTTACAGTCCTCGAAAAAAGCGTCCGTATAAAATTTTGCGATCTCCATGACGGTTTTATGCTCGCGCTTCGCGCCCTTGAGCATTTTATCGTCGCCCGTGTCCCCGTCGCTCGTTAAATGCCCCACGTCGGTGATATTCATAACGCGGGTCACGTCATAGCCCGAGAAGCGAAGATATTTTTCGAGAATGTCCTCCATGATATACGAGCGGAGGTTTCCGATATGCGCGTAATGATAGACCGTCGGACCGCAGGTGTACATACCGACCTTCCTCTCAAAGCGTGGGATAAACTCTTCTTTTTTCCGCGTTGCGGTATTATAAAGCTGCATTTTTTTCATTCCTTCCTTTCCTCTCGCCGACCGTTCTTTTCCCGATCCAGCTCGTCGAGCTTATGCCGAAGCCCGTCGATCTCCGCCTGCATATGACAGAACTGCTGAGAAACGGGGTCGGGCATATGAATCCAGTCGAGATCGCTCGGCGCGATCCTTACGCCGTCGCGTTTTACGATCCTCGCGGGAACGCCTACGGCGGTACAGTTCGGCGGAACCTCGCTCAATACGACGGCGTTCGCCGCGATCTTACAGTTATCTCCGACCCGAAAGGGTCCGAGGACGCGCGCGCCCGCGCCGACCATGACGTTATTCCCGAGGGTAGGGTGGCGCTTCCCGACGTCTTTCCCCGTTCCGCCGAGGGTGACATTCTGATAGATCGTACAATAGTCGCCGATCTCGGCGGTCTCGCCGATCACGACGCCGCTCCCGTGGTCGATAAAAAGTCCCTTTCCGATGGTCGCGCCGGGGTGGATCTCGATCCCCGTTTTTCGGAGCGCCCGCTGGGAGATCCACCGCGCGAGGAAATAATGCTTTTTAAGGTATAGCTTATGCGCTCGCCGATAAGAGCGGATCGCCTTAAAGCTCGGATAAAGAAAGCAGACCTCAAGATCGCTCTTGACGGCGGGGTCACGTTCCCGGACGGAGCGAATGTCCTCTTTCATTTTTTCAAACATATCGAATCCTTTCTATCGCGGGGGTCGATCTGTTCCAAAAGCTCTGTTCTTGCCCCACAAAATGATGAACAACTCGCTTGAAAATGATCCGTTACCCGCTTATGAAATCAAAAGCCCTCACAGCTAGGCTGCGAAGGCGTCGAAAACACGGTTCCACTTCGATTCCCGCAGGAAAGCTGCGGCTTTTTTCCCATAACGCAGGAGAACGGACGGGCATTTCCTCCCGTCGGCTCGGCAGACGCACTTCGCCGTGCTTTTCCTGTCGACCTTCCACCGCCGTCGGCTCTCTGTGAGGAAAATACTCGGGTACTCTGAATGCTTTTTTCTCCGTCCGATACTCGGAAGGAGAGATCGCCTTTCTTAAATTCAAATTTACAAGACTTATTTTACCATATCCCGACGAAAATGTCAAGAGTCAAAGATAATAATAACAAATGACGATCAAGATCGCGGAAACGAGCATAATGATCCAATTGACGACTACGCGCCGCTTCGAGCGACGCTCTGCTTCGCGGTCTTTTTCTTTATAGCTCTTTCTTGGCATGATACCTTTCCTTTTTGTTCGCATTCTCTAAAAAAGAGAACAATCAACCGTTCCTTTGATTTGCGCGAAAGCGGAGGTAATTTTCGAGGATGACCGCCGCTGCCGCCGCGTCAATGATCTCCTTCCGCTTTTTTCCGCGCTTATTGATCTCGTTCATACGCTCGTGCGCGATGACGGTCGTCGAGCGTTCGTCCCACATCTCCACGGGGACGGGAAGGCGCTCGCGCAGCCGCTCCGCGAAATCATGGCATTTTTCGCTCGCGGGACCGCGCGTCCCGTTCATATTGATCGGATTACCGACGACGACGAGCTCTCCGCCGAGTTCCCCGATCTTTTCGGCGACCCGCTCCGCGCAGAGCGCTCTGTCCTTTTCATGGATCACACAGATCGGCGTGGCGAGCATTTCGAGCGCGTCGCTCGCCGCGATCCCGGTACGGCTGTCCCCGTAATCAACCGCGATAATTTTCATGCGCCGATCTCTTTCAGCGCCTGCGCGAGTTGATCGGGGCAGGAGGTGCCTTTCATATTACAGTTGATCCCGTCGAGGCGGCGGATCACCTCGTCGATCTTCATTCCCTTAACGAGGGCGCTGATCCCCTGTAAATTCCCGTTACAGCCGCCGATCACCTTTAGGTCGGTCAATACTCCGTCGTTTATCTCGATCACCATTTTTCGTGAGCATACGCCCTTGGGCGTGTATTCGTAAGTCATTTTCTTTTTCCTTTCTTTTTGTTTTATTTTTTATGGCAGGAGTGCTTTCCCGCCGGTTTTATTGATTTTCCGTCCACGCTTTCGCGACCGCTTCCGCTACGCTTTTCGCGACCGCCTTATCGAGTGGGCTGGGAATGATATTCTCGGCGGAGAGTTCGCTTTCGGGAATGATGGCGGCGATCGCATGCGCGGCGGCGATCTTCATTTCCTCGGTGATCGCCTTCGCCCGAACGGAAAGCGCCCCTTTAAACAGCCCGGGGAAGACGAGGACGTTGTTGATCTGGTTCGGGAAGTCGCTTCGCCCCGTCCCGACGATAAACGCGCCCGCCGCCTTCGCCTCGTCGGGCATGATCTCGGGCGTGGGGTTAGCCATCGCGAATACGATCGGTCTTTCCGCCATGCTTTGTATCATTTCCGCCGTGACCAATCCCGGGCGGGATACGCCGACGAAAGCGTCCGCGCCCTTCATCGCGTCGGCGAGCGAGCCTTTCCGAACGTTTTTGTTGGAAACGCTCTTGATCTCATTATGTGCGGAATTCTCGTACTTTGTGTCTCGATTGATGATCCCGCAAAGATCAACCATGATCAGGTCGCCGATCCCGAGCTTTAATAAAAACGTGCCGATCGCGATCCCCGCCGCGCCCGCGCCGTTAATGACGACCGTCATTTCCGAGAGCTTTTTCCCCGCGCATTTCGCCGCGTTGATCATGGCGGCGGCGACGACGACGGCTGTCCCGTGCTGATCGTCGTGAAAGACGGGGATATCCAGCTTTTCCTTTAACCGCCGCTCGATCTCGAAACAACGCGGCGCGGAAATATCCTCGAGATTGATCCCGCCGAAGCTGTCCGAAAGAAGCTCGATCGTTCGGACGATCTCGTCGACGTTCTTACTTTTTACACAAAGCGGGAAAGCGTCCACGTCCGCAAATTCCTTGAATAAACAACACTTCCCTTCCATGACGGGCATACCCGCGAGTCCGCCGATGTCGCCCAGCCCGAGTACCGCCGTACCGTCGGTAATGACCGCGACGAGATTTTTTCGGCGGGTGAGGGAATAGGAGAGGGAGGGGTCATCCTTGATCGCGAGGCAGGCTTCCGCGACGCCGGGCGTATACGCGAGCGAGAGATCCTCTCTTGTCTCGATTGGTGCGCGGGAGATCACCTCGATCTTCCCATGCCATTCATAGTGCTTTTTGAGCGCTTCTTCTTTTATGTTCATTTTAGCTTCCTTTCTTTTGCGGGATATTCTTGGGCGGGATTTCTATAATACAAGCGTTACATAAGAGCCGACGATATTCCCGTCCGGCATTTTTACGGGAGAGATCCCGAATTTATTTTTAAGCCATAAGCTGTGTGAGGCGCTGTTCCCGATGTCGCAGTAGGCGCGGAGCTGATAGCTTTTTCTCTCCCGCTCGATCTGCGCGATCTTCTCTATCATGGCGGACGCAATTCCTTTGTTCCGCCGCGTTTCGTCCAACACGTCGATCACGTTAATGAAAGCCTCGGAAGCGTCGATGGGCGCGGGTATTTTTCGCACAAAGACTGTCGCGAACCCGAGCGGCACGCCATCCTCCTCCGCGACGACGAGGTAATCTCCGTCGATAAAATCCGCCGCCTGCGGACGGATCAGAAGGATCTTCTCCCGATCGGACGGCGTTCCTAGCCGGATTTCCATAAAATCACCTTCTTCTTAAAATTTATATCGTGATCTCGATCCGATTTCCCTCGACCCCGATGATACAGCTCTCGTAATAGCCGTCGCCGGTCGTCCGAGGTCCGCCGATCACCTCGAAGCCATCGGCTTTGAGGACTTTTGTTAAGCGATCGACTTCTTCTTTACTCCCAACGGAGAACGCGATATGGGAATAACCGATCTCCGCGAAGGGATCTTGAAGCGCCTCGGTTTCCGGACGGTTCGTTAGCTCCAGCCTTGCGCCGTCGTCAAACGTCAAAAAATACGAGCGAAAGCCGGTGATCGGATTTCGATAGCCGCCGTTCGGCGCGGCTTTAAAGTATTTTACGAAGAAACTCTTCGCCGCCTCCAAGTCCTTTACGGACAGCGCGATATGCTCGATCCTCACGGCTTGATCCACCATTCGGGGGTAAGCTCTCCGAGCGTTACGACCCGCCCTTCCTCATAGTCGAGCATGATCTCGATGTTCGGGTAATCGCGCGGCATGAGCTGAACCATCAATTCCCGACACGCGCCGCAGGGCGCGCCCGTTTTCCCGTTCGGCATGATCGCGAGGATTTTTTCGATCCGCTGTTCTCCGTCGGTGATCATACGAAAGATCGCGTTTCGCTCCGCGCAGATCCCGAGCGTCGAACAGGTGTCAACACATACGCCGATGTAAATTTTTCCCGACCCCGAGAGGAGAGCGGCGGCGACCCCGCCCGCGTCGATATAATCCGAGATCCTTCGACCGTTTTGGACGGTCTTCGCCGCCCGATAGAGCGACCCCCATACTTGATCCATTTTACTTACCTCTCAAACGAACCCGAAAACTCGGGAAATAAACCCTTCACAAAATCAAAAAGGGATTTATCCGTTTTCGCTGTTCGCGAGGATCTTTCGGACGGATTCCTCGGGCGTGAATTTATATCCGAGCGAGATCGCGTAGTGGTTATAAAAGCCGTGGAAGTCCGAACCGCCCGTCCGTAAGATCCCGTATTGATCCGCGAGACGTTCGAGCCGCTTTTCACATTCCTCGTTCGCGCTTTCGTGATAGACCTCCGCGCCGTCGATTTTTCCCGAGGCAGCGAGTTCCTCAAGGAGGTCAAAGCTGTCATAGACCTTCGGGTGGGCGAGGACAGCCGTCCCGCCCGCCGAATGGATCAGCTCGAGCGCGAATCGAACGTCGGGGTTATGCTCGGTCTCCGCGCGTACTTCCTCGGCGCAAAGTCCCGTTTTTGCGTTAAAAAGGGACTCATAGACCTCGCCGTAAAGCTCGGTCGTATAGCCGTAATCCATGAGCGCGTGCATGATGTGACATTTATAGATCGCTTTCCCGCCCGCCGCGTATTTGACGATATTTTCGAGCGCGATCGGGTACTGTTCGAGTACCTTGAGCGCCATACTTTTCCCGCGCTGTTTCCGCGCCTCACAGGTTCTCAAGCATAGTCCCTCGAGCCGATCGGGCTTTTTCGGCATATAACAGAGAATATGTACCTTCCTCCCGCGCGCGGTATCGACCGCCGAGATCTCGACCGCCGGGAGGACGCGAATCCCGTATCTTTGTCCGAGAACGACCGCGCGGGAGACCGACGCGAGATTATCATGATCGGTGATCGCGAGGCAATCGATCCGATTTCGCTTCGCCTGCGCGATGACCTCCTCGATCCCGAGCGAACCGTCGGAAAGCGTTGTGTGACAATGAAGATCAGCTCTCATATTCCATACCTCCCTTATCGTGCTGACGTTTTCGGCGCAGGGGACTGCGCGTTTTTATCGAATGACTTTACCTTTTACCTTGACGTGATCCGTCTTGGTTTTTGGCACGGCGGACGCTTTTGGATCCGTGTCGGTCGGCGCTTCCGTTCCGCCCTTGTCCTCAAAGAGGGCTTCGCCCTCCGTATCATAGCGGGCGTATTCGGGATTTTTTTCGCCCCGCGCCTCATAATACGGGTCAATGATATGCTTTTGGATCACGGGGTAGGCGCAAAAGGTCGCGATAAAAGAGATCCACGCCGCCGGAAGGAGCGGGAGAAGAAAGACCGAATACGGATAGCCGAACGCCATCAGGATCACGAGAAGAAGCGTCGAGAAAAAGGCGGCGGCGCTCCGCTTTAAGCCCGCGATCATTAAAATAAAGGCGTTTTTTAAGATCTGGGGAAGGCGGAGCTTTAACGCGACGATTTGAGGATAGATGTAAAAATGCATCATATAGACGATAAAGCCGACCGCGAGTGAAAGGGCGAGCATCAACTTATTTTGAGTACTCTGATCCTGTTCGAGTGAGGCGAGGTAAAAATTCACGTTATAAAGGAAGAGGACGATCAACCCGAGATCGACGATCCCGACGGGGAGCGCCTGTTTCCAATTCTTTTTAAACGCCGTTTTAAACTCGTCAAAGACAAAGATCGGTTCGCCGATGACAAATTTCCGCATGACCTGCGTCATTGCCGCGAGAGCGGGACCAAAGGTCACGATCGGGATACAAAAGAGGAAGAAGATCAGGTTGATCTGAAAAAACTTCCAAAATTTGTTGCCGAAGATCTCCCAAAAGAGAAAGAATGGTTTTTTTTGCGGTCCGTTTTTTTGTACGCCGCTTCCCGCTTTTCCGTAGTGAAATAGATCGATCGCCATAAAATCAAAGAGCCGTCCTTCCGAAACGAATTTTAAAATATGCTATACATTATTTATTATACAACGTTTCTCGCGGAAATGCAAGCCTTTTGTGTAAAATTTCATTTTTCTTTCCGCGATCGGACGTTTTAGCGGTTTTTTCGCGCCTCGAGGCGAAATTCGGAGGGGGTTCGACCCGTTCTCTTTTTAAATTGACGCATAAAATGCTCGGCGTTTTCATAGCCGCAAAGCGCGGCGACCTCCTTGATCGAGAGCGCAGTCGTTTCGAGATAGTATTTCGCCGTTTTGAGACGCGCGCGAAGAATATCCTCATAACAGCTCACGCCGAACTGCGCTTTATAAAGCGCCTGAAAATACGGCTCGCTCAGATTGAGCCTTTCGGCGAGATCGGCGATACGGATCGGCTTCGCCGAGGCGGTATAAAGCTCGGCGCGAAGGGCGCGAAGCGCCTCGGCGTGGATATTTTCGCGTGGGGCGGCGGGTCTTCCCGTATGTACGCTTTCGGCGATCCGAAGCAGGAGCATACGGATCAGAAGATCGATGTACCGCTCGCGAAAGGGGCTGTCCGAAAGCTGTTCGTGGCTCAGCTCCGTCATGATCGCCTCACAGGCGGCGAGATTCCCGAGTCGGATCACGCTATCGAAGGGAAGGATCGTAAAGAGCGGGTCGTCCTCGGGACATTCCATATGAAGCCAGTGGTTCGCGTAAGCGCCGCCGTCCGAGCCGTAGGACTGGCGTGTTCCGCGCCGATAGAGGATCGCGCTCTCGGGCGGGGCGTAAATCACCTCCGAGGGGAGGACGAGCCGCGCGGGCGATAGAAAGATCAAAAGGAGATTATCCCCCGAGCCGTTTTCGCGCTCGATCATAAAGCCGCGTTCATGCCGATAATCCATACCGAGCGTATGAAGCTTCATTCGCTTTTCCATAAAATGCTTCTCCCTAAAAATCATAGGATATATCAGTATAAACCTATCATAAATCATTGCTTTGATTTTGTCAAGACTGTATAATAAAATAAAATAAAATTATCCCGTCGGGACGATCACAGGAAAGGAATAGTCACTATCATGAAAAAAATCAGCTTACAGATCAACGCGTCGGATCGGCGCTCACACATCAATCCCGAGATATACGGTCATTTTTCCGAACACCTCGGGCGCTGTATCTATAACGGGATCTACGTCGGAGAAAATTCCCCGATCCCGAATAAAAACGGCGTAAGGCTCGACGTGATCGAGGCGTTTAAGGCGATCCGTATGCCGGTTCTCCGCTGGCCGGGCGGCTGTTTCGCGGACGAGTATCATTGGAAGGACGGGATCGGCGAAAAATCCGCCCGTAAAAAGATGATCAATACGAATTGGGGCGGCGTGACCGAGGATAATTCCTTCGGGACGAACGAGTTTTTCGATCTCTGCGAGGAGATCGGCTGTGAGCCGTATCTAGCGGGAAATCTCGGGAGCGGGACGGTACAGGAGCTTGCGGAATGGATCGAGTATATCACCTTTGACGGACTTTCGCCGATGGCGGAGCTTCGGCGACGGAACGGGCGCGAAAAGCCATGGAAGCTCAAATATCTCGGGATCGGGAACGAGAGCTGGGGATGCGGCGGGAGCATGCGCCCCGAGTATTACGCGGACGAATACCGCCGCTATCAGTCCTTCTGTAAAAACTTCAGCGGGAACGAGCTGTTTAAGGTCGCCTGCGGTCCGAACGCGGACGACTATAACTGGACGGACGTCCTCCTCCAAAACGTGAACGAATGGCATACCAAGGGGATCTCGCTCCATTATTATACCGTCCCGAGTGGGGACTGGAGTAAGAAGGGGAGCGCAACCGACTTCTCCGAGGAGGAATATTACGCGACGATCTCCGGGACGCTTTATATGGAGGAGCTTATCACCCGCCACGCCGAGATCATGGATCGGCGCGACCCCAAGGGGAAGATCGGGCTGATCGTGGACGAATGGGGGTGTTGGTACGACGTAGAGCCGGGGACGGATCCGGGATTTTTATACCAACAAAATACCATGCGCGACGCGATCGTGGCGGCTTGTAACCTCAATATTTTTAACCGTCACAGCGACCGCGTGATCATGGCGAACCTCGCCCAAGCGGTGAACGTCTTACAGGCGCTCCTCTTGACCGAGGGCGAAAAGCTCGTAAAAACGCCGACCTACCATGTGTTCGACCTCTTTAAGGAGCATCAGGACGGGACGCTTTTATACAGTCATCTCGATAACGAGGAGGTCGGCGGGGAAAAGAAGATCCCGATGATAAGCTGTTCCGCCTCGGAGAAGGACGGCGCTTTAACGATCACGCTCGCGAATTGCTCGATCGCGGAGGCGGCGGAGCTTACCTGTGCGCTCGGTGGTTTTACGGCGAAGGAAGCGTCGGCGAGGATCTTAAGCGGAGAGGTCCATGAGAAAAACGACTTTGACGCGCCCGAGCGTCTAACGATCCGTCCCTTTGATATTTCGCTCGGCGAGGGCGGCTTTACCGCGAAGCTCCCCGCTTGTTCCGTGGTCGAGGTAACGCTCCGTTGAAAAAGCCATGTCGGAAATGCTTACTCGCCATGTATGACCCCGAGGGCGCGTTACGGACGATCCGCGAAATGATCGAGGTGATCCCCTCCGAGAAACGCGCCGACGAAGCCGAGTATCGCCGAAGGCTCTCGATCTGCGCGAGATGCGGCGAGCTGAACGCGGGGGTCTGTGGGAGGTGCGGCTGTTACGTCGAGCTTCGCGCCGCGAAAAAAGAACAGGGCTGTCCGCACGAGCGTCATTTTTGGGAAGTATAACAAGACCCGAGAGGGAGAACCCTTCAAAAAAATATAGGCAATACCGCGCAATGATCGCTTACGCTTTGCCGTCCGATTGACAGCCATCTTTTCCGCCATATTGCACAGAATTTTTTTGAAAGGCGTCAGCCTTCCTGCAAAAATTCTGCACAATCTGACAAAAAACCTGACTGCCACTCGAACGACAATCATTGCGCGGTATAGCCTATAAAAAACAGCGCCGGTCCGCGTGATCTTTAGATCGGCGCTGTTTTTTGCTTTACGCGAAATCTGTCCGAAACGGTTGACAAAAAAGAAAAATTAGGTTATAATTTTAAGAAAGGGCGAAACGCCCGGAAAGGAGATCATTATGCCGTTTATCAATGTTAAAACGAACGTATCCGTATCTAAGGAAAAGGAGGTCGCCGTAAAGTCCGCGCTCGGCGAGGCGATCACCGCGATCCCGGGGAAGTCGGAGGGCTGGCTCATGGTCGGGTTTGAGCCGGAATATCGCCTTTATTTTAAGGGGAGCGACGAGCCCGCCACGATGGTCGAGGTAAGTATTTACGGGAACGCGTCCTCCTCCGCCCTCGACACGTTTACGGGGAAGGTCGACGATA
This sequence comes from Roseburia sp., assembly GCA_023666265.1. Taxonomy (GTDB): domain Bacteria; phylum Bacillota; class Clostridia; order Oscillospirales; family Ruminococcaceae; genus Ruminiclostridium_E. Next base: position 18,104 of record JAMPCH010000001.1, read on the forward strand.
TTTTAGAGCGCGAGCTTTCGCTTTCGCCCTCCCGTATTTATGTGAAGTATGTACAAACGCCGGATTGGGGCTGGAACGGCGGGAATTTCTGACGATTCGTACCCGATGTTTTTTTGAAGGAGTTCTTATGAAAAAGATCCTGAGATTTTTTACGGTCTTACTCTCGGCGATCGTTTTAACGGTCGCTTTGGGCGTTCCCGCCGCCGCCGCGAAGCAGCAGTATTATGTGATGCCGCTCTCGGGAAATGTAAACGCGCGGAGCGGACCGGGCTTAAAATATGAGATCCTTGGGAAGGCGCGCTATGGGACGAAGTATCCGTATCTCGGGATCTCGGTCGACGGCGACGGGACGTCGTGGTATAAGGTGAGCTGTGACAACGCCGAGTTTGATCACGTCTGGCTCTCGGGCGACGTCGCCCACCGCTTCCCGACAAAGTATCTCGGGGACGCGAAGCCCGCTCTTGTTGACCCGTCGGGTAGTCGGATCAACGGACAGGTTCAGGACATCATCAACGAAAGAGCGGAGGAATACGGCGCGTCGGGGATCCAAGTCGCCGTGATCCGGGGGAGCGACGGAGAGCTTTTTACTTGGAATTACGGTTATGCGACCAAAAATACCGAGACGATGACCGAGGACACAAAAATCAGGATCGCCTCGATCAGTAAGGCGGCGGTCGCGGCGGCGGCGCTCAAAATGGAGGAACAGGGGATCGTCGATCTCGACGAAAATATCGGGGAATACTGGGGCGCGGAGCTTCCCAAAAGGATAACACTCAAAAATCTCTTGACCCATACGTCCACGCTCCGCTATCTGTCGTTTAAGGGGAGCGCCGAGGCGACCGCCGAACAGCTCTCGGACGCGAAAAATTACATAGACGGAGACCCGGGGGAAAGATCTGTTTGGTCATATAACAATTACGCGATCGGCGTAACGGGGTCGACGCTCGAGATGGCGTCGGGCGTCCCGCTCGACGAATATATGCGCGAAAACATTTTTGACCCGCTCGGGATCGAGGCTTCCTTTTTCTCGGGGACATTCGGGGAGGAAGCGAGCCTCGCGACCTTATATGAGTGGGACGGGGGCGTAGAGCGAACCGTCGCGGAGAGTAGGTCGATCCTCGGCAGTCGGACGATCGGGGCGAATACGAAAGCCTTCGCGGGCGGGCTTACGATCTCGGCGAAGGACACGGCGAAGCTTTTCGCGATGTTCGCGAATAACGGGAAGTATGACGGGGAACGAGTTTTGTCCTCAAGATCCGTTAAAAAGATGGAGGAAAGACAATTCCGAACCTCGGAATACGGCGGAAAGTTTTATCAGTGTGCCCCGCTTCGCTACGCGAAGGATCGCTACGGCGCGTCGAAGATCCTGTATCATACGGGGAACGCTTACGGCGTGATCGCGATGGCGTCTTATAACCCCGAAACAAAGGACACGGTCGTCGTTTTAACGGTCGGCGCGAAGCCGACGCGTGATCAATACGGCGTATACGAGGTATGCAGCTCGCTGTCGCGGCTCTTATACCGAAATATGGAAAAGCTCGGGAAATAATTCCGTTGAATGTCACGTCAAGAGGGCTTTTCGCCGAATAAAAGCTATGCAAAACTGCCACCGGGTAGAGAATGTGAAAGCATTCGTTCCGCGTCGTTAGGTCTCAGAAGACGCGGAGGCGAATGTTTTCTTTTTTGAGGTATGAGTTTGAAAAATCGAAGATTTTTCAAACCCGTTGTTTGTGCCTCGGCGTAGCAAAGCTACACTTCTCGGCACAAACTGCCTCCGGAGGAAAGGAATGGTTATAAATATGAAAAAGATCGTTTCTTATTTTTCAAAAGGGGAGCTTATCCTTTTAAGCGCCTCTATACTACTGATCGTGGGGTCGTTCCTAATCTTTGATCGGGGGAATTATCTGACGCTCGCCGCCTCTCTGATCGGCGCGGTCTCGCTGATCCTCTGTGCGAAGGGCAACCCGCTCGGACAGCTCTTAATGATCGTCTTTAGCGTCCTTTACGGGGTCATTTCCTTCGGCTTTCACTATTACGGGGAAATGGCGACCTATCTCGGGATGACCGCGCCGATGGCGGTCGTTTCGCTGATCTCGTGGCTAAAAAATCCGTATGAGGGTAGGAAGAGCGAGGTAAGGGTCGACCGCCTCGGGCGAGGGGAAAAGCTCCTTTTGATCCCGCTGACGGCGGCGGTCACGGTCATTTTTTATTTTATTTTGAAGGCGTTTAAAACGGCAAATCTCGCGGTCAGTACCTTTTCCGTGGCGACGAGCTTTTTCGCGGTCTATCTGACCTTTCGCCGGAGCGCGTATTTCGCCGCCGCCTACGCCCTAAACGATTTTGTTTTGATCATTCTTTGGGCATTGGCTTCTCTCTCCGACTCCTCATATCTTTCGGTCATGATCTGTTTTATAATGTTCCTCGCGAACGATATTTACGGCTTTATCAACTGGCGGAGAATGAGAAGGCGGCAGGAGGAGAAGTGAAAAGAAAACGCCGTACCGATCATCGAAAAGGCGATCGGTACGGCGCTTGGCGGATTTCACAAAGGGATCATTCCGCGTCGGCGGACTTCTCCGCGCGGATCGGCGCTGTCCCGTCCTCGATCATGGCGAGCATATGGGGAATGATCTGTGGGTCAAACTGTGTTCCGATCCCGTTTTTTAGCTCCGACTCGATGACCTCGACGCTGAGCGGCTTACGGTAACAGCGTTCGCTCGACATCGCGTCGTAGGTATCGGCGACGCCGATGATCCGCGCCATCAGCGGGATCTCCTCGCCCGCGCGCCCCTCGCAGTAGCCTGTTCCGTCATAGCGCTCGTGGTGAAATTTCGCGCCGTCCGCGATCCCGTCGAGCGCGGTGAAATTCTTTAAAATATCCGCGCCGATCTTTGGATGACGCTGAATGATCTCGCGCTCCTCGGGCGTAAGCTTCCCGGGCTTATTTAAGATATTGTCGGGTATCCCGATCTTCCCGATGTCGTGGAGGAGCGCGACGTAGTAGATATGCTCCTGCTGCTGTTCGTTCATTCCCATACGTCGCGCGAGCTCTCTCGAGTATTGCGCGACGCGGGTCGAATGACCGTTGGTATACTTATCCTTTGCGTCGATCGTCCCCGCGAAGGTGAGGAGCGACTGTTCGAGAATGTCGCGGTATTCCCGCTGTCTGCGACGCGCGCTCCTGAGCTTTGCGCCCGAGATGAGCATCGCCGCCCCCGCCGCCAGTATGACCAAAATAAGCCCGATCCCGATCCAAAAGATCGAGAGCTCGTAGAATTGCTTTTGCTTTGTAACGGTAAAGCTCAGGATACTGTTGACCGTCGGGTCGTCATAATCCGCGAGCTTAAGATAAAAGCGATAGTTCCCGCCGGGGAGGTTCGTATAGCTCACGCTCCCGCTTTTTACGTCGCTTAAAACGGTCGGCTCTTCGTCAAAGCCGACGAGCCGATAAGAGACGGTAAAACGCGTCGTATCCGTAAACGAGAGCGCCGCGAAGTCCACGGTGATACGCTGGGTACTCCCCTCGACGGTGATCTCCTCGGGGTGTTCATAGACCTTCCCGTCTACCGTGACGCGGTTGATGATCCCGCGCGGGAGGGTGTTTTCGGGTGCGCGAAAGTCAAAAAGGCTGATCCCGTTGCGCGTCGCGAGATAAAGCGTCCCGTTATAAAGACAATGCCATGTGTTCGCGTTCAGCGAGCCGGAGAGTCCGTGTTGAAAGCTGTATGTCGTCGGATTACCGTTCCCGCCGTTTAAAAGATCCTCGCGGTCGGTCGCTAAGATACCGTTGTTTTGGAGAAGCCAAAGCGCGTTATCGTCGAGGTAAAAATCAAAGATACTGCCCGCTTCCTTTTTTAAAGCGTCGAGCTTTTTGAATAAGCCGTTTTCCCAATAATAAAGACTGCTCCCCGCGCTGATGAAATAGCCCGAGCCCTTTGTATCGCGGAGCATACGAAGGACAACACCCTCGGAAAGCCCCTCGGAAAAGCTATGGGAAAGGATCTCGCCGTCGCGGATCTCATAGATCCCGCCGCCGTCGCTCCCCGCGAGGATCGAGCCGCTCTCGGTCTCTAAAAGCGAGAGGATCGAGGGATAGGTCATTCCCGTATAAGCTTCGTCGACGCCGCTTTCGCCGATCAGACAAAGCCCGCCCTGCATCCCCGCAGCGATCCGTCCGTCGGATAACTCGAGGAGGACGCGCGCCCGATCGTCCGAAAGCCCGTCCGCGCTACTGTATGTAACGATCTCGTTCTTTTGGGGGTCATAGCGGACGATCGGCGTATCGGAGTAAGAGGCGATCCAGATCCGCCCCTTACCGTCCGCGATGATATGGCGGATACGGATACCGTCTAAAAGCTCGGTCAGCTCGTTCTCACGCGGCGACCAATCCTTCTCACGGATCAAAAGCCCGCCGTCCGTCCCGATGTAACAGCCCTCGTCGTCGATCACGACCGTATTGAGCGCCGTCCCCGACAGCTGAGCTATATCGTTCGGAGAGCTAAAGCACCCGACGGAATAACGAATGATCCCCTTCGTCGTCGAGGCGAGCCAAATATTCCCCTCATAGTCGATAAAGGCGCTGTTGACCGAGACGGCGCCCTCGCTTTCGCTGAATTCGCGAAAGCTCGCGTCGGGGTAGAGAACGCCGAAGCCGTGAAGCCCGCTGACGGCGAGCGCCCCGTCGTCCATCATACGAAGGCTGTTATGCGTGGTGACAGATCCCGTTTCGTAAAGCGTAACGGAAATATCGCCGTCGTTAAAGCCTTCGCCGTTGAACGTAAGCCGCGCGAGCGTATTGGACGCGCTCCCGAGCCATATTTCGCCGTCCCTCCCCGAGGTGAGACTGTAAACGGACATTCCGCTCCCGAGGAATTCCTCCGCGTCCGCGCGGTAGATCATCTCTCCCTCCGAGAGGATCACACACCCGCCGTCGCTCGCCGCGCCCCATACCCGACCGAGGCGGTCGACCCCGAGGGAATAAATCGTCTGACCCGAGATCCCCGAAATATCGTAAACGGTCATCACGCCGCCGTCGATCTCGGCGATCCCCGAATTGGAACAGGCGTAGATCGTCCCGTCCTCGTCCTCGGCGAAGCCGCGAACGCAGAGGAAGGTATCCTTTGGCTGACCCTCTGGCTGAGAGATCGCGTTATCTTCGTACACAAAAACGCCCGCGTCGTTCGTACCGATCCATAGCCGCCCGATGGAATCCTCATAGAGCATACGCACGGAGGAGGAGGGAAGGATCCCTTCCGTACTGAAATTTAAAAAATCCGTCCCGTCATAGCGGATCAGCCCCCCGTAGCTACCGACCCAAATATAGCCCTCTGAGGTCTGGAGGATGTCGTTCGCTTCGCCGGTCGGGAGACCGTTTCGCTCGTTAAAAACGGTCGACACATAGGGAAGCTCCTGTGCGCTCGCCGATAGGGAGGGGATCGCCGAGACGGCGATCGTCACAAAAAAGGAAAACAGCGCTTTTTTTAGTCGATTCATTTCGTTATCCGTCCCATTCTATTTGTATTTTAATAGTATTATATCATTGATTGAAAAATCTGTCAATCGCCGAATAGGGAAAAATTCGCAAAAAGCGCTTGCACAATATATACAAAGTTACGCGGAGGAAAAGCCTTATTCTTGGAAAGAATATAAAAAAATGAAAAAAACTTGAAATCGTCGGCGGAATACTGTATAATAGGGTAGGGTAAAAGCCGCCGCAGCGGCGGCTCATAAAGGCGATACCGCGTGTATCGCCCCAAATAAACAAGTCGGCGACCGCCGATCGGAAAGGATAACGTTATGCCGCAGGATTTCTCCGTCTCACTCGACAGGATCATCAACGAATACGAGCTTGAGATCGTCTATTCTCCCTCTGATCCGAAGGAGATCATGATATATAATTGCGACGTGAACCGCCCCGGGCTGCAGCTCGGCGGATTTTATGAATATTTTGACAACACCCGGATCCAGATCATGGGGAAGGCTGAGTGCGCTTACATGGAGCAGTATGGCGAGGATCAGCGGACCGCCGCCTTTGACCGCCTTCTCTCCCAAAAGCCGCCCGCGTTCGTCGTGACCCGCGAGCTTCCGATCTTTCCCGAGATCATCGCGCTCGGCGAGCGGTACGGCGTCACGATCTTACGCAGTCAGGACAGCACCTCGGCTTTCATGGCGAAGCTGATCGCCTTCTTAAACTTAAATCTCGCTCCGCGTATCACGCGCCACGGTGTTCTGATCGAGATCTATGGGGAAGGTGTTCTGATCCTCGGGGACAGCGGGGTCGGGAAAAGCGAGACGGCGATCGAGCTCGTAAAGCGCGGACACCGCCTCGTCGCGGACGACGCGGTAGAGATCCGTAAGACCTCGAATATCACCCTCGTCGGGAGCTCGCCCGATAATATCCGCCACTTCCTCGAGCTACGTGGGATCGGGATCATCAACGTCCGCCAGCTTTTCGGTATGGGGTCGGTCAAGGTGAGCGAAAAGATCGATATGGTCGTCGAGCTCGAGGCTTGGAACCCCGAGAAGGTCTATGACCGTATGGGAATGGACAATCACTATATGTCGATCCTCGGCGTAAAAGTCCCGTATCTTACGATCCCGGTAAAGCCGGGGCGAAATCTCGCTGTGATCCTCGAGGTCGCCGCGATGAATAACCGTCAAAAGAAGATGGGCTATAACGCGGCGCAGGATCTCCTCGACAATCTCGGGTTAAATATGGAGGGCGCGAACACCGTCACGAAATACGACGTTTAAGCGAGGAGAAAACAAAAATGGAATTTATCGCCGATCTTCATACCCATACCTGCGCCTCGACGCACGCGTACAGCACCGTCACGGAAAACGCGCGGTGGGCGTCCGAGCATAAGCTCGCCTATCTCGCGATGACGGATCATGGGGCGGATATGCCCGACTCGCCGCATATTTGGCATTTTTACAATCAGCGGGTGCTTCCCGACGAGCTGTTCGGCGTTTGCTTGATCCGAGGGATCGAGGCGGACATCATCGACAACGAGGGACGGCTCGATATTTATGAGGACTATCTTTATGAATGTCTCGAATGGGTGAACGTCTCGATGCATGACTGTGTTCTGATCCCTTCCACAAAGGAGGCGCATACGCGGGCGTATCTCGGCGCTCTGAAAAACCCTTACGTGGACGTGCTTTGTCACACCGAGTCGGAGCGGTTCGATTATGATTTTGACGCGGTATGTAAGGAATGTGCCGCGCGTGGGAGACTGATCGAGGTGAACGTGAACCGCCTGAACCGAGGCGGGGAAACGAAGGCGCGGTACGCGCGGATCCTCGAAGCCTGCGCGAGGTACGGGACGCGGATCACGGTCGATTCCGACGCGCATTTTTATACCGCGATCGGCGACTTTCGTTCGGCGGAGGAGCTGATCCGCGAGATCGGGTTTCCCGAGGAGCTGGTACTGAACGCGGACGTAAAGCGCGTCGCGGCGTATCTCGAGGAGCGTAAAAGACGGATAAAAAGCTTATGACAGAAGAGGAGATCACATGGGCTCGGGAATGAACGAAGCCGCGATGCTCGGGGCGCTCCTGCCGCTTTTGTTATCGGGCGAGGGATTAGAGGCGGCGCTCTACTGCGGATATAAGGGAACGGGCTTCTTCGCGAGCGGTCGAAGCATCGTCACGGGCTATATCGGGATCACCGACCGCGATCGGCTCGTCGGACAAAAAACGGGTCTTTTGGACGTTTCCGCGTTCGCGGAGGAACTGAAGGACTTAAAAAAGCTGAAAATTTCCGGAGCGCTTTTCGGACAGAAGCAGGTCTATTTCCTGTTCCTCGGCGAAAAGAAGCGGGAGATCAAGATACAGATCGCCTCGAAGGTGTACGGGAATACCTTCCCGGATCAGGAAAAGAATTTTCACACCTTCCTCGCCCGTCTCGAAGAAAAACGGGCGGCGCTCCCGGACTGAACAAAATAAAAAATTTTTAATTTATAAGGAAAGGTCGGGAAAAATATGTATAATATCGGAATCGATCTCGGAGGGACGAATATTAAGGTCGGCGTTGTCGACGAGCGCGGTGAGATCGTCGGGAAGTCCAACATCAAAACGAACCTCCCGCGCCCGTCGGAGGAGATCGCGGAGAGCATCGCCGAGGGGGTAAGGCTCGCTTGCGCGGACGCGGGGATCGAGGTCTCGGCGGTCAACAGTATCGGGATCGGGACGCCGGGGACGGCGAACCGCAACACGGGCGTAGTCCTATACTCCTGTAACCTCGATTTTCACGATTTCGCGCTCGGAAAGATCCTCTCCCAAAAGCTCGGGACGGAGGTATTCGTCGAGAACGACGCGAACGCCGCGGCGTTCGGCGAGGTCGTAAACGGCGCGGGGAAGGGCTATAAAAACGTCGTCGTCGTAACGCTCGGGACGGGCGTCGGCGGCGGGATCATCATTGACGGGAAGATCTATACGGGATTTAACTTTTGCGGCGCGGAGCTCGGTCATACCGTGATCGAGTACGGCGGACGAAAGTGCGGCTGTGGGCGGAAGGGCTGTTTTGAGGCGTATTCCTCCGCGACGGCGCTGATCAATATGACGAGGGAAGCCATGGAAGCCGACCCGAATACGAAAATGTGGGAGCTTAGCGGAAATTCCCTTGAAAACGTGGACGGTAAGACCGCCTTTGACGGGATGCGCGCGGGCGACCCCGCCGCGAAGCGCGTTGTAGATACTTATATCAACTATCTCGGTTGCGGGCTGGCGAATATCGTAAACACCTTCCAGCCCGAGCTGTTATTGATCGGCGGCGGGATCTGTAAAGAGGGCGAAAATCTTACCGTCCCGCTTCGGAGGATCATCGAGGAGGAGAGCTATTGTATCGACCCGAACCGCTCGACGAAGCTCGACATCGCGAAGCTCGGGAACGACGCGGGAATAATCGGCGCGGCGTATTTATATACTTTAAAGTAAAGAAATACGTAAGAACGACTTTTTACAGACGAGCGGAAAGGGGAATGACCTTGCTGTACGACGGTATATCGGAGATCGCGAAAAGGCATAAGGCGGAGTTTAGCCGAAAAGAGCCTCTTTCAAAATACACGACCTTTCATATCGGGGGAAGCTGTGACGCGCTCGTAAAGCCGAACAGCTCCGCTTGTATCTCGGAGATCTTCGCCGCCTGTAAAAAGGAAAAGATCCCGACCTATCTCATCGGGCGCGGGAGTAATCTCTTGGTGAGCGATCGGGGGCTTCGCGGGCTTGTGATCGTCCTTTCGGACGCTTTTTCCGAGGTGACATCCGATGGGGAACGGCTTCTTTGTTGCGCGGGCGCGTCGCTGAATAAGATCTGCGTGATCGCGCGGGAGCTTTCGCTGACGGGGCTTGAGTTCGCTTACGGGATACCGGGGACGATCGGCGGAGCGCTTTATATGAACGCGGGCGCTTACGGCGGCGAGATGAAGGACGTTGTGGAATTTTGTGAATATTTAGATGAAAAAAACGAGATCAAGCGTATGACGGCGGGGGAAATGAAGCTCTCTTACCGCAAAAGCGTTTTTAGCGAAAAGAAATATCCGATCCTACGCGTTTCGCTAAAGCTTAAGCGCGGCGACCGCGACGCGATCGCCGACCGTATGAGCGAGCTGATGGCGAAGCGGCGGAACAGTCAGCCGCTCGAATATCCGAGCGCGGGAAGCACCTTTAAGCGTCCCGTCGGCGATTACGCGGCGCGTCTGATCGAGGCGAGCGGGCTAAAGGGCTATACCTGCGGCGGCGCGGCGGTCAGCGAAAAGCACAGCGGCTTTATCGTCAATCTCGGGGACGCGACCAGCGCGGACGTCTTAAACGTCGTCGCGGCGGTAAAAGAGAAGGTGTTTCGCGATTCGGGCGTTCGGCTGGAATGTGAAATGATGATCTTGGAATAGTACCATTGTTGGGAAGGACGAAAAAGTTCATTTAAAAATAAAAATAAGGAAACAATATAAAGCTTCTTTTAAAGGGAGGGAGCGGTCGTGGAGTTTGTGATCGTTACCGGCGTTTCCGGCTCGGGAAAGTCGTGCGTCGCGAAGGCGCTCGAGGACATCGGTTTCTTTTGTATCGACAATATGCCGCCCCAGCTGATCCCCGAATTTGCGGAGATCTGTCGGGATAAGGTATTGATCGAGAAGGTCGCGATCGTGACCGATATACGCGGCGGCGAGCTTTTTTTAAAGCTTTGGGACAATATCGATAAAATGCGCGAGCTCGGGATAAACGTAAAGGTCTTGTTTTTATATTCCGACGAGGCGGTCATTAAGCGCCGATATAAGGAAACGCGGAGAAAGCACCCCCTTTATGACATCGCGAACGGCGATCTCGATCGGGCGGTCGCCGCCGAATTTGAGATCATGATGCCGATCCGCGAGCATTGCGATTATACGATCGATACGAGCCTAATGTCGACCGCGAAGCTAAAGGAAAGCGTCCTCAATATCTTTTTGGAGAATATCGGCGACAGTATGATGATCAGCTGTGTCTCCTTTGGGTTTAAGTACGGCGTACCCGACGAGGCGGATCTCGTTTTTGACGTTCGATGTCTCCCGAATCCTTTTTACGTCCCTGCGCTGAAGGAAAAGACGGGTATGGATCGGGAGGTACAGGATTTCGTGATGAAGCACGAAACGGCGCGGCTTTTAAGCGCGAAGCTGTACGATCTGATCGACTTTCTGATCCCTCAGTATATCTCCGAGGGAAAGAGCCAGCTCGTGATCGCGTTCGGCTGTACTGGCGGAAAGCATCGAAGCGTTACCTTCGCGGAAAAAATGTACGAGCATTTAAACGAGAAAAACTATAAGGTCCGGATCCTTCATCGGGACAGCGGGAAATAGCGATGTTACTTACTTTTGATGTAAAAGCCGAGATCTGTGAAACGGCGATACCGGGGGAGCTTTACGCGACCTTTTGTCGCGGGGTCTTATACGGACTGAGAGAGGGGAAGCAGTTTCTTACGACCGATCGGGTCTTCGTCCGGGACAAGCTCTTAGAGACGTTCGGCGGTGCGGCTCGCTCCGAGACGCGTAAAAAGGGCGATAAGCCGATCTATCGGATCTTTTTTTTGAAGGACGAGAGCGCGGCGGGTCTCGATAAAAACGTCCTTCTCGGCGGGGACGATACGAGTACCGGGATCTTTCTCAGGGGATTGTTTTTATCCTGTGGGACGGTCTCCGTCCAAAAGGTCGGCTATCACCTCGAGCTTTCGCTTTACACGGAGGAAAAATGCGAGGTCTTAAACCGCATGATCAACGAACACGGGATGATGATCAAGCGATCCTCGCGGAGGGGCATCCCGTTTTTGTATACCAAGAACAGCGAAAATATCGCGGATTTTTTGACCTTCCTCGGCGCCGGCGGCAGCGCGATGGAGATCATGAATATCAAGATCTATAAGGATTTCCGAAGCGGGATCAACCGCGTCGTGAACTGTGAAACGGCTAATCTCGAAAAGACCGCGTCCGCCTCCGCCGATCGGATCGGCGAGATCCGTCGGATCGAGGAAAAAATGGGGCTTGACGCGCTTTCGCCCGAGCTTCGAGAGCTCGCGTGGCTTCGGCTCGCTTACCCCGACGTTTCGTTGAGCGAGCTGGGGAAGATGCTCGATCCTCCGCTCAGTAAAAGCGGGGTCAATCATCGGCTCGAGCGGCTGAAAAAAACAGCGGAGGGGCTAAAGGACTAAATGGATTTTGTTCATCTTCATGTTCATAGCGAATACAGCCTCTTGGACGGCGCTTGCCGGATTAAGGGGCTTGTTTCTCGCGTAAAGGAGCTTGGACAAACGGCGGCGGCGATCACGGATCACGGCGTTATGTACGGTTGCGTCGATTTTTATAACGAATGTATCGAGAACGGGATCAAGCCGATCATCGGCTGTGAGGTCTATGTCGCGCCGCGCGGACGGTTTAAAAAAGAGACGAGAGAGGATCTTTCGCCGTATCATCTGATCCTTTTATGTAAAAACAATATCGGTTATCGAAATCTCGTTAAGATTGTTTCCGCCGCGCATATCGAGGGATTTTATAACCGCCCGCGCTGTGACAGAGAGCTTTTAAAGGAGTACAGCGAGGGGCTGATCTGCCTTTCCGCCTGTCTGGCGGGGGAGATCCCGCGACTTCTTTTAAACGGAAATTACGAGGCGGCGAAGGAATGCGCGGAGGAATATCGGCGGATCTTTGGCGACGGTAATTATTATATCGAGGTACAGGATCACGGGATCGACGAACAAAAACAGATCCTCCCGCTTTTATATCAAATTTCCGAGGAGACCGGGATCCCCGTCGCGGCGACGAACGACGCGCATTATCTCACGAGGGCGGACAGCGAGACCCAGCGGATCTTGACCTGTATCTCGACGGGGAAAACGCTCGACAGCCCGGACGTGTTCGGCTTCCCAACCGATGAGTTTTATCTGAAATCCGCCGACGAAATGGCGCGGCTTTTCCCCGAACGAGCGCTCCTCAACACCGTAAAGATCGCGGAGCAATGTAACGTGAGCTTTGAGTTCGGCGTGACGCGCCTTCCGTATTTTAAGCTCGAGGAGACGGACGATAACGAGGGCTATTTTAAGCGTCGGGTATTCGAGGGGCTTCGCCGCCTGTACGGCGAGGAGCTGTCGGACGAGGTAACGGAGCGCGCGCGTTATGAGATCAAAACGATCGTGGATATGGGGTATGTGGATTACTTCCTGATCGTCGCGGATTTTATCGCCTTCGCGCGGTCAAAGGAGATCCCCGTCGGTCCGGGGCGCGGCTCGGGCGTCGGGAGTATCTGCGCCTACGCGCTCGGGATCACCTCGATCGATCCGCTGCGCTATCGGCTCTTATTTGAGCGCTTTTTAAATCCCGAACGGGTGAGTATGCCGGACTTTGACGTGGATTTTTGTTATATCCGCCGTCAAGAGGTGATCGACTATGTATCGAATAAGTATGGGAGTGACCATGTCGCCCAGATCATCACCTTCGGTACGCTCGCGGCGAAGGCGGCGATCAAGGACGTCGGGCGCGTTATGGGGATCCCTTACGCGAAGGTAGACGCGCTCTCAAAAATGATCCCGCTCGGGACGAACGTAACGATCTCGGGAGCAATGGCGGAGAACCGCCAAATGCGGACGCTCGTCGATTCCGACCCTATGCTCCAAAAGCTGATCGAGAACGCGCTGAAGCTCGAGGGGATGCCGCGTCACGCGTCTATGCACGCGGCGGGCGTCGTTATCACCCGTGAACCCGTCATGGACTATGTTCCTCTGACGAAAAACGGCGAATACCGCGTGACCCAGTACCCGATGGGGACGCTCGAGCGGCTCGGGCTTTTAAAAATGGATTTCCTCGGGCTTCGGTATCTGACCGTGATCGACGACTGTGTAAAGCTGATCCGCGAAAAAGACCCGGGTTTCTCGCTCTCGGCGATCCCCGAGGACGATCGGGGCGTATTCGAAATGCTGTCCGAGGGGGAGACGAACGGCGTTTTCCAGTTCGAAAGCGCGGGTATGAAAAGCGTCTTGGCGCGTCTCAGACCGTCCTCGCTTGAGGATCTGATCGCGGTGATCTCTCTGTATCGTCCCGGACCGATGCAGTCGATCTCCGCGTATATCGAAAATAAACATCACCCTGAGAAGGTGACCTATCGGACGGAGCTTTTACGCGACATTCTCGAGGTCACCTACGGCTGTATCGTCTATCAGGAACAGGTCATGCAGATCTGCCGTAAGATCGGCGGATATTCCTACGGGCGGGCGGATCTGGTGCGCCGCGCGATGGCGAAAAAGAAAAAGGACGTTATGGAGAAGGAGCGGAGCGCCTTTATCTATGGGACGGATACGAATTGCGGCGCGGTAAAAAACGGCGTGAGCGAGGCGGACGCGTCCGCGATCTTTGAGGAGATGAGCGCCTTCGCAACCTACGCCTTTAACCGCTCTCACGCCGCGGCTTACGCCTTCCTCGCCTATCAGACGGCGTATTTACGAAGGCATTATTATACGGAATATACGGTCGGGCTACTTCGGAGCTTTTCGGATAATCCCGATAAGCTGATCGAATCTATCTCGGATCTAAAGGGTCACGGTGTATCGCTCCTTCCGCCCGACATCAACACGAGCGACCTATACTTCACGATCGAGGGGAACGATATTCGCTACGGGCTTTTGGCGGTGAGGAATGTCGGGCGAAATTTAGTCGGCGCGATCTTGAATGAGCGGCGCGTTCGCCCGTTCGGCGATCTTTCCGATTTCCTGTCGCGTATGAACAACCGCGAGCTGAATAAACGCGCGGTGGAATCGCTTATCAAGTCCGGGGCGTTCGATCGCCTTCCCCAAAATCGACGCGAGCTTTTGGAGAGCTATGAGGAGCTTTACAGCTCGGTCGTGGAAAACAGACACCGGAATTTAAACGGTCAGATAGGCTTTTTTGACCTTGACGGACCTGCGCCGAACGCAGTCCTTCCCCAAAAAAAAGAGAATTATCCGCCGTCGCGGCTTTTACGGCTCGAGAAGGAAGCGCTCGGCTTTTATGCGACGGGTCACCCGCTCGATGGCTTAGAGCAGTACATTCGGATCAACGGGCTTGTGACCGTTTCCGATCTGATGCCCGATCGCGGGAACGCTTTTTACGACGGTCAAAAGGTTCGGCTGATCGCGCTGGTCGCGGAGCGAAGGGCGCATACGACCAAACAGGGGAAGGATATGTGTTTCGCGGTCTTAGAGGACGCGACGGGGACGATCGAGGGGATCTTATTCACCGAAATGTACGAAAAATTTCGTCCGCTGATCAACCGAACGGATCACCCGCTGGTCATCGGGGCGTCGGTCTCTTTAGGGGAAGGCGAGGATAAGCCGAAGCTGATCATAAACGAGGTCGAGAGCGCCGACGAGATAAGCCCGACGAATTATCGGACGCTTTTTGTGAACGTAAAAAGCACCGAAAAAGGAAAGATCGCCGCCGTCGCGGCGCTCGCGGAGGAAAATCCCGGGGCGGAACAGCTTCGACTTTGCTATGGTGATACGCGTCAGGTCACACGGTTAAACAACGCGCCTAACGTAAATATTACAAAAGAACTTTTGACGAAAATGGCTAAAATTTGTGGAAAAAGTAATATTATTTTAAAATAGCGCTCGAAACTTTGGAAATCCTCTTGACGTTTTGGCTTTTTTTGTGTAAAATGAAGAGTAATGTAATACTAATAACCATAAAAAGCGAACGACTCGCTTTTTTAATGCCTTGCCGCCGGACGGCAAGGCGCAGGAGCGCGCTCCTGCGGTTATTCGTATTGTACAACATAACCCGACGCCGGGCGGCGTCTCTTCGGCTACGCCGAAGTGTTTGAGCTACGGATTATATTCGCAACTCAAACGGTTATTAGTATAAGAACCGCTACGGCGGGCTTCTTAAAATCATCGTTCGGAAACGGAAAGGGACGGTCAATATGAAAAAAATCGGTGTTTTAACGAGCGGGGGAGACGCGCCGGGTATGAATGCGGCGATCCGCGCGGTAGTACGCGCGGGGATCAGAAAGGGCATGGAGGTCTATGGCGTTTATCGCGGCTATAACGGTCTGATCAACGGGGGAGAGAACGGGGGCGTTCAGATCCTCGACGTTCGGAGCGTATCCGACGTGATCCAGCGCGGCGGTACATTCTTATATACGGCGCGTTGCGCGGAATTTCGTGAAGAGCCGGGGATCATGAAGGCGGTAAAGACCTGTAAGGACTTCGGGATCGAGGGAATGGTCGTGATCGGCGGGGACGGATCTTTTCGCGGCGCGGCGGATCTATCCGCGCACGGGATCCCCTGTATCGGTCTTCCCGGGACGATCGACAACGATATAGCCATGACCGAGTATACGATCGGTTATGATACCGCGATGAATACGGCGATGGAGCTGATCGATAAGCTTCGCGATACCGCCTCCTCACACGACCGCTGTTCGGTGGTCGAGGTCATGGGGCGCAGAGCGGGCTATATCGCGCTGAATACGGGGATCGCCTGCGGCGCGACGGCGATCATCACGACCGAAGTACCGTTTGACATCGACTCGATCATCGCGAAGATCAAACAAACGCATACCAATAATAAGCATCACTTTATCGTCGTTATCTCGGAGGGGATCGGGAACGCGACCGAGATCGCGCGGGAGATCGAGGAAAAAACGGGCGTAGAGAGCCGCGCGACGATCTTAGGTCATGTCCAGCGCGGCGGCGCGCCGACGGTACGCGACCGCGTAGAGGCGAGTAAAATGGGCTATTACGCCGTCGAACTCCTCGAGAAGGGGATCGGAAATCGCGTCGTCGGCTTAAAGGACGGGAAGGTCATCGACGTCGACATTCAGGAAGCGCTCGGTATGAAGAAGGAATTTCCGAAGGATCTCTATAAGATCGCGGACGAGATCAGCTTCTGATCAAAAAAGGCAGGACGAACAGAGTAGAGGATCACGCGTTAAGTGCGTCGCGGACGGAGAGTTGTCGCGGCGACGAAAAGCCGAAAAGGCTTGCGGTGCGGTTCTCGCATCTCGCTGTACATAGATTTTAAAAACGGGAACGTTTTTTGAAGGATTGCTCCCGTCGGGTATCGGCTTATCCGGGTTTTATGTATCGGCGTAAAGGAGGATAAGCGATGATCAAGGGGATCTTACGTGTCTTTAAGCGCTCGGCGAAGGAGCTTACCGAGCTTCGGAGCATTGCGGCGATCGGCGTGCTTTTGGCGGCGGCGGTCGTTTTGGACGGCTTCGGCTCGGTCAGGATCGGCGAATATTTAAAGATCAATTTCGCTTTTTTACCGCTCGCGATGGTCGGGATCTTGTTCGGTCCCGTTTCGGGTTCGGCGGCGGGGCTTCTCGTGGATCTGATCGGCTATCTGGTCAATCCGATCGGCGGCTTTATCCCCGCGCTGATGCTGATCACCGCGCTCGAGGGCTTTATATACGGGGCGGTTTTATATCGGCTAAAGGCGGAGAAAAGTGTGATCGTCTTGATTCGGATCGTTCTTTCACGGTTGTTGGTATGTACGATCTGTAACCTTACGCTGAATACGCTGGCGCTGTACGGCTTTGGGCTGATCTCGGCGGAAAGCTTTACGGCGGCGTTTACCGCGCGGATCGCGACGAACGTGATCACGTTTTGTCTCGGCTCGTATATGATGATGGCGGTATTGATTCCGCTGAAGCGTTTTTATGAGCTTCATATCCGTCGCTCCTCGGGGCGGCAGGCATTATAAAGAAAAGAGAGGAGAAGCCGATGGTTCATTTAGGTGTGATCGGTACGGGAAATATGGGCTCCGCGATCGTTCGCGGGATCAAAAAAGGCGGGCTCGAGGTCAAGATCTTTGCGTTTGATAAAGATGCCGTAAAGCTGAACGCGCTTCCCGTCGCGGCTTGCGCGGACGAAAAAGAAGTCGTGCGTCGCGGTCGGTACGTTCTTTTAGCGGTAAAGCCCCAGCTTTTGGGCGGGGTCTTGGAGACGATCAAGGACGAGGTGACGGCGGATACCGTCTTTATTTCCATTTGCGCGGGCGTATCGGCGGAGTTTATCCGTTCTCATACGCTCCCCTCGGCGAAGGTGATCTTGGTGATGCCGAATACGCCGATGATGCTCGGCTATGGCGCGAGCGCGATCGCGCGGAGCGAAAACGTGACGGAGGAGGAGTTTTCCTTCGCCTGTTCCGTTTTTTCCTGTTGCGGGATCGCCGAGGAGATCCCGATGGATAAAATGAAGGAGATCATTTGTATCAACGGAAGCTCTCCGGCTTTTATCTATCTTTTCGCCAAGGGCTTTTTGGATCACGCGGCGGAGAGCGGGATCGCTCCCGACGCGGCGCTTCGTTTATTTTCCGCTTCTCTGATCGGGGCGGCGAAAATGTTGACCGAGTCCGATATGACGGCGGATCAGCTGATCCGTCAGGTGTCTTCTCCCGGCGGGACGACCGTCGCCGGGCTTGAAAAGCTTTATGAGGGCGATTTTTTAGGGGATATTGTTTCCGCTTGTAAGGCTTGCACCAAAAGAGCTTATGAATTGGGCGGGTAAAAATACGGGTGAATTATTTCACCCGTATTTTTGTGCGTTTTTTTGAAAAATCCGAAATATTCAAAAAAGATATTGAAAAAACGCTCCGAATAGTGTATAATAAAATGAATATAGCTTTTTAGGACGATTTAAGGAAGGTCTGCGCCGTCTCGGGTCGGTTCTAAAGCGGCGTTTTGTATCGGGATACGATATGGGATCAAAAGGGCGGCTTCGGACAACAGGAAAGAGAAAGCAAGGTAATGTATGAGGATTTTATTGAAGGACGGCTATGCCGTTGACAGCAAAAATCGATACGAGGGGAAGAGGGACATTCTGATCCGCGACGGGGTGATCGAGGCGGTCGCGGCGCATATCGAGACCGAGGCGGATCGGGCGATCGACTGCGCGGGGTTGACCGTTCTTCCGGGGCTTTGCGATATGCACGTACACTTTCGCGATCCCGGACAGACCCATAAAGAGGATCTTTTTACCGGCGCGGCGGCGGCGGCGGCGGGCGGTGTGACCGCCGTCGCCTGTATGCCGAATACGTCGCCCGTTTGTGATACGCCCGAGACGATCCGTATGATCGTCGAAAAGGCTCGCTCCGCCAAGATAAAGATTTATCCCGTCGGCTGTATCACGAAGGGTCTAAAAGGGGAGGCGCTTTGCGACTTCCCCGCGCTTCGCGAAGCGGGCGCGGTCGCCGTTTCCGACGACGGGAGACCCGTAAGGAACGCGCGTTTAATGGGCGAAGCGATGCTTCGCGCGCATTACGCGGGGCTTAGGGTCATCTCTCATTGTGAGGATCTCGACATCATCAACGGCGGGATCGCCAACACGGGGAAGATTTCGCGCGAGCTCGGCGTAAAGGGAATGCACCGATCGAGCGAAAATATCGTGACCGCGCGGGAGATCCAACTCGCGAACGACCTCGAAATGCCGATCCATATCGCGCACGTCTCGACGAAGGAGGTCGTAACGCTCCTTAGGAACGCGATCAAGCGCGGCGTCCTTGTGACGAGCGAAACCGCGCCGCATTACTTCACCCTGACCGATGAAAAGCTTTTGTGCCGCGACGCGGATTATCGAATGAACCCGCCCCTTCGCTGTGACGACGACGTTGAGGCGATCAAGACGGCGGTCGCGGACGGGACGATCGACTGTATCGTGACCGACCACGCGCCTCATACCGCCGAGGAAAAGTCGGACTTTTTGACCGCGCCGAACGGCGTCGTCGGACTCGAGACCTCACTCGCCGTAACGCTGACGCAGTTGTATCATACGGGGCGGATCGGACTGATCCAAATCGTAAAAATGATGTGTGAAACGCCGCGAAGGCTTCTCGGGATCGAGGGCGGAAGCCTCGAGGCAGGTGAACCCGCAGACATCGCGATCGTGGATCTGAATGAGGAATGGACGGTCGAACCCGAAAAATTACATTCCAGATCAAAAAACACCTGCTTTAAGGGAATGACCTTAAAGGGAAGGGTAAAATATACGCTCGTAAACGGCGAGATTGTTTATCGGGACGAGACGGAAAGGAAGGAATAATATGTCATTTGACCGATTGATCGAAAATATCGTAAGAACACAAAATCCGAGCGTCGCAGGACTCGACCCTAAGCTCGAATATGTCCCCGCCTATATCCGGGAAAAGGCTTTTGATAAATACGGCGAGACCTTAAAGGGCGCGGCGAAGGCGCTCCTCGAGTTTAATAAGGGGCTGATCGACGCGCTTTGCGGGATCGTCCCGGCGGTGAAGCCGCAGGCGGCTTATTACGAAATGTACGGACCGGCGGGGATGAAAACGCTTTATAAGACCCAAGAATACGCGCGGGCGAAAGGGCTTTTTGTCATCACGGACGCGAAGAGGAACGACATCGGGGCGACGATGGAGGCTTACGCCTCCGCGCATTTGGGACGCGTCACCGTCGGGAGCAACGAGTTCTCCCCCTTTCCGTCGGACGCGCTCACCGTAAACGGTTATCTCGGGTCGGACGGGATCAAGCCGCTAATCGATGCTTGTCAAAAATACGACAAGGGGATCTTTGTTCTCGCTAAGACCTCAAACCCCTCCTCGGGCGAGCTTCAAGATCGGCTGATCGACGGCGAGCCGATCTATCGGCGCATGGGAAAAATGTGCGCCGAATGGGGAAAGCCGCTCATGGGGAAGTATGGGTACAGCGGGGTCGGGATCGTTGCGGGCGCGACCTATCCCGACCAGCTCGCCGAGCTTCGCGGCGAGCTTCCGACGACCTTCTTCCTGATCCCCGGCTACGGGGCGCAGGGCGGAGGAGCGGCGGGCGTCGCGCCGGCTTTTGATCGAAACGGCTTGGGCGGGATCGTCAACAGCTCCCGCGCGATCATGTGCGCTTATCAAAAAGAGGGCTGTTCCGAGTGCGATTACGCGGGCGCGGCTTATCGCGAGGCGCTCCGTATGAAGGAGGATCTGATGTCTCAGATCAAGGAGATCCGCCTCCCGTAGGGGCTTTGGGCGACAGCACGCCTTCCCAAAAAATATTTTAACGTTTTTGGGTCGAATTTCGCCGCGTTTTGTTCGTCGGCGCTTTTAGGACAGGCGCGGATACCGCGAGACGCGGTTTAATATAGAAGAGTGATACGGAGGTTGCAAATGGATTTTGCAAATTACAAAAAGGCATTTTTGATCCTCGCGGACGGAACGGTCTTCGAGGGAAAGTCGTTCGGCGCGTCGGGGACCGTGATCGGCGAGATCGTATTCACGACGGCGATGACGGGCTATGAGGAGACGCTGACCGATCCGAGCTACTGTGGTCAGCTCGTGACCCAGACCTTTCCTTTGATCGGAAATTACGGGACGAACGAGTCCGACCGCGAGTCGAACGGGAGCGTGGTCGCGGGTTATATCGTGCGCGAGCATTGCGAAATGCCGTCGAACTTCCGCTCGGAGGGGACGATCGACGCTTTTTTAAAGAAATACGGGATCATCGGGCTTTATGACATCGATACTCGCCGTTTAACGCGGATCATTCGCGAGATCGGCGTTATGAACGGGATGATCACCGATCAAGCGGATCTTCCCAAGGATAAGGCGCTCGAGGAGATCCGGGCGTTTCGGATCGGGCGCGTCGTCCCGAAGGTGAGCGTCTCAAAGCCGGAGCGTTACCCCGTCGAGAACGCGCGCTTTAAGGTCGCGATGATCGATTACGGATATAAGCATAATATCCGAAAGGAGCTCGTTAAGCGCGGCTGTGACGTAACGGTCTTCCCATATAACGTGACCGCCGAGGAAATCCTCGCGTTTGAGCCCGACGGGATCATGCTCTCAAACGGTCCCGGCGACCCCGAGCTAAATCCCGAGTCGATCGAGACGCTCAAAAAGCTGATCCCCGCGAAGATCCCGACCTTTGGGATCTGTCTCGGACATCAGCTCTTGGCGCTCGCGAACGGCGCGAAAACGGTCAAGCTTAAATACGGTCATCGCGGGGAAAATCAGCCCGTAACGGATCTCGATCTCGGGCGGACGTTTATCACCTCCCAAAATCACGGATACGCGGTCGTCGGCGACTCGATCCCGCCCGAGGCGGGGAAGATGAGCCACGTAAACGGGAACGATCGGACCTGTGAGGGCGTTCGCTATCGGAACGCGCCCGCTTTTACGGTCCAGTTTCACCCCGAGGCTTGCGGCGGACCGCAGGATACCGCGTATTTATTCGACGAGTTTATTGAGTTAATGGAGGGTAAGTAAATGCCGTTAAGAAGCGATATAAAAAAGGTGCTCGTGATCGGGTCGGGTCCGATCGTGATCGGACAAGCCGCCGAGTTCGACTACGCGGGGACACAGGCTTGTCGCGCCCTGAAGCAGGAGGGGCTTGAGGTCGTTCTCGTCAACTCTAACCCCGCGACGATCATGACGGATAAGCATATGGCGGATAAGATCTATATAGAACCGCTCACGCTCGACTGTGTAAAACGGATCATCAGGATCGAGAAGCCGGACAGTATTCTTTCCACGCTCGGCGGTCAGACGGGTCTGACGCTCTCCATGCAACTCGCCGAAGAAGGCTTTCTCACGGAAAATAACGTAAAGCTCCTCGGCGCGAACCCCGAGACGATCCATAAGGCGGAGGATCGTCAGGCGTTTAAGGACACGATGGAGGAGATCGGCGAGCCTTGTATCCCCTCAAAGGTCGTGGAGACGGTCGAGGACGCGATGGCTTTCGCCGAGGTGATCAAGTACCCCGTGATCGTCCGCCCCGCGTTTACGCTCGGCGGGACGGGCGGCGGGATCGCCAACGACCCCGAGGAGCTTCACGAGATCGCGACGAACGGGCTTCGCCTTTCCCCGATCACTCAGATCTTGGTGGAAAAGTGCATTTCCGGCTGGAAGGAGATCGAGTTTGAGGTGATCCGCGACGCGAAGGGGAACGTCATCACCGTTTGTTCGATGGAAAATTTTGATCCCGTCGGCGTACATACGGGCGACAGTATCGTCGTCGCCCCCGCCGTTACGCTCTCCGATAAAGAGTATCAGATGCTCCGCACGGCGGCGCTCAATATTATTCAGGCGCTAAAGGTCGAGGGGGGCTGTAACTGTCAGTTCGCGCTACACCCGACTTCGTTTGAATACGCCGTGATCGAGGTCAATCCGCGTGTATCGCGCTCCTCCGCGCTCGCCTCAAAGGCGACGGGCTATCCGATCGCGAAGGTCGCAACGCGGATCGCGATCGGTTATTCGCTCGACGAGATCGTCAATCAAGTAACGGGGAAGACCTACGCCTGCTTCGAGCCGGCGATCGATTATTTAGTCGTTAAATTCCCGAAATGGCCGTTCGATAAATTCGTCTACGCCAAAAAGACGCTCGGAACACAGATGAAGGCGACGGGCGAGATCATGGCGATCGGTTCGAGCTTTGAGGCGGCGATGATGAAGGCGGTTCGCTCGATCGAGCTCGGGCTGGATACCATGACAAAGCCGCAATTCACAAGGCTTACCGACGCGGAGGTCGAAAGGAAGCTTTACGACGTGGACGTAGATCGTTCTTTCTGTATTTTTGAGGCGCTCAAGCGGGGGATCTCCACGGAGAAGATCCACGAGATCACGATGGTGGACTGTTGGTTTATCGACAAGCTAAAAAATCTCGCCGACCTCGAGAAATGGCTCGCCGAGGGCGAGCTGACCCAAGAGAAATACGATACGGCGAAAAAATACTGTTATCTTGACCGCTCGATCGAGAAGATCTCGGGGCAAGTGTTAGACGAGCGCGGGATCAAAAGGAAGACGGCGGTCTATAAAATGGTCGATACCTGCGCGGCGGAATTTTCTGCGGATACGCCGTATTTTTACAGCACCTTTGACGAGGAGAACGAGGCGGCGGAGTTTATCGCTCAGCATCCGACCGATAAGAAAAAGATCATCGTTTTCGGTTCGGGTCCGATTCGGATCGGACAGGGAATCGAGTTCGACTACTGTTCGGTACACTGTGTATGGGCGCTGAAGGAGATGGGCTATGAGGCGATCATCTGTAACAACAACCCCGAGACGGTCTCGACCGATTTTGATACGGGCGACCGACTTTATTTCGACCCGCTGACCTTTGAGGACGTGGACGCGCTCCTCGCGACCGAGAAGCCCTACGGCGTTGTCGTCCAGTTCGGCGGACAGACGGCGATCAAGCTCACGAAGCATTTACAGGAGGTCGGCGCGAGGATCCTCGGGACGTCGGCGGAGAGTATCGACGCGGCGGAGGATAGGGAGCTTTTTGACGAGCTTCTTGAGCGTTGCGGGATCCCGCGTCCCTCGGGCGAGACCGTATTCACGACCGAGGAGGCGCTTAAAACCGCAGAAAAGCTCGGATACCCCGTCCTGCTTCGTCCCTCGTATGTACTCGGCGGACAGAATATGATCATCGCGCATTGTGACAGCGACGTCGTCGAATATATGGATATTATTACACAGACAAAGCTCGAGAACCCCGTCCTCATCGATAAATATTTAATGGGGACGGAGGTCGAGGTCGACGCGATCTGTGACGGGACGGATTTCCTGATCCCCGGGATCATGGAGCATATCGAGCGCGCGGGCGTTCATTCGGGCGACAGTATCTCGGTCTATCCCGCTCGGACGCTTTCCGAGCGTACCCGTCGGACGATCGTCTCTTATACCGAGCGGCTGGCGAAGGCGCTGAACGTGATCGGGCTGGTAAATATCCAGTACGTCGTCTATAACGACGAGGTCTATGTGATCGAGGTCAATCCGCGCTCCTCGCGTACCGTTCCGTATATTTCCAAGGTCACGGGCGTCCAGATGGTGGACGTCGCGACGAAGATCATGCTCGGGCAGAGCCTAAAGGAGCAGGGCTTTGAGAGCGGGCTTTATCCCGAAGGAAAGTATGTCGCGGTAAAAGTCCCCGTATTCAGCTTTGAGAAGCTCCACGACGTCGATACCCAGCTCGGACCGGAAATGAAGTCGACGGGCGAATGTCTCGGGATCGCGCAGACCTTCCACGAGGCGTTATATAAAGGCTTGATCGCGGCGGGCTTTAAAATGTTTAACAAGGGCGGCGTTCTGTTCTCCGTTCGTAACGCGGATAAGCCCGAGATCATCGAGCTGGCGAGCCGATTTGAGAAGCTCGGATTTGAGATCTACGCGACGAGCGGGACGGCGTCTATGTTAAATCGGAATATGATCGCGACGAATTTCACCTATCGCGTGAACGAGGGACAAGAGCCGAATATCATTTCCCTTCTCGAGAGCGGGAAGATCAACTATGTAATCTCGACCTCGGAAACGGGACGAAAGCCCGCGCGGGAAAGCGTAAAGCTTCGCCGTAAGTCCGTCGAGCGGTCGATCGCCTGTCTTACGTCGATCGATACCGCGAACGCGCTGATCTCGTGTATCGAGATGAATGAGTCGATCGACGGCGTCGAGATGGTCGATATTACGACGATTTAGGAAAGGTTATTGCGATGAAATTGGGGAATATTACCTTTAAAAGACGTTATTCCTTGGTTTGGCTTCTGGCGGATCTGCTTTCCGCCGCCGCGCTCTTTTATATCGGGTTTATCGTCTATTCCTGCGCGCTGGACATCGAGCAGGTCAACCGCCTCAATCAAACCGAGACGGATCTCGGCTTCCTTCGGTGGGAGCCGCTCCTGCTTTGGGTCGGTCTCGGGGCGGTCGTTTGGGCGGTCTCGCTTTTCCTGATCTTACGCCCGCGAAAAATGCCGAAGAAATATTTCGTGAACGAAAAAAACGCCGTGCGTTTTTGCGGCACGGTGGATATAGGGATCTGTTGCGTGCGGCTGTTAGTGCTGTTGGCGCTTTCCGAGGGATGTTACTTTCATATGACGATGATCTTACAGCGTTTTGTTTTTGACTTTACGACGCCGATCGTCGATCTCGCGACGATTGCGGCGGCGATCGCGTTTACGCGGATACGCCTCCGCGCGATCAGCGACAGCGCGAAGGCGGAGGAAGAGAAGCAAAAGGAACGCCGGATCATTGAGGGCTGATTTGTTCTTATTTTTTAATAGCAGGAACAAAAAGCGGCGGGCTTTGAGATCAGCGGGGAGGGTAGCCCGCGCGGTCGGGTTTTTATAAAAATAACGGAAGGGAAGGATCGAAGTTTGAAAAATCGAAGATTTTTCAAACACGTTGTTTGTGCCTCGGCGTAGCAAAGCTAAACTTCTCGGCACAAACTGCCTTCAGAGGAAGGGAATGGTCATAAAAATGTCTTATCAATGCGGTCTGGCGCGGTTAGTCGAAAAGAAGGCGCTCGCGGTGGAGATCTATTCGTTTATCGTACTTTGTCCCGAGGTCGCCGCGATCGCGAAATGCGGACAATTCGTCCATATCCGCGTTCCCGGCTTTACGCTTCGCCGCCCGATCTCGATCTGTGAGATCGACCGAGAGGCGGGAACGATCCGCCTTGTCTTTGAGATCCGAGGGGAGGGAACGCGGAAGCTCTCCGAAATAAACGTCGGCGAGGAGATCGACTGGATCGCGCCGCTCGGAAACGGCTTTTCGCCGATAGACCCCGTCGAAAAGCACGTGATCGCGGTCGGCGGCGGGATCGGCGTTCCGCCGATGCTCGAGGCGGCGAAGTCGTATCCGAACGCTATCGCGATCCTCGGCTTTCGCGATTACCGCCGCGTGATCCTGACCGAGGATTTTGAAAGATACGGGATCGTGACCTTCCTTTGTACCGACGACGGAAGCGTCGGGCTTCACGGGACGGTCGCGCTCCCGCTGAAAAAAGAGCTTGAGAAGGGGGACGTCGGCGCGGTCTTTGCCTGCGGTCCAAAGCCGATGTTACGTGCCGTCCAATCGCTCGCGCGGGAATACGGCGTATTCTGTGAGCTATCTTTAGAGGAACGTATGGGCTGTGGCGTCGGCGCGTGCGTGGGGTGTGTATGTAAGGTCGTTCGGGGCGGGGAAGAAAAGCTTCTCCGCGTATGTAAGGACGGTCCGATCTTTAACGCGGAGGAGGCGATACTCGAATGAAGGATCTATCGGTCAAGGTCGCGGGCGTATCCTTCCCGAACCCGGTGATCGCCGCTTCGGGTACTTACGGCTTTGGCGAGGATTATGCGCCGCTTTATCCATTGAACCGTCTCGGCGGGATCTCCTGTAAGGGTACGACCATAGACGAAAAGCTCGGAAACCTCCCGCCTCGGATCGCCGAGACGAAATGCGGTATGCTGAACGCGGTGGGATTGCAAAACCCGGGATCGGAAGTATTTATCGAGCGGTACCTTCCGAAGCTGAAAAAAGAGGGAAACGTCATCATCGCGAATATCGCGGGCGCGATTCTCGAGGATTATCGGAATATCGCCGAACGGCTCGACGGGACGGACGTGGATATGCTCGAGCTGAATATCTCCTGTCCGAACGTAAAGCAGGGCGGCGCGACCTGGGGGACGACCTGCGCGGGCGCGGCGGCGGTCACCAAGGCGGTTCGCGCGGCGACGAAAAAGCCGATCATGGTCAAGCTAACCCCAAACGTGACCGACATAACGGAGATCGCGCGGGCGGTCGAGGCGGAGGGCGCGGATTGTCTCTCGCTGATCAATACCCTACTCGGGATGAGGATCGATATACGGACGGGTCGCCCCGTCCTTCATAATAACGTCGGCGGATATTCGGGTTCCGGAATTTTCCCCGTCGCGCTCAGAATGGTGTGGCAGGTCGCGAACGCGGTCAAGATCGACGTGGTCGGAATGGGCGGGATCTCGACCGCCGAGGACGCGATCGAGATGATGATGGCGGGGGCGAAGGCGATACAGGTCGGGACGGCGATCTTTACCGACCCCTATGCGCCGTTAAAGATCCTCGGCGGAATCGAGAAGTATATGGAAGAGCGGGGGATCGAGTCTCTTTCCGAGATCACGGGGGCGGTTCGCCCGTGGTAACGACGGTTTATCTGATCCGTCATTGTGAGGCGCTCGGAAACGCGGCGAGGACGATCCAAGGAAGCACGGACTGTGACATTAGTCCGAAAGGCGCGCTCCAGCTCGAGAAGCTGACGGAGCGGTGTCGCTCGATCCCGTTTGACATTGTTTATTCCTCGCCGCTGATCCGCGCGTTAAAAACCGCAGAAGCGGCGGTCGGCGGGCGAGCGATCCCGATCCTGACCGACGACGGGCTTCGCGAGCTCCATTACGGTCTTATGGAGGAGAGAGGATACGAGGAGCTGGAAGCGCTTTTCCCGCAAGAGAATGAGATCTTTCAGGAGGATTTCGGGCGCTTCCATGCGCCTCGGGGCGAGTCGGTCGCCAAGGTATATGAACGGACGGCGAAGTCGTTTGAAAGGATCGTTCGAGGAAACCCGGGGAAGGTGATCGGGATCTTTTCACACGGGACGGCGCTGCGGGCGCTGTTCGCGTATCTCCATGGGCTTCCCTATGAACGGGCGGGCGAGATCGTCAGAATGGGGAATACGGCGATCTCTTGTGTTCGGGTCGGGGAAAACGGGGAAAAGACCGTTCTCTTTGAGAACGATTATGAACATATACAGCAGGACGAGAGAACGGCGGTAAAACAGATGTGGTGGGGCGAGGAACGAGAGGCGTAAGGGCGCACGCCTTCCCAAAAAAATAAAGAAAATAAAGATAAAAGGACGAACGGCGCGTCAAAAGAGGAAAACATTCCCGATTCTTACGGTTTTACTCTTGACGAAGCGGAAAAGTTGTAGTATAATATAATTTATAATGGATCAAATAAGAAAAGCGATTTTGAACTGGGGTGGATTGTTTGGCGGAAAAAATAACGGTTGCGCGGGCAATGGTAAAATGTCTTGAGGCGGAGGGGATCCGACATATTTTCGGGTATCCCGGCGCGGCGATTTGTCCTTTTTACGACGAGCTTCTTTCGTCGGAGATCCGACATATCTTAGTGCGGCACGAGGTGAACGGCGGACACAGCGCGAGCGGCTACGCGAGAATGACGGGGAAGCCGGCGGTCTGTGTCGCGACCTCGGGACCGGGCGCGACGAACCTTATTACCGCGATCGCGACCGCTTATATGGATAGTATCCCGCTCGTCGTGATCACGGGTCAGGTCAATTCCGATCAGATCGGGCGCGACGTCTTTCAAGAGGCGGATATTACCGGCTCCGCCGAGCCATTTGTAAAACACAGCTTTCTCGTGAAAGACCCGGGGGAGCTTTGTATTGATTTTAAGAAGGCGTTTTATATCGCGGGTTCGGGTCGTCCGGGACCGGTTTTGATTGACATCCCGATGGACGTACAAAAAATGGAATGTGACTTTTTGTACCCCGAAAAGATCGACATTCGCTCTTATCGCCCGAAGATCGAAGGGAATAAGCTTCAGGTAAAGCGGATCGCCGACGCGATTGAGAAGGCGGAGCGTCCGCTGATCTGTGCGGGCGGCGGCGTTTTTACGGCGAACGCCGAGGAGGAGCTAAAAAAGATCAGCGAGATCTGTGACATTCCCGTTATCAATACCATGATGGGGCTCAGTAGTATGGATATGGCGCACCGCCTGTATTTCGGGATGCTCGGTATGCACGGTGTTCCTTCGGCGAATTACGCGGTCGCGAACTGCGACCTGTTCATTCTGCTCGGCGCGCGTGTCGGCGACCGCGCCGTCACGGCGGTAAAACAGCTCAGTAAGGTCGATGTGATCCATATCGACATTGACCCCGCCGAGATCGGGAAAAATCTTCCCGCGACGACCCCGATGGTCGGGGATCTAAAGGTCATTTTAAATCAGCTTCTCGCCTGTGTCCATGAGCGCAAGCATACGGAATGGGTCGTGGCGATCGCGAAGGTAAAAGCGGAGGCGGACGCGAAGGAGGCGGGCGATGAGATCGCGGGATCGGTCAATCCGAAGCAGTTTATCCGGCTTTTGAGCCGTCACCTCCCGGAGGGAGCGGCGGTCGTCGCGGACGTCGGACAAAACCAGATCTGGACGGCGAACAATCTCTTCCTACGAAACGGAAGGTTTATGACGGCGGGCGGTATGGGTACGATGGGATATTCCGTCCCCGCCGCGATCGGCGCGAAGCTCGCGCGACCGTCGGCGGAGGTCGTCGCGGTCTGCGGCGACGGGAGCTTCCAGATGCAGTTCATGGAGCTGGCGACCGCGGTCCAGCACGAGATACCCATTAAGGTGATCGTCATGGTGAACCGCTATCTCGGTATGGTTCGGGAAGTCCAGGAAAATGTCTACGGTAACCGCCTGATCGCGGTAAGCTTAGACGGAAGTCCGAGCTTCGAGAAGATCGCGGAGGCTTACGGGATCGCCTCGGAGACCGTAACGGATCTTTCCGAGGCGGAGGGCGCGATCGGGCGAATGTTGAGTTCGGATCGTCCGTACCTGCTTCAGGTCATGGTAAAGGAAACGGAAAAAACGATATTGTGATCGTTCGAAAAAACGAGCGTTAGGAATCAATCAATGAAACATACGATCTCTATTTTAGTTGAAAATCAGGCGGGCGTTCTCGCGCGGATCGCCGGGCTTTTCGCGCGGCGCGCCTATAATATCGACAGTCTCGCGGTCGGCGTAACGGAGGACGAGCGCGTTTCCCGCGTTACGATCGTCGCGCGGGGGAGCGACTATATGCTCGAACAGATCTTAAAACAGCTCAATAAGCTGATCGACGTGATCAAGGTAAAGACCGTCAGCGAGAAGGAGCTTTTAACGCGCGAGCTCGTCTTGGTAAAGGTGAGCTGTACGCCCGCGCAACGGGCGGAGCTGATCTCGATCGCGAAGATCACCGAGGCGAAGATCTCCGATATTTCCGTCAGTACAATGACGCTCGAGTTATCGGACTATGAGGGGAAGATCCGTACCTTTGAGGAGCTTTTACGTCCCTATGGGATCAAGGAGATCGTTCGGACGGGTACGATCGCGATCCAGCGGGGAAGCACGTCGTTATCCCTATAAACCTATAAAAAACGCCGACAGGCGCATGAATAAAACGAAAAGGAGCAAACAAAAATGGCAAAAATTTATTATCAGGAAGACTGTAACCTCTCTTTACTGGACGGAAAGACGGTCGCGATCATCGGCTATGGTAGTCAGGGTCACGCCCACGCGCTCAACCTAAAGGACAGCGGCGTAAACGTCATTATCGGGCTTTATGAGGGCAGTAAGTCTTGGAAAACGGCGGAAGAAGCGGGCTTTAAGGTCTATACCGCTTCCGAGGCTTCCGCGAAGGCGAACATCATTATGATCCTCATCAACGACGAAAAGCAGGCGCAGCTTTATGAGGAGAGCGTTAAGCCGAACCTCACAGCGGGGAAGGTACTGATGTTCGCGCACGGCTTTAATATTCATTTCGGTCAGATCGTTCCGCCGTCGGACATAGACGTTATCATGATCGCGCCGAAGGGTCCGGGGCATACCGTTCGTTCGGAATATACGATCGGGCGCGGCGTGCCCTGTCTGATCGCGGTCCATCAGAACGCGTCGGGCAGAGCGCATGACATTGGTCTCGCTTACGCGGCGGGGATCGGCGGCTCGAGAGCGGGCGTACTCGAAACGACCTTTAAAATGGAAACGGAGACCGATCTTTTCGGTGAACAGTGCGTTCTTTGCGGCGGAGTTACCGCTTTAATGAAGGCGGGCTTTGAGACCCTCGTGGAGGCGGGATATGATCCTCAGAACGCGTATTTTGAGTGTATCCACGAGATGAAGCTCATCGTCGACCTGATCTATAAGGGCGGCTTTAAGATGATGCGCTATTCGATCTCGGATACGGCGGAATTTGGCGACTATGAGGTCGGGAAGCGCCTTATCACCGAGGACACCAAGAAGGAGATGAAGAAGGTACTCTCGGAGATCCAAGACGGTACTTTCGCCCGTAACTGGATCATGGAAAATAAAATGGGTCGGTCGCATTTCAACGCGTGCAGACGGATCGAAGGCGAACACCAGCTTGAAAAGGTCGGCGCGGAGCTTCGGAAGATGTACGAATGGAACGACGAAAAGTAAAAGCGAAAGCGGCGGGCAAAACCGCCGCTTTTTCCGATTTTTCGGTGAAAAGGCATCGGGTATATCGCTATCTGATCCATTACCTTTACCCCAACCGCTGTCCGGCTTGCGATCGGATGATCGGCTATAACGACCTATTTTGTGACCGCTGTGAAGAGCGATTGGTTCGCTATGAAAAGGATTTCCCCGTTGAGAATGCCGACGCCTTCTCCGCTTTTTGTGTCTATAAAGGCGCGATGCGCGGAGTGATCTTACGCTTTAAGGAGAACCCATGCGGGAATACGGCTTTCGCCTTTGCGGGCTGTATCTTTCGGGCGCTGGACGAAAGGTCGCTTTGCGATGAGATCGACGTGATCGCGTATATCCCGATGCTTCGAGCCGATCTCGAAAAGCGCGGGTATAATCAGACGGAGCTGATCGCGCGAGAGCTACGCTATTTCATAAAAGCGCCCTGTGCGGAGCTTTTGGAGAAGTGTCGAAAGACGAGCGAACAAAAATCGCTCGACGGAGACGAACGAAAGAAGAATGTCCTCGGCGCGTTTCGCGTGGTCGACGCGGAGGCGATCCGGGGGAAGAAGATCCTACTGTTGGACGATCTTTGTACGACGGGGAGTACACTTTCGGAGGCGGCGGGAGCGTTGAAGGAAGCGGGCGCGGTCAAGGTGATCGCGGCGGTTTTCGCAAAAACGCCTTATAGAAAAGAAGACATCGAGTATATCGACGAGACGGACTGACCTAGGCGCACAATATCGCCCCGAGCGAATACTGCCCTAAAAATTTACAACGAAAGGAAACGCGAGGTATGAAAATTTTTTACGATTTAAACGGCGCTCTTTACGCGAACATTACAAATCAATGTCCGTGCGCCTGTACGTTTTGTATCCGTAAAAACTCGGACTCGGTCGGCGGGAACGAGAGCCTTTGGCTGGAGCATGAGCCGAGCCTCGAGGAGATCAAGGCGGCGTTTGACGCGGTCGATCATACGAAATACGACGAGGTCGTTTTTTGCGGCTACGGCGAGCCGATGTCGCGCCCGACCGACCTGATCGAGACGGCGCGGTATATCAAGGAAACGTCGGGTATGAAGATCCGCGTGAATACGAACGGGCTCGTCTCTTTTATGCACCCGACCTTTGACTTGTACGCTATGCGCGGGGCGATCGATCGCCTATCGATCAGCTTAAACGCCTCCGATCCCGAGAAATACGATCGGATCGTCCGCTCGCGTTTCGGGCTTCCCGCGTATAACGCCATGCTGAATTTCGCGATCGTTTCCGCTTCGTTTATCCCCGATGTTTCCTTTACGATCGTGGACGTGATCGGCGAGGAGGAGGTCAAGGCTTGTCGTCAAAGATCGGACGACCTCGGGATCCCGCTTCGCGTGCGGCATTATATTTCCGACAACGAGGCATATCAATAAGAGAGGGGTTTTATCATGCTGATCCGTTTGGCGGGACTTGTCCCGGAGTCGATCGTGGACGGACCGGGGCTTCGCTTCGCGATCTTTGTACAGGGCTGTCCCCATCGGTGTGAGGGCTGTCACAATCCCGAAACGCACGATTTCGGCGCGGGTCGGCTCGCGGACACGGATCGGCTTTTTAAAAAGATCCGACAGTTTCCGCTGGTTCGCGGGGTGACCTTTTCGGGCGGGGAGCCTTTTTGTCAAGCCGAGCCGCTTGCCGAGCTTGGGAAGGCGCTCAAGTCGGTCGGCTATCATCTTATGAGCTATTCGGGCTATACCTTTGAGGAACTGGTCGAGCGGGCGGAGGGAGATCGATCTGTTCGGGAACTCCTCGAACGGTTGGATCTGTTGGTAGACGGACGGTTTGTACTGGCGGAACGAAGCCTTGAGCTGAAATTTCGTGGAAGCCGCAATCAAAGGATCTTAGACATTCCGAAAAGCTTAACGGCGGGGAAAGCGGTCGAAGCGGAGCTTTAAATCTGTTCACATACCGCAAGAGCGGGAATATAATAAAGCAACGAATTATAAAGGGGGAGAAGGACTTGCTTCTGCTCGCGAGGCTTTTTATACCGAATTATAAAAATACCGACGATCCGACGGTTCGGCGGCGCTACGCCCAGCTTACGGGCGCGGCGGGGATCGTCTTAAATCTCTTTCTTTCCGTTTTAAAGCTGATCGCGGGCGCGATCTCCGGCTCGATCGCGATCACCGCCGACGCGCTCAATAATCTCTCCGACGCGGGGACTTCGCTCGTAACGATCGTGAGCTTTAAGCTCGCGGAAGCGCCCGCCGACCGAAAGCACCCTTTCGGTCACGGGAGGATCGAGTATGTCGGGGGACTGATCGTGGCGGGTATGATCCTTTTGGTGGGGTATGAGCTGCTTCGCGACTCGATCGCGAAGATCCTTTCGCCCGAGCCGATCGCCTTTCATTATTCCTCGCTCGTGATCCTGATCGTTTCGGTACTGGTGAAACTCTACATTTTCTCGTATAATCGTAAGATCGGCGAAATGATCCGATCCGTGGCGATGAAGGCGGCGGCGCTCGACAGTCTTTCGGACTGCGTCTCGACCGGGGCGGTCATTGTCGGCTTTTTGATCTACGGGATCTTTTCGGTCGATCTCGACGGTTGGATCGGACTCCTCGTGGTCGGCTTTATCGTTAAGACAGGACTGGAGGCGGCGAAAGAAAGCCTCGCGCCGCTCCTCGGCGAAAAGCCCGACCCCGCGTTTGTGGCGGAGATCCGTAAAACGGTACTGGATAGTGACGGGATCATCGGGCTTCATGACCTAATCGTCCACAATTACGGGGTCGGGGCGAATATGATCTCGCTCCACGCCGAGATCCCCGCCGGGATGAGCTTCACCGACGCGCACGAGCTGATCGACCGCCTTGAGCATGAGTTAAAGGAAAAATTCGGCGTGAGCGTTACCATTCATATGGATCCCGTCGAGGCGGAGACGGAGCAGTCGCATTATTACCGTGAAATGCTGGAAAAGATCCTTTCGGAGCTTGGCGTGACCATGCATGATTTTCGTATGACCGAGGGGAAGCATCGAAAAAACCTGATCTTTGATATTGTCGTCCCGTTTCAGCACCCGAAAAAGGATCTCGAGCTCGTTCAGCTCATAAAAGAGCGTATCCGGGCGCAGGACGACTCGGTCGACGCGGTGATCAACGTCGATAAAGAGCTGATATAGTAGATCGCCTCGGAAACTCCCGAAATACCGGCTGACCGATCCTTAGCGCAAAAATCCCGTCGCCATTCATCATTCCGTAAGTTCCCGAGGAGGTCTAATGAAAAAAGCGGTACGACGACGGATCGTACCGCTTTATATTTGGACGCAGAGACTCCTGCCCGCGATGTTTCTCGGGAATGAGTCTTTGCTTTTTTGGGAATGAAGCTCGAACGACGGGAAGCGCGGGGATCGCCGTTTTTCTCCCGAGAGCTTCATACGCCGAGTTGGCTTTCGAAAGCGCCGTTCATCATTATATTCATAAAAAAACAAAGTTATTCCGATTTTTGGAGGATTTTCAATTCATTTTCATTGAATTTTTCGCGAAAGTATGGTATACTGGAGATAATAAACCTCCTCGGGAACTTTCGGAATGCTGAATGACGCAGGATTTTTTGCGCTGTGGTTTGTCGGGTTTCCGCAGGAATACTGTATGTATTTCAAGGAAAGCCGGCAAAGCACAGCACAAAAAAGACAAGTCAGGCGGCGTTTCGGAAGTTTCCGAGGTGGTTTAACCTAAAGAAAGGAAGGAACGGTCATGAAACAAAACGGAACGAATATAAAGCGCTTTGTGATCTTTCTGAACGCTCTTTTTCAGATATTGTTATGTACCTCCGCATTTGCCTACGTATGGGAGAAATACTATAATTTACAGCTCGGGAATTTTTTCTTTAAAAACGGGAACATTGTTTTCTGCTTTTTATACGCCGTGATTTATTTCATACTGATCGAGCTTTACGGCGGCTTTCGCCTCGGGAGCTTACGGATCACGGATTCGGTCTTTTCACACGTGATCGCGCTGATCTTTACCGATTTGATCGCTTATTTACAGATCTGTATGATGGCGAAGGCGTTCTTAAATCCCGCGCCTCTGTTTTTGACGTTAGTCCCCGACGCGATCGCGCTTTTGATCTGGAATATTTACATTCATCGGAATTTCGCGCGGCTTTTCCCGCCGAAAAAGATGATCCTCGTTTACGCGAATAAGTCCGCGCGGTCGCTAGTGTATAAAATGAGTAAGCGCTATGATAAATTTATCATCTGCGCGGCGATCAACGTGGACGAGGGGTTTGAGCGGATCGCGTCCTGTATTACGGATTATGACGCGGTCGTGATCTGTGATACGCCGAACGAGATCCGAAACGATATTTTAAAATTCTGTTTTAAGCATCGGATCGTCGCATACGTTACGCCGAAGATCTCCGACATTCTGATCCGCGGCTCGGAGGAACTGCATATCCTCGATACGCCGCTCTTGGTCTCGCGGAATTTCGGCGCGAAGCTCGAACAAAGAATTTTAAAGCGAATGTTTGATCTTACCGTTTCGTTTTTGGCGCTCGTCTTTCTCTCGCCGTTCCTCGCCGCCGCCGCGATCGCGGTCAAGGCTCAGGACGGAGGTCCCGTGATCTATAAACAAAGGCGACTTACATACGGCGGACGGACGTTCGAGCTCTATAAATTCCGCTCAATGATCGTCGACGCGGAAAAAGACGGACAGGCGCGGCTCGCCGCCGAAGGAGACAGCCGTATCACCCCCGTCGGGGCGTTCCTACGTAAAACACGGCTGGACGAGCTTCCTCAGCTTTTAAACATTTTAAAGGGAGAGATGTCGATCGTCGGTCCGCGCCCCGAGCGTCCCGAGATCGCCGAGGAGTATGAGGATTCGATCCCCGAGTTTAGCTTTCGCCTGAATGCGAAGGCGGGCTTAACGGGCTATGCTCAAGTCATGGGGAAGTATAATACGACGCCCTATGATAAGTTAAAGCTCGATCTGATCTATATTGAGAATTTTTCGCTCCTTCTCGACCTAAAGATCATTATGATGACGATCAAGACGATCTTTGAAAAGGAAAGCACGGAGGGGATCGACGAAAACGCCCTCAACGCGATGGATCTGAGCTATCGCGAAGAAGCGCAGAGCCCGGCGGAGCTTAAGGTTTAGCGGCGGGGGATCGCGCCTTCCCCAAAAAAATTAACGATCATTAAATCGCCCTATATATAAAATGGTATATTCTTTATATTTGCCGGAATTTTTTTCGGCTTTTTTCTTTTCGTCTTAAACGGTAAATTTTTCAAAATTTTAAAAAAACACCTTGACAAATGGAAATATTTGATGTATAATAAAATACTGAATTATAATGGGTGTAGTAACGAAAAGCGGTAAAATACGCCCGTGTTTTCAAAAATTTAAGGAGTGATTTAAGCCAATGGTCAATGTTAAACCGGTACAGCTCGGCAATATTACCCGAATGAGTTTTTCAAAGATCAATGAGGTTATCGATATGCCGAACCTCATCGAGATCCAAAAAAATTCATACAAATGGTTTCTTGACGAGGGGATCAAAGAGGTCTTTAACGACATTTCTTCGATCACCGACTCAAACGGAAAATTGGTTTTGAGTTTCGTAGACTATCGGATCGACGAAAATCCGAAGTATACGATCGAGGAATGTAAGGAACGGGACGTTACCTACGCTGCGCCGTTGCGTGTAAAAGCGCACCTCAGAAACGAGGAGACCGGCGAGGTCGCGGAGAGCGAAATCTTTATGGGCGATTTCCCGCTCATGACCGATAGCGGTACTTTCGTGATCAATGGGGCGGAGCGCGTTATCGTATCTCAGCTCGTTCGTTCCCCCGGCGTCTATTTTGGTTTTGATTATGATAAGACCGGGAAAAAGCTTTTCACTTCTCAGGTGATCCCGAACCGCGGTGCGTGGCTCGAATACGAAATGGATTCGAACGACGTTTTTTATGTTCGGATCGATAAAAACAGGAAGATCCCCGCGACGACCTTAGTCCGCGCCCTCGGTAAGGGAACGGACGAGGAGCTGATCGGGCTTTTTGGCGACGACGAACGGATCCGTCAGACGATCCAGCAGAAGGATTCCACCAAAAATAAGGAGGAAGCGCTTCTCGAGGTCTATAAAAAGCTTCGTCCGGGCGAGCCGCCGACGGTCGATTCCGCCGAAACGCATCTGAACAACCTCTTTTTTGACGCAAAGCGCTATGATCTTTCGCGCTTCGGTCGCTATAAATTCAATAAAAAGCTCGGTGTTTCGAGCCGTATTATCGGGCATAGGCTCGCACAGCCGGCGGTCGATCCGCTGACCGGCGAGATCCTCGCCGAGGCGGGCGAGATCGTCACGACCGAAAAGGGCTTCGCGATCGAACAGGCGGGGATCGGCGAGGTCTTCCTCGACGTGGAGGAAAATCTCGTAAAGGTCATCGGAAATCGCATGGTCGATATTGCGCCGTATATTCCCGCCGAGATCGACGCGGAGGCTTGTGGGATCAACGAAAAGGTCTTTTATCCCGAGCTGATGCGTATCCTCGACGAAAACGACTCCGTCGAGGACATTAAAACCGCGCTCCGTCAAAACGCGGACGTTCTCGTCCCGAAGCATATCACGCTCGAGGATATTTTCGCGAGTGTAAGTTATTTCATCAATCTTTGTGAAGGCGTCGGGATGGTCGACGACATCGACCACCTCGGGAATCGCCGTATCCGCTCGGTCGGTGAGCTTCTTCAAAACCAGTTTCGGATCGGCTTTACGAGAATGGAGCGCGTGATCCGCGAGCGGATCGGACTTCAACAGGATACCGAGAAGATCTCTCTCGGAAATCTCGTCAATATCCGTCCCGTGGTCGCGGCGATCAAGGAATTTTTCGGTTCTTCTCCGCTGTCACAGTTCATGGATCAGAATAACCCATTAGCCGAGCTTACGCATAAGCGTCGTCTCTCCGCGCTTGGTCCGGGCGGACTTTCGCGTGACCGCGCGGGCTTTGAGGTGCGCGACGTTCACTATTCTCATTACGGGCGTATGTGTCCGATCGAGACGCCGGAAGGACCGAACATCGGCTTGATCTCTTATCTCGCGTCATTCGCGCGGATCAATAAATACGGCTTTATCGAAGCGCCTTATCGAAAGGTCGATAAGGCGACGGGGAAGGTACTCGACGAGGTCGTCTATATGACGGCGGATGTCGAAGACCTTTATACCATTGCCCAGGCGAACGAACCGCTCGACGAAAACGGCTGTTTCGCGAGAAAGCGCGTTACCGCGCGGCGCAGGGACGAGATCCTCGAGGTCGAGCGCGATCTGGTGGATTTCATGGACGTTTCGCCGAAGATGGTCGTTTCCGTCGCGACGGCGATGATCCCGTTCCTCGAGAACGATGACGCGAACCGCGCGCTCATGGGCGCGAATATGCAGCGTCAGGCTGTCCCGCTGATGGTAACGGAGCATCCGCTGATCGGAACGGGCATGGAATATAAGGCGGCAGTCGATTCCGGCGTTTGTGTCCTCGCGAAGGAGAACGGCGTTGTAACAAAGGTATGCGCCGACGAGATCGTCGTTAAGGACGAGGTCGGTCAGGATCACCGCTATAAGCTGATCAAATTTAAGCGTTCAAACCAAGGCACTTGCGTAAATCAGCGACCGATCGTTTCAAAGGGCGATACGGTTAAGATCGGTCAAGTGCTCGCGGACGGTCCCGCGACCTCCGAGGGCGAGATCTCGCTCGGGAAGAACGCGCTGATCGGGTTTATGACCTGGGAGGGTTATAACTACGAGGACGCGGTTTTGATCAATGAAAAACTGGTCTATAACGATACCTATACCTCTATTCATATCGAAGAATATGAGCTGGAATGTCGCGATACGAAGCTCGGCGCGGAGGAGATCACCCGCGATATCCCGAACCTGAGCGAGGACGCGCTGAAGGATCTCGACGAACAGGGGATCATTCGTATCGGCGCGGAGGTTCACTCCGGCGATATTCTAGTCGGGAAGGTCGCGCCGAAGGGCGAGACCGAGCTTACCGCCGAGGAAAGATTGCTTCGCGCGATCTTCGGCGAAAAGGCGCGGGAGGTTCGCGACAGCTCTCTTCGCGTACCGCACGGCGAAAGCGGCGTGATCGTCGACGTAAAGGTATTTACGAGGGAGAATTGCGACGAGCTCGCGGCGGGCGTGAATATGGTCGTTCGCTGTTATATCGCTCAGAAAAGAAAGATCTCCGTCGGGGATAAAATGGCGGGTCGCCACGGGAACAAGGGCGTCGTCTCCCGTATCCTTCACCAAGAGGATATGCCGTTCCTACCGGACGGGACGCCGCTCGATATTGTATTAAACCCGCTCGGCGTACCGTCGCGTATGAATATCGGACAGGTACTCGAGGTACATTTGGGCTACGCGGCGAAGGCGCTCGACTGGCGGATCATGACGCCCGTATTCGACGGCGCGCATGAGGAGGATATCCGCGCTTGCTTTGAGCTTGCGGAGTCACAGCGCGAGAACTATCGCGAAAAGGACGGTCCCGAGATCGATTTCTCAAAGATCCCGATGACCCCCGAGGCGAAGACCCAGCTTACGGACGGACGAACCGGCGAAAAGTTCGACAGCCTCGTAACCGTAGGGTATATGTACTATTTAAAGCTTCACCACCTGGTCGACGATAAGATCCACGCGCGCTCGACCGGTCCTTATTCGCTTGTAACACAACAGCCGCTCGGCGGTAAGGCGCAGTTCGGCGGTCAGCGCTTCGGCGAAATGGAGGTATGGGCGCTTGAGGCATACGGCGCGGCTTATACGCTCCAAGAGATCCTTACGGTCAAGTCGGACGATATCGTCGGGCGCGTAAAGACCTATGAAGCGATCGTAAAGGGCGAAAACGTCCCGAAGCCGGGCGTTCCCGAGTCGTTTAAGGTCCTTATAAAAGAGCTCCAGTCGCTCGGTCTCGATGTAAAGGTCCTCGACGAGAATAACGAGGAGATCGATCTAAAGCAGACCTTTGACGACGACGATATGGGGACGGTAAGCCCCGAGGACTTTGAGTATGTCGCGGACGAAAACGAAATTGACGCGGCGTTTATTCCCGAGGAAATAGACGACGATTATTTCGGCGACGACGACGGCTATGACGAGGACGAGGCTTATGACGACGAAGACGTTTATGATGACGACGAGGAGGAACTTGATATGGACGACGACGACGAATGATTTCGTCCCGTTGTCGGAGAGATTTTACGGCAATCCGAACTTTTAAAGAATTGAGGTTTGTAAAATTGGCATTTAATGTTTTTGAATCAATGAAAATCGGACTCGCGTCGCCCGAACAGATCCGCGCTTGGAGCTATGGCATTGTGGAACGCCCCGAGACGATCAATTACAGAACTCAGAAGCCGGAACGCGACGGCTTATTCTGCGAGCGTATCTTCGGTCCTCAAAAGGATTGGGAGTGCGCCTGCGGGAAATACAAGCGTATTCGTTTTAAAGGGAAGATCTGTGAGCGTTGCGGCGTTGAGGTCACTCGTAATAAAGTTCGCCGCGAGCGAATGGGTCATATCGAGCTCGCCGCGCCGGTATCGCATATTTGGTATTTTAAGGGAACGCCTTCGCGGATCGGACAGGTTCTCGATATTTCGCCGAAGCGCCTCGAGGAGGTATTGTATTTTACGAAATACATCGTTACCGACCCGGGGACGACGGTGCTTACAAAGGGACAGCTCCTCTCCGAAAAGGAGTACGCCGATATGCGCGAGCGGTATGAGGACGACTTCCGCGCGTCTATGGGTGCGGAGGCGATCAAGGAGCTTCTCATGGAGATCGACCTCGAAAAGCTCTCCGCCGAGTTAAAGGAGGAGCTTTCGGGGACGCAGCAGGGTCAGAAGCGCGTTAAGATTTTAAAGCGGCTCGACGTGATCGAGGCGTTTCGCCAAAGCGGGAACAGACCCGAATGGATGATCCTCGACGTCGTACCGGTGATCCCGCCGGATATTCGACCGATGGTGCTTCTCGACGGCGGACGTTTCGCAACGAGCGACTTAAACGATCTGTACCGTCGCGTGATCAACCGGAACAACCGATTGAAGAAAATGCTCGAGTTGAAAGCGCCCGACATCATTATCCGTAACGAAAAGCGTATGCTTCAGGAGGCGGTCGACGCTCTGATCGATAACGGAAGGCACGGGAGAGCGGTCACCGGTCCCTCGAACCGCCCTTTAAAGTCTCTCTCGGATATGTTAAAGGGGAAACAGGGGCGTTTCCGTCAGAATCTGCTCGGGAAGCGCGTCGACTATTCGGGGCGCTCGGTCATCGTTGTCGGACCGGAGCTGAAAATGGATCAGTGCGGACTTCCCAAGGAAATGGCGATCGAGCTGTTTAAGCCCTTTGTGATGAAGGAGCTGGTTGCCCGCGGGTTATCGAATAACATTAAAAGCGCCCGTAAAATGGTCGATCGCGCGAAAGACGAGGTATGGGACGTTCTCGAGGACGTTATTAAGGATCACCCCGTATTGCTGAACCGCGCGCCGACGCTTCACCGCCTCGGGATCCAAGCGTTCTCGCCCGTGCTTGTCGAGGGACGCGCCATTAAGCTTCACCCGCTCGTTTGTACCGCGTACAACGCCGACTTTGACGGCGACCAAATGGCGGTTCATCTCCCTCTTTCGGAGGAGGCACAGGACGAGGCGAGAACGCTTATGCTTGCGGCGAAGAACCTTTTAAAGCCCTCGGACGGGCGCCCCGTTACCGTCCCGACGCAGGATATGGTACTCGGCTCGTATTACCTTACGCTTTCTAAGGAAGGCGAGATGGGCGAAGGGAAGATCTTCCGCGACTTTAACGAAGCGCTGATAGCATATCAGGACGGCGTGATCTCGATCCACGCGGCGATCAAGGTTCGCGTGATGAAGGAGATCGGCGAGGAGAAGATCCAGCGCCTCATCACCACGACCGTCGGAAAGATCATTTTTAACGAGCATATCCCGCAGGATCTCGGCTTTGTAGACAGAAGCAAGCCCGAGAACGCGCTTAACCTCGAGATCGACTTTAAGGTCGACAAGAGTATGCTCGGGAAGATCATAGAAAAATGTATAAAGATCCACGGTACGGCTATGACCGCTCAGGTACTCGATAAGATCAAGGCGATGGGCTATAAGTATTCGACGAAGGCGGCGATCACGGTCGCGGTCTGCGACGCGTCTATCCCGCCGCAGAAGAAGCAGATTCTCGAGGATGCCGACGAACAGGTCGCCGA
Organism: Roseburia sp.; assembly: GCA_023666265.1. Taxonomy (GTDB): domain Bacteria; phylum Bacillota; class Clostridia; order Oscillospirales; family Ruminococcaceae; genus Ruminiclostridium_E. The sequence goes on from JAMPCH010000001.1 coordinate 60,766, forward strand.
GATCAATAAGAATTTCTCTCGCGGCTTTATCTCGAACCAAGAGCGTAAAAACGCCGTTCTCGACGTATGGACGCGCGCGACGAACGAGGTCTCGACTGCGCTGACGAAAAACTTGGATCAGTATAACCCGATCTTTATGATGGCGGATTCCGGGGCGCGCGGTAGTACGAACCAGATCCGCCAGCTCGCGGGAATGCGCGGACTGATCGCGAATACCTCGGGTGAGACGATCGAGATCCCGATCCGCGCGAACTACCGCGAGGGTCTGAACATCATGGAATACTTTATCTCCTCGCGCGGCGCGAGAAAGGGTCTCGCGGACACCGCCCTCAGAACGGCGGACTCAGGTTACCTGACTCGTCGTCTTGTCGACGTATCTCAGGAGGTCATCATTCGTATGGAGGACTGCGGGACGGCGGAAGGGATCGACGTTTATGAGATCCGCGAGGGGAAAGAGCTGATCGAGTCGTTACAAGAGCGCTTAGTCGGGAGATACCTCGCCGAGGATTTCCTTGACGAAAGCGGAAATGTCCTTGTATCGAGAGATAAGCTGGTAAATGACGCGGACGCGCAGAAGATCATCGCCTCCGGCGCGAAGACCGTAAAGATCCGCTCCGTTTTGACCTGCGCGGCGAAGCACGGTGTGTGCGCGCGTTGCTACGGATCGTCGCTCGCGAACGGAAATCCGATCTCGATCGGCGAAGCGGTCGGGATCATCGCGGCGCAGTCGATCGGCGAGCCGGGTACACAGCTTACCATGAGAACCTTCCATACGGGCGGTATCGCGTCGGCGGAGGATATTACCCAGGGTCTCCCGCGTGTCGAGGAGCTTTTTGAGAGCCGCAGACCGAAGTCGAGCGCGATCATAACCAAGATCTCGGGGAAAACAAGGTTTGAGGAGATCAAAAAGACGCGTCATGTTGTCGTTACCTCGGACGACGGAAACGAAGAAGCTTATTCCGTACCGTTCGGTTATCGTCTTAAAATTGAGGAAGGCGACTATGTAATGGCGGGCGATCCCTTGACCGAGGGCTCGATCAATCCGCACGACGTCCTTCTCGTTAAGGGCGAACAGGCTGTACAAAATTATATCATCAGCGAGGTCCAAAAGGTTTATCGCTTACAGGGTGTTGACATCAACGATAAGCATATCGAGGTCATTGTCCGTCAGATGATGCGGAAGGTTCGTGTAGACGAACCGGGGGATTCTTATCTCCTTCCCGCGTCGACGATCGATAAAAACGAACTCGTTCGGATCATGGAACAGCTCGACGAGCGGAAGGCGAACGGCGAGGATATTGTTTATCCGACATATTCACCCGTGCTTCTCGGTATAACGAAGGCGGCGCTCGCGACGGACAGCTTCTTATCCGCCGCATCCTTCCAAGAGACGACCCGCGTTCTTACGGACGCGGCGATCCACGGAAAGGTCGATCCTTTACTCGGCTTAAAGGAAAATGTCATTATCGGGAAGCTGATCCCGGCGGGAACGGGGATGAACGTTCATGTCGAGGCAGAAGCCGAACAAGTCGAGGCGGCAGAGGAGGAGGTTGCCGAATCCGTCTGATCGTCTCGTTCCGAGATCAGGATTTACGGAACACGGCTTCACGGGAAATTACAGCGAGGATCGCGGGAGGCGATTGTCAAAAATAAATAAAAAAACCGCAAATTATTCATTAAAAATGGCAAAAGCTACAATCTTTTCGAGGAAAAACGGAAAGTATTGACTTTTGCCTTTTTTTTGTATATAATATTGAGTGTTCGGGACATTGCGCCCGAATGATATTTTTATTTTGGAGGTGAAATAATGCCAACCTTTAACCAGCTCGTAAGAAAGGGCAGAGAGGTATCCGAAAAGAAGTCGAAGGCTCCGGCGCTCTTAAAGGGATTAAATACCCTTAAAAAGACCCCGACCGACGTTACTGCGCCGCAAAAACGCGGAGTTTGTACCGCGGTAAGAACCGCGACCCCGAAGAAGCCGAACTCCGCGATGAGAAAGGTCGCGAGAGTCAGACTTTCCAACGGATACGAGGTTACTGCCTATATCCCCGGCATCGGACATAAGCTTCAGGAACACAGCGTTGTCTTGATCAGAGGCGGACGTGTTAAGGACTTACCCGGCGTGCGTTATCATATCGTTCGCGGTACGCTCGACGCACAGGGCGTAGACGGAAGAATGCAGGGTAGATCCAAGTACGGCGCGAAGCGTCCGAAGGCTGGTGCGAAAAAGGCGTAACTTAAATTTTATTTAAGTAACTTAACTGCCGCATTTGCGGGTGTGACTATATAATAGTGACCCTCGGGATGCACGGCGGGAGGTTAGCGGCGTAAGCCGCGACGCTTTCGAGTACCGATGATTTTCATTAGCCGCAGTTTGCGGCGCAAGAATTATGAAGGAGGGAAGTAAAGTGCCAAGAAGAGGGAATGTACCAAAGCGTGATGTATTACCGGATCCGCTCTATAATTCGGAGCTTGTGACTCGTTTGATCAATAACATCATGCTTGACGGTAAAAAGGGCGTCGCCCAAAAGATCGTTTACGGCGCGTTTGAGATCGTAGGCGAAAAGACCGGGAAAGAGCCCTTAGAGGTTTTTGAGCAGGCGATGGAGAACATCATGCCTCAGCTGGAGGTCAAGGCTCGCCGTGTCGGCGGCGCCACCTATCAGGTCCCGATGGAGGTTCGTCCCGAACGTCGGAGGACCTTGGGCTTAAGATGGATCACCACGTACAGCAGAGCCAGAAACGAAAAGACCATGAAGGAGAGACTCGCGCACGAGATCCTCGACGCAGTCAACGGACAGGGCGGCTCTTGTAAAAAGCGCGATGATACACACAGAATGGCGGAAGCGAACAGAGCGTTCGCGCATTATAAGTGGTAAGCAATAGAACGGAGGAAATATGGCTAGAGATGTAACTCTCGAAATGACCCGTAATATTGGTATCATGGCTCACATTGACGCAGGGAAGACGACGACGACCGAGCGGATCCTTTTTTATACCGGGATCAACCATAAGATCGGCGAAACGCACGACGGAAGCGCGACAATGGACTGGATGGAGCAGGAGCAGGAAAGAGGGATCACGATCACCTCGGCCGCGACGACTGCTTACTGGAAAAAGCACAGGATCAATATTATCGATACTCCCGGTCACGTTGACTTCACGGTAGAAGTAGAACGTTCGCTGAGAGTTCTTGACGGCTCTGTCACGGTTTTCTGCGCCAAGGGCGGCGTCGAACCGCAGTCTGAAACCGTATGGCATCAGGCCGACAAGTATCATGTTCCGAGAATGGCATACGTGAATAAAATGGACATCATGGGCGCCGATTTTTATAACGTTGTCAACATGATGAAGGAACGTTTAAAAACAAACGCCGTTCCGATCCAGTTACCGATCGGTTCGGAGGATACCTTTAGAGGGATCATCGACCTCGTAGAGATGAACGCCGATATTTATTACGACGATCTCGGTAAGGACATGAGAGTCGAGGAGATCCCCGCCGATATGAAGGAGCTCGCCGATAAGTACAGGGAAAACCTGCTCGAGGCGATCTCGGATCAGGATGAGGAGATCATGAATAAGTTCCTCGAGGGCGAGGAGATCACGGTAGATGAGATCAAGGCTTGTATCCGTAAGGCGACGATCGCGAACGATATGGTTCCCGTGACTTGCGGTACTTCGTACAGGAATAAGGGCGTACAAAAGCTTCTCGACGCGATCGTCGATTATATGCCTTCTCCGCTCGATATTCCCGCGATCAAGGGTACAGACCCCGAGACGGGCGAGGAGACCGAGCGCCACGCGGGTGACGATCAGCCCTTCTCCGCGCTCGCCTTTAAGATCGCGACCGACCCCTTTGTCGGGAAGCTCTGCTTCTTCCGCGTTTACTCGGGTATGGTCGAGGCGGGTTCGAGCGTGTTGAACGCGACGAAGGACAAAAAGGAGCGCATGGGTCGTATTTTACAGATGCACGCGAACCACAGACAGGATCTTGAGGTCTGCTACTGCGGCGATATTGCCGCAGCAGTCGGCGTAAAGAACACAACGACCGGCGATACGCTCTGTGACGAGGATCACCCCGTTATTCTCGAATCTATGGAATTCCCGGATCCCGTAATCGATCTCGCGATCGAGCCTAAGACAAAGGCGGGTCAGGAAAAAATGGCGATCGGTCTCGCGAAGCTCGCCGAGGAAGATCCTACCTTTAAGACATGGACGGATCAGGAGACGGGTCAGACGATCATCGCGGGTATGGGCGAGCTCCACCTTGAGATCATCGTGGACAGACTTCTGCGTGAATTTAAGGTAGAGGCGAACGTCGGAGCGCCGCAGGTAGCGTATAAAGAGACGATCACGGCTCCCGCCGAATCGGATACGAAATACGCGCGTCAGTCGGGCGGTAAGGGTCAGTACGGTCACGTAAAGATCCGTGTTGAGCCGAACGAGTCCGGCAAGGGCTATGAGTTTATCAACAGTATTGTCGGCGGCGCGATCCCGAAGGAATATATCCCGGCGGTCGACGCGGGTATCCAAGGGGCGATGCAGGCGGGCGTTCTCGCGGGTTATCCCGTGGTCGATCTAAAGGTCACGCTCTACGACGGCTCGTTCCACGAGGTCGACTCCTCGGAAATGGCGTTTAAGATCGCGGGTTCTATGGCGATCAAGGACGCTTGTAAAAAGGGAAGTCCCGTTATTCTCGAGCCGATCATGAAAGTCGTCGTGATCGTCCCCGAGGAATATATGGGCGACGTGATCGGCGATCTGAGCTCTCGTCGCGGTACGATCCAGGGCATGGAGGACAGAAACGGCGTAAAGCAGATCAACGCGCTCGTTCCGCTCTCCGAAATGTTCGGGTACTCGAACGATCTTCGTTCAAAGACCCAGGGTCGCGGACAGTACGTGATGGAGCCGAACAGCTACACGCAAGTTCCGAAAAATATCGCCGAGGGCATCATGAGCAAGAGAAATAAGGAATAATGAAAAAAATTTCCAAAACCTCTTGTAATTTCAGTATTTTTTTGGTACAATAGGTATTATAAGAAATTCAATTTCACTTTAGGAGGAAACAAAAATGGCAAAACAGCATTTTGAGCGTACCAAGCCCCACGTAAACATTGGTACTATCGGTCACGTTGACCACGGTAAGACGACCTTAACCGCAGCGATCACCAAGGTTCTCGCTCTTAAGGGACAGGCGAAGTTCGAAGCGTATGATATGATTGATAAAGCTCCCGAGGAGAGAGAGCGCGGTATTACGATCAACACGGCGCACGTTGAGTATGAGACCGATAATCGTCACTACGCACATGTTGACTGTCCCGGTCACGCGGACTATATCAAGAACATGATCACCGGCGCGGCGCAGATGGACGGCGCGATCCTCGTAGTAGCGGGTACGGACGGTCCTATGGCTCAGACGAGAGAGCATATCCTTCTCGCGCATCAGGTAGGCGTTCCGGCGATGGTCGTATTTATCAATAAGTGTGACGACGTTGACGACGACGAGCTTCTCGACCTCGTAGAAATGGACATCAGAGACATTCTTACCAAGAATGACTTCCCGGGCGACGATATTCCGATCGTTCGCGGTTCCGCGAAGGTCGCGCTCGATTGCGCGAGCCAGGACGTGAACGCGCCCGAATACGCTTGCATTCTCGAGCTTATGAAGCAGGTCGACGACTATATCCCGACGCCCGACCGTAAGGCGGATCAGCCGTTCTTAATGCCGGTCGAGGATACGATGACGATCACGGGTCGCGGTACGGTAGCGACCGGTAGAGTAGAGCGCGGTATCTTAAAGACCAACGATACCGTTGAGATCACGGGTCTTACCGACGAGCCGAAGTCGACCGTTGTTACCGGGATCGAAATGTTCCGTAAGATCCTTGATTACGCTGAGGCGGGCGATAACATTGGCGCACTCCTTCGCGGTATCCAGAGAAGCGAGATCGAGCGCGGACAGGTACTCTGTAAGCCCGGTTCGATCCACCCGCACACCAAGTTCTCGGGTCAGGTCTATGTTTTAAAGAAGGAAGAGGGCGGTCGTCATACCCCGTTCTTCTCGAATTACAGACCGCAGTTCTTCTTCAGAACGACGGACGTTACCGGCGTTATCACGCTTCCCGCCGATAAGGAAATGTGTATTCCGGGCGATAACGTAACGATGGACGTTGAGCTGATCACCCCGATCGCGATCGAGGAAGGTTTACGCTTCGCGATCCGTGAAGGCGGTAGAACCGTCGGCTCGGGCGTTGTTACGAAGATCAACGAATAATTCGGATTTTTCCGATCGTAATTTAAGGTAAAAACCCATTCGTTTTGTTGGCTCAGGTATTCGTATCCTTGGTTTGTGGCAGACAGAGTATTGTTTACCCACGGATCGAGAAAGAATGCTTAAAGTCGACAGATCGGCGAATGGGTTTTTATTATGTTTTAGGTAAAAATGAAATACTCCTCTTTTTATCGGATTTTGCGGCGCTTTTCCCGCATTGTATGATAAAAGAGGAGTATTTTTATTTTGTTTTATCGGAATAGCTCGTTCAGCTTTCGCTCCAGCTCGGCGCTGTCGCTCTCCCGTACAACGACGGAGATCTCGTCCAGCGCGGTCGTAATGAGGATCGGGGCGGCGCTTACCGCGCAAAGCGCCTCGAACACCCGCTCCGCGAAGCCCGTTCCGTCGATCATTTCCTCCGATTGAACAACGAGCTTGACGTTTCCGCTGTTGATGATCGGCGTACCGTCATAGGGAAGGGAGCGCGCGATCTTTAAGATCTCGGGCGTATCCTCGTCCCGAAACGTAAAGCCGACGGAGGTCTTATCCGCCGTAGCGGGGACGCGCGAGATCATATCGATGAGGATATGCTTTTGCGCGGCTTCTTTAAAGATCCGATAAATCAGCTCACACTCATTTTCGGCGGGGATCGCGCCGAAGGTGATAACCGAGATCTGTTCCGCGATCGTTAGATGTATCATATGTGAAAAAACTCCTTTCTGTAGCGGAGAATTTGTTCTTGTTTTTTAATAGAAGGAACACTATTCGGCACTTTTCAGCAGATCCGACATATCGAATAATCCGCTTGTTTTAGCGGCGAGGTAGATCGCGGCATTCAGAGCGCCGTTCGCGAAAACCTCCTTTGACCCGGCGGAATGGGACAGGGTAATGACCTCGTCATGTCCCGCGAAGATGATGTCGTGTTCGCCGACGATCGTCCCGCCTCGGATCGAGTGAAGCCCGATCTCGTTCGCGTCACGCGCCTTCCGAACGTTGTGGCGGTCGTAAACGTATTTCATCTTATGATCGAGCTCGTCGTTCAACGCGTCCGCGATCATGATCGCTGTCCCGGAGGGAGCGTCCTTCTTTAAATTATGGTGCTTTTCGACGATCTCGATGTCGTATTGACTGCCGAGGACTGCCGCCGCGCGCCTTCCGAGCTCGACGAGAAGGTTGATCCCGAGCGAAAGATTAAAGGTAAAAAAGATCGGGATCTGTTCCGAAGCCTTCTTGATCTTGTCAATCTGTTCGGCGGTATAGCCTGTCGTCGCGGCGACGATCGGGACGCGGTGGATCGTCCCGTAGGAAAGTAAATTCTCGAGCGCGGAGGGGTGTGAAAAATCAATGATCACGTCCGGCTTTTCGACGAGCGAAAAAGGATCTTTCACGATCGGGAAGCTACCGTTCGGCGTATCGTTCAGGTCGATGCCCGCGATGACCGTACAGTCCTCTCTCGCCGAGGCGAGAGAGGCGACGACCTTCCCCATTTTTCCGTTTGCGCCGGTGATTACAATTTTAACCATTTTGCACTTCCTTATTTTTTACAGCAGTCCTGCGTCTTTTAGCGCCGCCTTGAGCTTTTCGACCTTCGCGTCCTCCATGCGGATCAGCGGGAGGCGACATTCGCCCGCGTCCTTCCCCAAGAGGTTCATCGCCTCTTTTACGGGGATCGGATTGACGTCTGTAAACAGCGCCTTCTCAAGATCGAGATAACGGTTTTGGAGCGCGAGCGCCTCGGCGGTCTTTCCGCTATTATAGAGGGCGATCATATCATGCTTTTGTTTGGGGATGATATTCGCCGAAACGGAGATAACGCCTTTACCGCCTAAGGCGAGGAGGGGGAGGACTTGGTCGTCATTCCCGGAATAAAGGTCGAGATCGGTCTTCGCCGCGATCTCCGCGATCAGCGAGAAGTCGCCGCTCGCCTCTTTCGTCGCGACGATATTCGGGTGCTTCGCGAGCTCGATGTAGGTCTCGATCGAGATCTTTACGCCGGTACGCGAGGGGACGTTATATAAGACGATCGGGACGGAGACCGCGTCCGCGATCGCGGTAAAGTGAGCGACAAGCCCCCGCTGAGAGCTTTTATTGTAATAAGGCGTTACCTGAAGGAGCGCGTCCGCGCCCGCCTCCTGCGCCTGTTTGGAGAGCTGAATGGCGTAATATGTATCGTTGCTTCCCGTTCCCGCGATGACGGGGATCCGCTTCGCGACCCGCTCGACCGTATAACGTATGATCTCGATATGCTCTTCGTCGGTCATGGTCGAGGCTTCGCCCGTTGTACCCGCTACGACGATCGCGTCGGTATGGTTCGCGATCTGATCGTCGATGAGCGCCCCGTATGCTTCATAGTTAATGCTTCCGTCCGCGTTCATCGGTGTAATGATCGCGACCGCCGAACCGGTAAAAATCGTTTTTTTCATGGTTATGATCATTCCTTTCCGCTGTGAGAGCCGCGTTTTTGTTAAAACACGACGTGTCTGAAAAATTGGCGAACTTTCAAATTTTTCCTCTTCAATAAAAATATGAACAAAAGAACCCCGTTAATCGAAATATCCCTTTGCGGCATACAATTCCGCCATCAGGACAGCGCCGCCCGCCGCGCCTCTTAACGTGTTATGCGACAGGCATACGAATTTATAATCGTACTGGGTATCCTCGCGTAAACGACCGAGCGAGACCGCCATACCGTTTTCGAGATTTCGGTGGAGCGTCGCCTGTGGATAATTTTCTTCTTCAAAATAATTGAGGAATTGCTTCGGGGCGGAGGGGAGATCCAGCTCCTGCGGCGCGCCCTTAAACTCCCTCCAGAGCCGAAGGATCTCTTCCTTTGAGGGCTTATTCTCAAAGCTGACAAAAACCGCCGCGAAGTGACCGTTTGACACGGGGACGCGCAGGCATTGCGTCGTAATAAGCGGGGAGGACGCTTTTACGATCTCGTCGCCCTCGACCTTCCCCCAGACCTTTAATGGCTCCTGCTCGGATTTCTCCTCCTCGCCGCCGATGAAGGGGATCACGTTATCGACCATTTCCGGCCATGTCTTAAAAGTCTTTCCCGCGCCCGAGATCGCCTGATAGGTACAGGCGAGTATATTTTTCAGCCCAAACTTACGGAGCGGGGAAAGCGCGGGGACATAGCTTTGGATCGAGCAGTTGGATTTTACCGAAATAAAGCCCTTCTTTGTCCCGAGACGCTTTTTTTGCGCCGCGACGATCTCGATATGCGCGTCGTTTACCTCGGGGATGATCATCGGTACGTCCTTGGTAAAGCGATGCGCCGAATTGTTGGACATCACGGGACATTCGTGCTTCGCGTAGGCTTCCTCGAGCGCCTTGATCTCGTCCTTTTTCATATCCACCGCGCAAAAGACGAAGTCGACCTGTGCCGTGATCTTTTCGATATCCGCCGTCGCGTCAAAAATAACAAGGCTTTCCATTTCCTTCGGCATGGGCTTTTCGATCAGCCAGCGATCTCCGACCGCCTCCTTATAGGTTTTCCCCGCCGAACGCGGCGACGCCGCGAGCGTGGTCACCTTAAACCAAGGGTGATCCTCGAGTAAGACCGCGAAGCGCTGTCCCACCATACCCGTCGCGCCGATGATCCCGACCTTATACTGTTTCATTTTCGTTGTCCTATCCTTTCTTAAAAAAATGAAAAAACCGACGGAAGCCGGCTTCATCAAACAAAAATGTTTTGACGATAGCGCTCCATCTGACGATGACAGTTACGCGCCTCTTCGGCGTCGAAACCAGAGCGGTACGATCCGGTCCGTACCGTCTTCGGCGGAAGCTCCTTTCGCGGCAGCAACAGACCGAACTGTTGGCGCTACGGCTACTGATAGATTCCGCGCCTCTATCGTTTCTTATTGTAGCACAACCCCCGTACTTTGTCAACACTTTTTATAAAAATAGAAGGGCGGATCGGGACTTTTCGGTATTTCCCTTACAGTATATGCCGTACTTTTAATTTTTGTGAAAATGCGGACTTGAAAAATCCGAAAAAATGTGGTACAATAAAAACATATTTTTAACGATTTATGGCAGGACATCATGTCGGAGGGATCGCGCGTAATGGAACTGAAATTGATCTCGGCGGAGGAGCGGAGGCTTCTTCGTCCGCTAAAGCGGCTGTATCTGAGCGCTTTCCCGCGCTGTGAGCGAAAGCCTTTCGGACTTCTCCTAAAAAATCGGCGGGAAGGGAAGGCGGAGATCCTCGCGGCTTTAGATGGGGAAGGAGAATTTTGCGGACTCGCGATCCTGCATTTTTCGGGCGATCTGGTGTTGCTCGCCTACTTCGCGGTCTCTCCGTCGGCGCGCGGGCGAGGGATCGGTTCGGGTCTTCTTCGCCTTCTCCTCTCCCGCTACGCCGATCGGCGCTTTTTCCTTGAGATCGAGCGCGTGGATCTTGGGCGCGATCCCTCGGGGATCAAAGCGCGCCGAAAAAACTTTTACCTCCGAAACGGTATGGACGAAACGGGGCTGATCGTCCGTCTTTTTGGGGTCGAGCTGGAGATCTTATCCTATCGGTGCGCGGTCACGTTTGAGGAATATCGGGCGCTGTATCGGAGCGTTACGGGAAGGATCGTCGATAAGAACGTTTTACCGCTGGAAAGGACGACGCCGTGACGGAATATTCCTTTAAGCCGATCGCGCGGGCACGAAGCGTTTTTCCCGATAAGTTCGGTATCCCGCGCCAAAGCGGGTTGATCGAGCTTTTTTCCGAGGTCGTATTTGAACCGGAGTATCGCGTACCCGAGGCGTTTCGCGGGATCGAAGCGTATTCGCATCTATGGCTGATCTGGCTTTTTTCGGAGACGGCGCGGGACGAATGGTCACCGACGGTCCGTCCGCCGAGGCTCGGGGGGAATACGCGAATGGGGGTATTCGCGACGCGCTCGCCGTTTCGTCCGAATCCCGTGGGACTTTCGGCGGTGAGGCTCGTAAAAACGGAGATTACCGCCGGCGAAGGTCTCGTTTTGACGGTATCGGGCGCGGATCTCATGGACGGAACGCCGATCCTCGATATTAAGCCGTATCTCGCCTACGCCGACGCGTACCCCGAGGCGGTCGGCGGTTTCTCCGACCCGAGGACGGAGGAGCGGCTGACCGTCGAGTTTCCGCCGCATCTTTTAAAAATGATCCCCGAGGCGCTTCGCGGCGGACTGATCGAGATCTTAGAACAAGACCCCCGCCCGGGGTATCAGGCTTCGGCTCGGCGTCTTTATCACCTTCGCTTTGATACGGCGGAGATCGATTTTAGGGTAGAGGGGAAGACGCTGATCGTGACGAAGGTAAGTGTCCCGCCGACACGCAGATGACGGCGGCACTTCACAAAAAGAAAGGTTAAAGTTTGAAAAATCGAAGATTTTTCAAACCCGTTGTTTGTGCCTCTAGAGGAAGGGAATGGTCATAAATATGGAAGAGATGAAAAATTACGCGCTTATGATCGACGCGGATAACGTCAGCGCGAAATATGTCAAGATCATTTTTGACGAGCTAAGCTCCTATGGGACGGTCTCGATCCGAAGGATCTACGGGAACTGGGCGAAAAACTATGACTGGAACGAATCGGTATTACTCGAATACTCGATCCAGCCGATCCATCAATTTGACTATACAAAAGGAAAAAACGCGACCGATATGCTGATGGTGATCGACGCGATGGATCTTTTATACTCGGGGAATGTGGACGGCTTTTGTATCGTCACGAGCGACAGCGATTTCACAAAGCTCGCGATGCGGCTTCGCGAGGATCGTATGTATGTGATCGGTATGGGGGAGTCAAAAACACCCGCCGCGCTCGTAAAGGCTTGCGACCGTTTTGTCCACCTCGACCTGATCGCGGAGGAGGAATCGAAGCATACCCCGCCCGCCAAGCGTAAAAACGAGATCGCCGTGACCTCCGTCGAACAGATCGAGGAGGAGATCATCAGCTATATCAATTCAAGCGAAAGCGAGGAGGCGATCAGCCTCAGCAGCGTCGGCTCGCGCCTAAAGCAAAAATTTACGGATTTTGACGTTAGAAACTACGGCTATTCTCAGCTCAGCGTTTTTATTCGCGAAAAATGCGGGCGGCTAAAGCTCGAAAATAAAAAGAACGGCTATTGTGTATCGATCGGGACGGAGATCGATCTTGAGCTCGTTCGGCGGGAGATCGTCGAGATGATCGAGCGAAACGGCGGCGTGATCAGAAATCTTTCGGTCATTTACGAAGAGCTTCGGAAGGCGAACCGACATTTTAGCCTTAAAAATTACGGCTTTAGCCGAACCTCGAGCTTTTTACGAAGCTTCCCCGAACTGGATGTGTCGGAGAATACCGTATGTTTGAAAAAAGAAAAGCCCTCCGCGAAGTCGAAGCGCTCCTCGAAGTAAAAACATAAAAAGCGTAATTTTTTTAAAAAACGCTTGACAAACGAAAATTTTGTGATATAATACTACTGTAAACGAGAAAAGATTTACACCGTTGGTACGATACAATGCCTAAAAATCTCGGATATATTTTATTATTTGATATTTACGGGTCGCTTTTGACCCAAAAACAGCGGGAAACGCTCGAGTTGTATTATAACGACGACCTCTCTCTCGGGGAGATCTCCGAGGAGTCGGGGATCACGCGTCAGGGCGTTATGAACTGCGTTAAGATCAGTGAGAGACGGCTGGCGGAGCTTGAGGAACAGCTCGGCTTGGCGGCGCGTTTTTCGGAGCTTGGGAAGCTGATCGGGGCGCTGGAAGAAAGGCTGGACGGATCGGGACTTTCGGAGGAGGAGAGGACGGAGATATTCCGCCTGATCCGAGAGATAAAGGAAAAGCTTTAGAATTGAAGGGAGGGAGCGTTCATGGCGTTTGAGGGATTATCCGAGAAGCTCGGGAAAGTGTTTAAAACGCTGAAGGGTTACGGAAAGCTGAACGAAAAGACCGTAAACGAGGCGATGCGCGAGGTAAAAATGGCGCTCCTCGAGGCGGACGTAAGCTATAAGGTCGTAAAGGATTTTATCAAAACGGTTTCCGAGCGGGCGATCGGGGCGGAGGTCATGGAAAGTCTTACCCCTGCGCAGCAGGTCATCGACATCGTTCACGAGGAGCTGTGTAAGCTGATGGGTGAGACGAACGTCCGTTTAAGCTTCCCGTCTAAGCCGCCGTGCGTCATTATGATGTGCGGGTTACAGGGCGCGGGTAAAACAACCCACGCCGCGAAGCTCGCCAAATATCTGAAAAGTCAGAACCGTCGCCCGATGCTCGTCGCTTGTGACATTTATCGTCCCGCGGCGATCGACCAGTTAAAGATCGTCGGGGAAAGAGCGGGCGTAAAGGTCTTTGAAATGGGTCGGGAGGATCCCGTTCGGATCGCGCGGGAGAGCGTTAAATACGCGAAGGATAACGGCTTTGACGTCGTCCTTCTCGATACGGCGGGTCGTCTTCATATCGACGAGACGTTGATGAACGAGCTGAAGGAGATCGAGCGCGAGGTCACCCCGAACGAGATCCTTTTGGTCGTGGATTCCATGACGGGTCAGGACGCCGTAAACGTCGCGAAAAGCTTTAACGAGGCGCTCGAAATTTCCGGTGTGGTATTAACGAAGCTCGACGGTGACACGCGCGGTGGCGCGGCGCTCTCGGTTCTCGCGGTAACGGGGAAGCCGATCAAATTCGCGGGGACGGGCGAAAAGATCGACGATCTCGAACCCTTTCACCCCGACAGAATGGCGAACCGTATCCTCGGAATGGGCGACGTCCTCTCGCTGATCGAAAAAGCGAAGGACAGCTTTGACGAAAAAGAAGCGGAAAAGCTTGCCCGAAAGATGCAACAAAATAAATTTGATATGAACGATCTTTTGAGCCAGTTTGAACAGATCGAAAAAATGGGCAGTATCAGCTCGATCCTAAATATGATCCCGGGGATCAGCGGGAAGGTCAAGGAGGAGGACATCGACGAGCGTAAAATGCCGCGTACAAAGGCGATCATTCTCTCGATGACCAAAAAAGAGCGCGAGCGCCCCTCGCTGATCGACGCGAAGCGAAAGCGGCGGATCGCCGCGGGGAGCGGAACGAGGGTCGAGGACGTAAACAATCTTTTAAAACAGTTCGATATGATGCAAAAAATGATGAAGCAGCTCGGCGGAAAGGGCGGAAAAAAGCGTATCCCGAAAAATCTCTTGAGAGGGCTCGGCGGTATGGACGGCTTCACGATGTAGCTTTGGGTATTCCCGCAGAAATTGCGATATACAATACAGTATTTGACCGATGGAGGTGAAAGAAATGGCGGTTAAAATCAGACTCAGAAGAATGGGCGCGAAAAAAGCTCCTTTTTACAGAGTGGTCGTTGCGGACTCGCGTTATCCGAGAGACGGGCGCTTTATCGAGGAGATCGGTTATTACGATCCCACGAAAGAGCCGGCGGTCATAAAGATCGACGCCGAAAAGGCGGAGAAATGGATCAAAAACGGCGCTCAGCCGACGGACACGGTTAAAAAGCTTTTAAAGAAAAACGGTTAAAATGAGGAAAAGCTTTCGAAAAAGCATGCGGCTTTTTCGGCGCGATACTTCCGAAACGGGAGGAGTAGTCATACGATGAAGGAACTATTATACGCGATGGTAGGCGAGCTTGTCGAGGACGAATCGTCGGTCGAGGTCACGGTCGACGAGCCGAAGGAAGACGGGACGATCGTTTACCACCTTCATGTTGCCCCGAACGACATGGGCAGGGTCATCGGCAAGCAGGGGAGGATTGCGAAGGCGATCCGTACCATTATGCGTGCCGGCGCTGTTCGTCACAACGAAAAGGTCATGGTAGAAATTGACTGAACACCGAAAACCGCTTCGCAGGATCTTGCGGAACGGTTTTTGTATATAGTGGAAGGGACAAACAAGAAAGGAAATTTATATGAAAAGATCTTTGAGAATTTTTACCGCGCTGTCGGCGGCGGTCGTGCTTCTTTCGGGGTGTGGCGGATCGAGCGATAAAGCGCCGAATCCGGCGGCGCTCGAACGCGTCGCCGCGCTCGCGGACGAAGCGGCGGATCGGGTAGGCGACGGATTCGTCTATACCGAGGCTAAAGACGGCTTCACGGGAAATACGGGCGAGGTTGCTTTAAACGAGGGCGATCTTTACGCCCTGATTCGTGTGAAGGATCACGGCGATATAAAGATCAAGCTTTTTCCCGAGGCGGCGCCTTACGGTGTCCAAAATTTTATTGAGCTCGCCGAGAGCGGCTACTTCACTAATAAAAGCATCCATCGGATCATCGGCGATTTTATGATCCAGGGCGGCTCGCTGAATGGGGACGGTACGGGCGGTACGTCGGCGGACGGCGGCGAATTTTACTGCGAGATCAACTCCGCCATGCGTCATTTTTACGGCGCGCTTTGTTACGCGAACGCGGGCGGACGGAACACCTGTCAATTTTATATCGTCAACAATAAAACGCCTCAAACGGTGAATGATGAGACCTACGCGTCCATGGCGACGGATTATCTTGATCTAAAAAATCAGTTTGAGGAGCTTCGCGATACCTACGACCCGAGTAGCTATGAATACGCTTATCTCAACGCGCAGGCGCAAAGCTGTTATACCTCGGTAGACGGTTATACGTTTTTACAAGGGAAGGACGCGGACGGGCGCGTTTCCGCGAAATACGCCGATGTAGGCGGAACGCCGCATTTAGACGGCTCTTATACCGTATTCGGTCAGACGGTCGAGGGGTTCGCCGTGATCGACGCGATCTCGGCGGTCGAAACGGACGCGGACGACGCGCCTTTAAAAGAGATCCTGATCTCCTCGGTGACGATCCATTCCGCCTGAACGGACGGAAGTCGGAGAAAATTTCCGTATTCTGTTGGAAAGGGGCTTGAAACTTTCCAGCGAATCATGTATAATAAGAAAGGTGTTTTTATATAGCCGCGACCGATCTGATCCGATCGGCGGCTCGGCTATGTGACGAGGAAACGATTTCGGAGGGCGTATGGAGGATCTGACGGCGGCGGTCGCCCTGCTTTGCTGTAAAAAATATCGCGAGGACGGGGTCGTAAGGGCTTTTTGTGATATTTACGGAGACGACCGCGAAAGGGCGCTTCGCGGCTATGCCTCGGTATGCGAGGCGCTGATGACGGGTGGAGAAACGCTGAGCGGATATTTCTTTCGGCTCGCGGTCGACGCGGATCGTTCGCTTTTAAAGCGAGCTATGAACGCTCCCGCCTCCGCGCTTCGGAGCGCGGTCGAGAACGATCTTTCCGTTTTATCTGAGCTTTCGCGTTTATCCTCGGAAGAGGTGATCGCTTACCTTCGGAAGCGGTTTGCGCTGTCCGATCAAGTGCGCTTTCCCGTCTATGCCGTCGGAGAAACGCCGCTTACGCCGGAAAACGTTTTCGCCTATACAGAGCGCTTCGGGAATACGGTATTTGAAAAATATAAGGCTTTTTGTCTGACGGGCGGCGAGCTTGAGCCGGTCGAGGGATTTGATCCAATCCGCCTTTATGATCTTAAAAATTATAATACTCAGCGCGGTAAGGTGATTGACAACACGCTATGCTTCTTAAACGGGAAAAAAGCGCAGAATGTATTACTTTACGGCGATCGTGGGACGGGGAAATCCAGCACGGTAAAAGCGCTCGTGAACGAGTACCCGACGCTTAGGATCGTCCAGATCCCCAAAAAGGAATTGCTCGGGATCGAGCGACTTTATGCGATTTTAAAAGAGCTTCCGCTGAGATTTATCCTGTTCCTTGACGATCTGACCTTTTCCGACGGGGACGAGAGCTACGGCTTTTTAAAGCAGGTGTTGGAGGGTTCGGTGATCCCGATGCCGCCGAATTGTCTGATCTACGCGACGACGAACCGCCGCCATATTTTAAAGGAGACCGTCTCGGAGCGAAACGGCGACGAGCTTCACGCGGCGGACGCGCGGGACGAGAATATGTCTTTAGCGGATCGGTTCGGGCTTTATATTACCTTTGTCTCTCCCGCGAAGGGGGAATATCTCGATATTGTCCGCCAGATCGCGGAGGATCGGGGGATTATCGTACCGAGGGAGGAGCTCGAGCGTTTGGCGGAGCGATTCGCGCTGAAAAAATGCGGACGTTCGCCGCGTACCGCGAAACAGTTCGTGGATATTTTAGAAGCAAGAATGGATTTGAAGCTGAATTATGACGAGATCTAATCAATTTTTGACGTGGCTGCTCGCGGTCATATTGCTCTTTTTGAGCGGTTGTGACGCGGCGGAGCTATCGACCGAGACGGAGGAGCTGATCCCGGTGATCGCGGAGCTTCCCGTCGAGGCGGAGCCTCAGCCCTATCCCGTGACCGTCAACGACGTAAGGATCAAGGCTTCGCCGAAACGGGTCGTAAGCCTTTCGCCGTCGTTGACCGAGATCCTGTACGAAATGGGATACGGGGAAACCTTGGTCGGGCGGGGGAGTTATTGCGATCACCCGTCGGAGATTTCTGCGCTTCCCGACATCGGACGCCCCGCGAAGCCGGATTATGACGCGATCCTTTCGCTTTCGCCCGAGCTTTTGTTTACAGCGACGGCGATCCCCGTGAAGGATCAATACCGTCTCGAGGAGGGCGGCGTTCGGGTTGTTTACCTCCCTTATCCTCGCTCCGTTGAGGAATTTGAAAAAATTTATCGGGCGGTCGGGCTGATCTATGAGGGACTGTTTGAGGGAGAAGAAAAGGGGTCGGAGTGCTTCTCCGCGCTACGAGCTCTTTTTGAGGGTTCGGATCGTTTTTCGCTCGGGAGCTTCCTTTATATCACGGAAGGGTTGTCCGTCGCGACGGGCGATACCTTTGAGAGCTCGGTCTTATCCCGCTTTGGGACGAACGTCGCGGCGGAGGGGGAAAATTACGATTTCCCAAAAGAGACCCTATCCGAGCTTCAGCCCGATATGATCCTTTTAAATAGCAGCTATACCGTCGACGACCTGCTTTCCGACGAGGTTTACGCCTCGCTCGAGGCGGTACAAAACGGGCGGGTCTATCCGATCGACAATACCTATTTTGAGCGTCCTTCGGCGCGTCTCGGCGAGCTGATCCGACGCTTGGGGGAGGCGCTCGGCGAAGCCGAGGAAGCCGAGCGCGCGGGCGAATCTTCCGCCGAATGATCCGATCTTATCGCATAGAAAGGAATCTGATTATGAAACTGAACTCTGTACGGTTGCCGCATTTTAACGCGGCGGCGGAGATCCCGTCCGCGCCGATCACGATGCCCAAAAAGGTCGTGATCAGTATGTCTCAGCATGGCGGCGTCCCTTGTACGCCGCTCGTAAAGGTCGGTGACGCGGTAAAAACGGGACAGCTGATCGGGAAAAGCGACGCGGCGATCTCCGCGCCCGTTCATTCGAGCGTTACGGGAACCGTTATCGAAATGACCGAGATCATGAATATTTTTGGGAAACGCAATCGGGCGGTCGTGATCGAAACGGTATTTCGCCAAGAGCTTTCGGAGGAGATCCGTCCGCCCGAGATCAAAAGCCGCGAGGATTTTATCGAAGCCGTAAAAAACAGCGGCTCGGTCGGGCTCGGGGGCGCGGGCTTCCCGACCTATGTAAAGATGAATTATCCGCCCGAGACGAAGATCGATACGCTTGTCGTCAACGGCGCGGAATGTGAGCCGTTTATCAATTCCGATTACCGCTCTTTTATGGAGGACGGCGAAAAGATCGTCGGCGGGATACGCCTGATCTTAAAAAATCTCGGGATCGAGCGAGCCGTGATCGGGATCGAGGCGGATAAGCCGACGGCGATCCGTAAAATGCGCGAGCTTACCGCGAACGACCCCGAGATCAAGGTACAAAGGCTAAAATCCGTATATCCCCAGGGCGCGGAAAAGGTATTGATCTTTCACACGACGGGGAGGGTCGTAAAAGCGGGTCAGCTCCCGATGTCGGCGGGCTGTTTGGTGATGAACTGTTCGACCGTCGCGTTTCTTGACGATTACATAAAAACGGGGATACCGCTCATTAAGCGGCGGATCACCGTCGACGGACCGATCGTGAATAAGCCGATGAACCTGATCGTACCGATCGGTACGCCCGTTAAAGACATTTTAACGGCGGCGAACGTATGTAAACAGCCGGATCGCGTGATCCTCGGCGGACCGATGATGGGTTTCGCCGTTTATGACGAAAATACGCCGCTTTTAAAGACGAATAACGCCGTATTACTTTTCGCGGATACCAAAAAAAGCGTCGAGACCGCCTGTATCCGTTGCGGGAGGTGCGTTCGCGCCTGTTCGATGGGGCTGATGCCGACCGAGCTGGAACACGCCTATGACGCGCGGGACGCGGCGCTCCTCGAAAAGTTGAACGTGAATTTATGTATGAACTGTGGCGCGTGTAGCTTTATTTGTCCCGCAAAGCGGAACTTATCGGAAAAAAATCAGCTCGCCAAGCTCTTTTTACGCGAAAATAAGTGACGGAAAGGAAAGAGAACATGAATCGTTTATTGATAGAGCCCTCTCCGCATATCCGAAATCCGCTCTCGACGCAAAAGATCATGCTCCATGTACTGATCGCGCTTTTACCCGCCGTCGCGGCGGGAACGGTACTTTTCGGACCGCGCGCGTTGGTGTTGGTGTTGGTTTGTGCCGCCTGCTGTGTCGCTTCGGAGTGTATTTTTAACCTAATCGTGAAGAAAAAACAGACGGTCTCAGATCTTTCCGCCGTTGTGACGGGCGTCTTACTCGGCTTAAACCTACCGCCGACGCTCCCTTTTTATATGGCGGCGATCGGAAGCGTCGCCGCGATCATCGTCGTAAAGCAATTTTTCGGCGGGATCGGGCAAAATTTCGCAAATCCCGCCATTACGGCGCGGATCGTATTGATGCTTTCGTTTACCTCGTATATGACGACTTGGGTCGAGCCTTTTTGGTATCGCGGAGAATCCGTTATCACGACGACGGCGACGCCGCTCGCGACGGAGAGCGGACTTTTGACCTACTCCGATCTGTTTTTCGGATTGCATGGCGGCTGTATCGGCGAGACCTGTGCGCTCGCGCTCTTGATCGGAGGGGTCTATTTGATCGCGCTTCGGATCATTCACCCGGTCACGCCGTTCGCGTTTATCGGAACGGTCGCGCTTTTCAGCTTTCTTTCGGGAGGGGACGCGCTTCGCGAGATATTATCGGGCGGACTGATGCTCGGCGCTATCTTTATGGCGACTGATTACGCGACGACGCCGATCACCGTAAAGGGGAAGCTGATCTTTGGGATCGGTTGCGGGCTGATCACCGTCTTGATCCGACAGTTTGGGGCATATCCCGAGGGCGTTTCCTATTCGATCCTTTTAATGAACATTTTGACGCCCCAGATTGAAAAATTCACAAAGCCGAAGGCTTTCGGCGTTCGGAAGGAGGCGCGTCGGAAATGATGAATTACATAAAGCCCGTTCTCGTGCTTTCGGCGATCACGACGATCATTTCCGCGCTCCTGATCGTGACCTATAACCTGACGTATGTCGACACCTCGGGGATCATCACCGAGGCGATGAACGAAAAATGCATAGATCTGATGGGCGACGGAGAGTTTCGGATTATATCCGACTGGGAAGCGGAGGGCTACGCGATCGGGAAGCCCGACGATGTGGAGAAGCTGATCGAAAAGGATGACGGATCGCTCGCGTTCGAGATCATCGTGAGCGGATACAGTAAAAACGGGCTCGACCTTTTGATCGCTATGAATCGGGACGGCTCGATAAGCGGGATTTCGGTTTTAAAGATCTCGGAAACACCGGGACTCGGCACGAACGTAAACGATCCCGCGTTTTTGGGGAAATTCTCTCTCAAAAAAGACGAAGTCACGATCGTAAAGCGCACACCTTCCACAGAGAATGAGATCGACGCGGTCACGAACGCGACTTATTCCTCAAAAGGGGTAGCGAACGCCGTGAATACGGCGATCAGGACATATCGGGAAATGGGGGCGATCGAATGAGCTATATGAAGGAATTTACCAAGGGTCTAATTAAGGAAAACCCGAATCTCGTGATGCTACTCGGAATGTGTCCGACGCTCGCGGTCACGGCGGTCGCGGCGAACGGTCTCGGGATGGGT
Source organism: Roseburia sp. (assembly GCA_023666265.1). Taxonomy (GTDB): domain Bacteria; phylum Bacillota; class Clostridia; order Oscillospirales; family Ruminococcaceae; genus Ruminiclostridium_E. Next base: position 82,081 of record JAMPCH010000001.1, read on the forward strand.
CTGACGACGACCTTTGTTCTCGTTTGTTCTAATCTCGTGATCTCGCTTTTAAAAAGGGTGATCCCGGGGACGGTACGGCTTCCTTGTTTTATCGTGATCATCGCGGGTTTTGTTACGCTTGTGAGCCTGTTGTTGGACGCGTTTCTCCCGTCCCTCGCCGAGGATCTCGGCGTATTCCTGAGCTTGATCACGGTGAACTGCATCATTCTCGGGCGGGCGGAGATGTTCGCTTGTAAAAATAAGGTGCTTCCGTCGGTCTTGGACGGTCTCGGAATGGGTCTCGGCTTTACGGGGTCGCTCTTGATCATCGGGTCGATCCGCGAGATCCTCGGGACGGGCGAGTGGTTCGGAATGAAGATCCTCCCCGATTTCGTCGAACCGATGACCTTATTTATCCTCCCCGCGGGCGGATTTTTTACGCTCGGCTGTGTGATCGCGATCGTCGGAAGGCTCACGAAAAAGAAGCCGAAGGAGATCGGCTGTGATCACTGTCCGAGCCGCGAAAGCTGTAAAAACGCCGTAAAGGAGGCGAATTAAATGGAGCTCGCGAGAAATTTAATGATGATCCTCTTAACGGGTATCTTGACCGAGAACTTTATTTTATGTAAATTTTTTGGGATCTGTCCCTTCCTCGGCGTTTCAAAGACGACCTCGGGCGCTGTCGGAATGGGGATCGCGGTAACGTTCGTTATGATCGGCGCGACGGCGGTGACCTTCCCGCTCTATCACGCGATCCTTGTACCGCTGAATATCACCTATCTGAATACGATCTGTTTTATCCTCGTGATTGCTTCGTTCGTTCAGGTCGTGGAGATGGTATTAAAAAAATACGTCCCGCCGCTTTATAAGTCGCTCGGCGTTTATCTCCCGCTGATCACGACGAATTGCGCCGTACTCGGCGTAACGGTCTTAAATATCGACTATGAATATAACTTTATCGAATCCTTGGTGAACGCGCTTGCGGGAGGGCTCGGCTTTTTGATCATGATGGTGATCTTTTCGGGGATACGCGGGAGGATCGAAAAATGCAACGTACCGAAGGCGCTCGCGGGTACGCCCGTGACCTTGATCGCGGCGTCGATCACCTCGCTCTCCTTTGTCGGCTTCGGCGGGATCGTCGAGGGAATTTTCGGAAGCTGATCGGCTTCCCGTCTGAAAGGATTGTTTGGAATGGTAGAACAGTATATACTTCCGATTCTTGTGTTTCTGCTCTTGGGCGCGGCGGCGGGCGTACTGCTGACGGTCGCTTCAAAGCTCCTTTTCGTAAAAACGGACGAGACGGTCGAGCGGATCACGGAGGCGCTTCCCGGCGCGAATTGCGGCGGTTGCGGCTTTTCGGGTTGCGCGGGCTACGCCGCCGCTGTCGCGAAGGGGGAAGCGGCGACGAATTTATGTAAGCCGGGCGGCAATCCCGTGACCGAGGCGGTAAGCCGTATCATGGGCGTAGAGCCGATCGCGTCGGAGCGCGAGTACGCGTTCGTTCGCTGTAACGGGAACTGCGGCGCGACAGAGGATAAATTCAGCTATATCGGGACGGAAAGCTGTGCGGCGGTCGAAAAATTTTATAACGGGAAGGGAAACTGTGCTTACGGCTGTCACGGCTTGGGGGATTGCGCGGCGGTATGTGAATACGGCGCGATCCGAATGGAAAACGGCGTATCCGTTATTGACCCGATGCTTTGCCGCGCCTGTGGGAAGTGTGTGAAGGCGTGTCCGAATCACCTGATCACACTCGTGAAGGAAAGTCGATCGTTCGCGGTTCGCTGTTATTCCGCCGACGTCGGGAAAGTAACGAGGGCGGTCTGTAAAAATGGCTGTATCGGCTGTGGGCTTTGTGTAAAAAAATGCCCCGAGGGCGCGATCGTTGTGGATAACAACCACGCCGAGATCGACGGGAAAAAATGCGTCGGTTGCGGCGAATGCGCGAAGGCGTGTCCGACGAAGTGTATTGCGGCTTTGCCGGTCTGCGGCGCGCCGATCGAGGAAACCGCCCGCTGATCCGGGCGACGGAGGTAAGGATTTCGCTGTCACGGTTCCTCGGAAACAATGATCCTCACAGAGGAAAGAGATGAAATTAAAAATGCGTCTGCTGTTGTCGTCGTTTTCGGAGCATTTTTGCCATATTCGCGAAATGATCGCCGGGAACGCTTTTGTCGAATGGGAAGAGGAAGATGAATTTTCCGCCGTGCAGTTGAAAAATCATCTTCTGCTTCGCAATAGCCGACGTGTTTTTTCATTTACCGTGATTCAGCTCTTACTCGGGATCGCGGGCGTATTGATCGGACTTTTTGGTATGGGCGAGGCGAGCTTTGGGAGCGTTTTGTTTCTTGTCGGCGCTGTTCTTGCGGCTGTCTCGTCCGTTCTCTTTTTTGTTTTATATAAACAGGCTCTTCGCCGAGCGCATCATAATTATCGTCGGCTAAGGACATATCTTTATCTTTATTGGGGCGTATTTATCAGCCTCGGGCTGATCCTCTCCGTCGGGGAATATCGCGCCGTTCATACGGTGTACAGCTTTTGCCTGGCGTTGCTCCTGACCCTCTTACTCCCGATCCTTTCTTTTTGGGACAGTATGATCGCGGCGGCGATGTTTGTGATCCCGGCGGCGGTATACGGCGTTTCGGAAAAACAAAGCGGCGTTTTCTTCCTGTTCCTTTTCCTCGGCGCGCTCGTTTTTTTATGGGTCTTTTCCGAGAAGTATCATTGCTACGCGGGAATGTGGCTGAGCGAAAAACAGCTGGAACAGGCGGCGCAAAGAAGCCTTCGCGCGTCGCGCACGGACGCGCTCACGGGAATGCTCAATCGGGCGGGACTGACCGCGAAATTTTATGAGCGGTACGCGAATAATATGTTGGAGCGTCGGATCGCCGTCCTTTTGATCAATATTGACGGACTTCGTCTGTACAATCATCAATTCGGCTATGAGAAGGGCGATCGATGCCTTCACGAGATCTGTAACTGTATCCGTATTTTCGCGAAACCGGTCACGGATATGGTCTCCCGCTTTGGCGGAGATGATCTCGTACTGGTGCTTGAGGATCTCTCCGAGCCGGAGGTCGTTCGCTTCGCGGAACAGCTTCGGCGGGGCGTCGAGCGTATGGCGCTCCCGCTCGGGGAAAACGGGATCGTAACGATCAGTATCGGGATCTCGGAGATCGCGCCGCTAAAGGGAAGGGAGACTTATTCCGCGCTTTTGAGCGAGGCGGATCTCCAGCTCATGATCGCGAAAAACAGCGGGAAAAATTGTATCGGCTATCGAGGACGCGCGTTTCTCAGTGAGGATCGGCGTATGACGAGAGAGCCGAAAGGACGGACTTATGAAGCATAGAACAGTAAAAACGATCGTTCGGTCTCTGATCCTCTCCGTATTGATCTATCTGATCCTATCCTTTTTGGTCGTAATGCTTTTATATGAAGGGTTGTTCTCACGAAAGGAAGCATATGAACAAAGCGTTTATCTGACTTTTGAGGATATAGAGCCTCCCGATCGCGAGGTGACCTTTGATTCGGACGGTTTTACGCTTTACGGGCGAATTTATCACGAGGAAGGGGATGCGGGGATCGTGATCCTCGCGCACGGAAAGGACGGGAGCTGTGAGGATCTTCTCCCCGAGGCGCGTTATTTTATCGAGAACGGTTATACCGCGATGCTTTTTGATCTGACGGGACATGGGAAAAGCGACGGCGCGACCCAGCGCGGCTTATGTCGTGCGGTCTCGGATATGGAAAGCGCCGTGCGCTTTTGTGAGCAAGACGAGCGCCTATGTGATAAGCCGATCTATCTTTACGGATTCGGGGTCGGCGGCTACGGCGCGGCGATGTGCGCTTCGCTGGATACGGTGAAGGCGGTCGTGACGGTCTCCGCCTTTGAGAGCGTTCAAAAAATGACGCTCGAATGCGCCTTATCCGAAATGGGGATCTTAGGGTATCTCGAGTATCCTGTTATGCTTTTATATCAGGCGCTTTTATTTGGTGATGATATTTATAAAAGCGCGGCTTCTTCGATCGATCAAGGCGATACGCCCGTCCTCGCGATCCACGGGGTCTCCGACGAGACCGTCTCGTTTTCGGGTGCTTCGCTTTCCGCCGCCGCCGAGCGGATCGCGAACGAAAGCTTTCAAGTCCTATCCGTCGAGGGCGGGAAGCACCGTTCGCTCCTCTATTCGGAGAGCGCCGTCGCGTATTTAGAGGAATATAACGAGGCGGCGTATACGCTCTATCTCGAGTATAACGGAAACGTTTCGTCCGCCGCCGCCAAGGCGCTTTATGAACAGTATGACCGCGAAAGGATGAGCGAGCTAAACGACGGGATCATGAAAAAAATACTCGAGTTTTATCAAAGCGCGTAAGGAGGGAGCTATATGGAAATTCGACGGTTCGCCGCCTCGGACAGCGGGAGCGAGCTTAGCCGCGTTTATGAGGAAAGCTGGAAATTCGCTTATAAGGGGATCGTTCCTCAGTCGTACCTCGACGCGATCCCGAGCGGGAAATGGGCGGACGTGGCGGAACGCGAAGGGCGTGTTTCGCTGGTTCTTACGGACAATGAGCGCTTGGTCGGGACGGTATCCTTCGGGAGATCGCGCTTTAAGGAATGGGCGGATTGGGGCGAGATCGTCTCGCTTTATCTCCTTCCCGCGTATATGGGGAAGGGGCTGGGAAGCCGTCTTCTTCGCACCGCTCGGGAGGAACTCGCGCAAATGGGTTTTTCGCGTTGTTTTTTATGGGTGCTGGAGGAGAATACGCGGGCGCGGCGTTTTTATGAAAAAGAGGGGTTCTCCGAAAGCGGGGAAGCGCTCATCAACGAGATCGGCGGGAAGGCGCTCCGCGAGATCCAATATGTTAAGACGGATCTTTAACGGAGGACTCGAATGAAAAACAGGATCAAAAAATTATTCGCGCTGTTATCTTTTTCGCTTTTGTTGACAGGGTGCGGTACGACGGGCTCGGAAATCGCTTTGGAGCTTACGACGAGGGAAGAAAGCACATCTCATACCGAAGAACCACAGTCGGTTCACACGTCGGAAACAAGTTCGACGACCACGACAACAACTTCCCGCACGACGAACGCGGCAACAACTTCCCGCACGACGATCGCGAAAACTACCCCGATCACCACAACAGCGGCTACGACCACAACGGCGGCGACAACGATCGTTTTCGAGAACGCGGAAAACGGGGAAAATGAGATTATCCGAAGTGAAAAGAGCTGTCATCTTACGCTTCGACATTCACTTTCGTAAGAAGAGCTGGATATTCTGTCCGGCGTTACAGATGTCTATATCAGCTTATACGAGCCCGTCGATCTATCCGCTTTTTGTCGAGGGGGTCGTTTTGAGAATCGATCCTTCTACGTCGTTCCCGTCTTTAAATCAATTCCGCATTGTATGGTCAGAAATAGAAGGCGAAGATCCTTTTTCACCGTTCGCGAGCGCAAAAGAGGTTTATATACGAGCTTGCACCTTAGATGACATCAATACGATCCGCGTGTTTTCCGATGCGGAAAAGCTGACCTTATTCGACGGAGACACTTCGGAATTGAACGTATTACAGAGCTTTTCCCGTCTTTCCGAACTCGCGCTGTTCGGTTCTCCTCCACGAATTTGCGATATTGAAGCGTTGAAAGACCTTCCCGCGATCGAGGTGATCCATTACGGATTCACCTGTTTTACGGAGGAAGAAGAAGCGCTTTTGGCGGAATGGTATCTCGACTGTTATCTTCATGTATTATACGGGCTGTAATGTTCATTATAATAAGCCTTTTAATGTATTGAGAGAGACGAATCGAAGGATCGGAAAAGATCGAATATTCGCTTCTGAAGTCAAGACCGTATCCCAAAAACGTGACCTGCCGTTATGCACGCCTGCCCTAAAAATAAAGACGAAAACGATAAGAGATCGGCGTTAAAAGACGAAATCCACCAAATTTTGCGGTTTCTATTGACAAAAAGCGCTAGGTGTGGTACAATGGAGCTATACAAAAAAGTCCTTATCAAGAGCAGCGGAGGAACAGGTCCCGTGAAGCTGCGGCAACCGTTCGTTTTTTACGAAAATGGTGCCAAATCCTGCGCCCTACGGCGGAAGATGAGGGAGTGAATAATACGCTCCCTTAAGAGAGCGTATCGTAAAAGTCGTTTCGGAGGAGTTTTTCGGAACGGTCGGGAGCGGTACGCGATTCGGGGAGCTTTTTTGTAGAAAAAATAAAAATCCTCCAACGACCAGGGAAAGACCGGTCGCGAGGATCGGAACAGAAGGAAAGGACAAAATCATGGCAAAATACTTTTTCACGTCGGAAAGCGTTACCGAGGGACACCCCGATAAGATCTGTGACCGTATCTCCGACAGCATTTTAGACGCGATGTTAGCGCAAGACCCGATGTCCCGCGTCGCCTGTGAGACCTGCACGACGACGGGTATGGTACTGGTCATGGGCGAGATCACGACAAAGGCGTCCGTCGATATCCCCGCGATCGTCCGCGAGACCGTCCGCGAGATCGGCTATGACCACGCGGAGTACGGCTTTGACTGTAACACCTGCGCCGTGATCACGACGCTCGATAAACAGTCGCCCGATATCGCGATGGGCGTCGATAACGCGCTCGAGGGGCGCGATAAAAACGAAATGGACACCGGCGCGGGGGATCAGGGGATGATGTTTGGCTACGCCTGTAACGAGACGCCCGAGCTGATGCCCCTCCCGATCTCGCTCGCGCATCGGCTCTCGAAAAAGCTCACCGAGGTACGTAAAAGCGGCGAGTTCGATTACCTCCTCCCCGACGGGAAGTCTCAGGTCACGGTCGAATACATAGACGGGAAGCCCGCTCGGGTCGATACCGTTGTGATCTCCTCCCAGCATAAGGCTTACGCGACGCTCGATCAGATCCGCGCGGATATTATCGAAAAGGTCATTCGCGCGACGATCCCGACCGATCTTTTAGATGAAAACACAAAGTATTTCGTCAATCCGACCGGGCGCTTTGTGATCGGCGGACCTCAGGGCGACAGCGGGCTAACGGGGCGTAAGATCATCGTCGATACCTACGGCGGTTACGCGAGACACGGCGGCGGCGCTTTCTCGGGGAAGGATCCGACAAAGGTCGACCGTTCGGCGGCTTACGCGGCGCGGTATGTGGCGAAGAATATCGTCGCCGCCGGGCTAGCGGAGAAATGTGAGGTCGAGATCGCTTACGCGATCGGCGTGGCGAAGCCCGTATCCGTTCTCGTGGACGCTTTTGGGACGGGGAAGGTCAGCAACGAACAGCTCAGCGAAGCGGTCACGAAGGTATTCGATCTTCGCCCCGCCGCGATCATCGAGGCGCTTTCGCTTCGGAAGCCGCAGTACAAAGAGCTTTCCGCATACGGGCATATGGGTCGGGAGGAACTGAACGTCGCTTGGGAAAAGACCGATCGTATCGAGGCGCTGAAAAAAGCGCTTCAATAAGAAGAGGGTCGCGGGCGGCGCACGCCTTCCATAAAAAATAATCGTAACAGCCGAAATTTTTCACCCGTATGTCAGAGAGGAAATTATCCGATATGGAAAAAGAAGACGAGGTAGAGATCGAACGTAAGGAAGTAAAGGGGATCAAGATCCATACGCTGAACTGCGTTATGATCATCGTCGCGTTCGTGTTTTACGTTTTTGTTATTTTAGCGACGTTTCAGATGCGGACGCAATATCGCGAGCTTTTATCGGCGACGGAGGATTATATCGCCTGTGAACGCTTCGCGGATCAGTTTTCCGACGCCTCGGATTATCTCTGTGATAAAGTAAGGCTTTATGTGATCAACGGAAATCGGGCATACGCGGACGACTATTTTGAGGAGATCGACCGAACGATGAGGCGCGATCAGGCGCTCGACGGGATCATAAGCTTAGTCGACGACGAAAATACCGAGGCGGAGATGACACACGCGCGTGAAAAGGCGGATCGGCTGATAGAGCGCGAGATCTACGCGATGCGGCTCGCCTCGGAGGGGCGCGGCGCGGCGCTCGACGAACTCGACGAACGTATCCGCGCGGTCGAGCTGACAAAAGCGGATGCGGCGCTCTCGGCGGAGGAAAAGCTCCTCGAGGCGCAAAAGCGGGTATTCGGCTCGGTTTATCAGAACGAAAAACAGGCGATCAACGTATACGTCGAGAAATTTATCGACCGTCAGATCGGGCTGATCGATGAAAAAAAGGCGAGCTGTGCCGAAGAGCTCACGCGCACCCTGAATAAACAGGTCGTGTTTATCAGCGTCCTATTCATCATGAATATCGTGATCTTTATCCTGATCGTTCACCTGATCGTCCGTCCGTTAAAGATCTATATGGATTGTATCCGAGACGGCGAAATGCTCAAAATCATCGGGGCATACGAGTTTAAATACCTCGCGCTGACCTATAACAGTATTTACGAGATCAACTGCGCGAACGAGCAAATGTTAAAATATAAGGCGGAGCATGACCCGCTTACGGGACTTGTGAACCGCGAGGCTTTTGAGCAGTATATCGAGCTTTGCAGCCATGACGCGAATATCGCGCTCTTGATCGTCGACATAGACGAATTTAAACAGATCAACGACCGCTATGGTCATCAAACGGGGGACGCCGTTTTAAGACGTGTCTCAAAGCTTTTAAAGGTTCATTTCCGCGCGACGGACTGTGTGGCGCGGATCGGCGGTGACGAATTCGCGGTGATCGTATTGGATATACCGATCACGGCGAAGGAGAACCTCGAACGAAAGATCAACTCGATCAGCGAGCTTTTAGCCTATCCCGAGCCGAATATCCCGCATGTGACTTTAAGCGTCGGCGCGGCTTTTTCCGAGAGCGGTTATTCGGAGGAGCTTTATAATCGGGCGGATACGGCGCTTTATTACGTAAAAGAACACGGGAGACACGGATACGCCTTTTATAACGAGAGTATGGGGCGTAAAACAAATTCAAATACTTAAAGAGACAAGTCTCGGGTTTCGGAAATCTACCGAAGCCCGAGGCTTATTCTTTTATTATTTATGTGCATTTTCGTAGGTCGGCGGGCTTTCGTGCCTTTCGCCGCGATCGTTTTGATCCGCGTCTTTTTCGGCGGAAAAAGCTCGGCGCTCCCGCTGATTTTCATTGACAAATACTGCCGCGTGTGATAAAATAGAGAAAGAGATTAAAGGGTCGCTTTTACCTTTGGGTATTCGCGGCGTTAAAACGAAACTCGGAGAAACACCGACGAAAAAGAAAGGGATTTGATATGTCAGTTTATCGAATTTATGTCGAAAAAAAGCCGCAGTACGCGGTAGAAGGAGAGGCGGTACTGTCCGATCTTAAAACCGCGCTTAGGGTCGAGGGGATCGACGGGGTACGGGTCATAAACCGATACGACGTCGAGGAGATCAGCCCCGAGGATATGAAACGGGCGATCCCGACGGTTTTTTCCGAGCCGCCGGTAGACCGCGTATTTGATGAGCTTCCGTCCCTCTCGGAGAATGAGCGGATGTTCGCGGTCGAGTTTCTCCCCGGTCAGTTTGACCAGCGCGCCGACAGCGCGGCGCAATGTATCCAGCTTCTCTGTCAGGGCGAACGACCGATCGTAAAATACGCGAAGATCTATCTTTTAAGCGGGTCGATCGGCGACCCCGACTTTGAGAAGATCAAGCATTTCCTCATCAACGCGGTCGAATCCCGCGAATGTGGCTTTGAGACCTATGAAACGTTGAAGCTGAAATATGAGATCCCGACCGAGATCGCGGTTCTTGACGGCTTCCTCGACCTCGACCGCGAAGGACTGAACGATTTTATCCGTCGCTATGGTCTCGCGATGGATACGGACGACATCAAATTTTGTCAGGATTATTTCAAGACCGAAAGGCGTGACCCGACCGTGACCGAGATCCGAATGATCGATACCTATTGGTCGGATCATTGCCGTCATACGACGTTCGGGACGATCATCGATCATGCGGAGATCAATGCGCCGTATATCGCGGAGACCTATCGCGAATATCTCGTGGATCGGGAGGAGCTCGGGCGCGGGAATAAGCCGATCTGTTTAATGGATCTCGCGACGCTCGCGGCGAAAAAGCTAAAAGCCGACGGGGTCTTAAAGGATCTCGACGAGAGCGAGGAGATCAACGCCTGCTCGGTAAAGCTGACTGTCGACGTGAACGGGAAGGACGAGCAATGGTTGCTCATGTTCAAAAACGAAACGCATAATCACCCGACGGAGATCGAACCCTTCGGCGGCGCGGCGACCTGTCTCGGCGGCGCGATCCGCGATCCGCTGTCCGGGCGCGCTTATGTGTATCAGGCGATGCGCGTGACCGGCGCGGGCGATCCGCTCCTCCCCGTATCGGAGACGATCAAGGGGAAACTCCCTCAGCGTAAGATCACGACGACCGCCGCCGCGGGATATTCCTCTTACGGAAATCAGATCGGCTTAGCGACGGGTCATGTCGCGGAGATCTATCACGACGGCTATACGGCGAAGCGTATGGAGATCGGCGCGGTGATCGCCGCCGCTCCCGCCGATCATGTTCGCCGCGAAAGACCCGCGCCGGGGGACGTCATTATCCTTCTCGGCGGTAGAACGGGGCGGGACGGTTGCGGCGGCGCGACCGGCTCGTCAAAATCGCATAGCGTTTCGTCGCTCGAGAGCTGTGGCGCGGAGGTACAAAAGGGGAACGCGCCCGAGGAGCGAAAGCTCCAGCGGCTGTTCCGTGACCGCGAGGCGACGATCTTGATCAAGAGATGTAACGACTTTGGCGCGGGCGGCGTATCCGTCGCGATCGGGGAGCTCGCGGACGGGCTTACGATCGACCTAAACGCCGTTCCGAAAAAATACGATGGGCTCGACGGGACCGAGCTCGCGATCTCGGAGTCACAGGAGCGTATGGCGGTCGTCGTGGATAAAAACGACGTAGAGCGCTTTATCCGCTTAGCCGAGGGCGAAAACCTCGAGGCGACGCCCGTCGCCGTCGTTGAGACCGAGCCGCGACTTAAAATGAATTGGAACGGGAAGACGATCTGTGATATTTCCCGGGAATTTTTAAACTCAAACGGCGCGGAAAAGCATACCGATGTTTCCGTTCCGAACCCTTCCGTTTCCTACACGCGGGGTTATAAAAATACCGTCTCGGATTGGGAAAGACTTGTTAGTGAGCTGAATGTCTGCTCCCAGCGGGCGTTAGTCCAGCGCTTTGACGCGACGGTCGGCGCGGCTTCCGTTTTGATGCCCTTTTCGGGTAGGACACAGCAGACCCCCGTTCAGGCGATGGCGGCGAAGCTCCCCGTACCGGGCAGTGAAACGACGACCGCCTCTTTAATGAGCTGGGGCTATAATCCCGAGGTCGCGGTTCGGTCGCCGTATCACGGCGCGGCGCTCGCGGTCGTCGAAAGTATCGCGAAGATCGTCGCAGCAGGCGGGAGTAGTAAAAAATGCTGGCTCACCTTCCAAGAATATTTCGAGCGGACACAAGGAGACCCCGCGCGGTGGGGGAAGCCCTTCAGCGCCCTTCTCGGTGCGTATAAGGCTCAGATCGCGCTCGGTTGCGGCGCGATCGGCGGGAAGGATTCCATGAGCGGGACCTTTGAAAAGATCGACGTTCCGCCGACTCTCGTTTCCTTCGCCGTATCGACCGCGAAGGCGGATCGGGTCATCTCCGCCGAGTTTAAGTGTCCCTTCAGTAAAATCTATTTTATCGCGCCGAAATACGACGAAAATATGCTCCCCGATTTTGAGGAAGTAAAACGGGTATTCTCGATCGTCGAAGACGCGATTTCCGACGGGAGAGCGATCTCCGTTTGGTCGCTCGCGAACGGAGGTCTCGCCGAGGGGATCTTTAAAATGACCTTAGGAAATCGGATCGGCGCGAAATTAAAGCCCTTATCGGACGAGCGGCTCTTTTCGCTTTGTTACGGCGCGTTCGTGATTGAGGCGAACGGGACGATCGAGGGCGCGGAGGAGATCGGCGAAACAATCGACGAATATAAGATCTCCTGCGGCGATACCGTTTTAGACGTTGAAGTGCTCGAAAAGAAATGGGACGCGGTCTTAGAGCCGATCTTTAAAGGAAAAACAAAAACCGTTCTTCCCGCGCCGGAAAAGATCACCTTTAAGGGAAGTACGCCCGTACTATGCGCCCCCGCGAATAAGATCGCGAAGCCGCGCGTACTGATCCCCGTCTTCCCGGGGACGAACGGCGAATATGATATGGCGGACGCGTTTAACCGTAACGGCGGGATCGCGGAGCAATTCGTGATCCGTAATTTAAGCGCAGCGCATATTAGGGAATCGGTAGAGGCTTTCGCAAAGCGGATCGCCGAGAGCCAGATCATCGCGATCCCCGGCGGCTTTAGCGGCGGGGACGAGCCGGAGGGCTCGGGGAAGTTTATCAACGCCTTTTTCCGAAATCCGATCATACGGGAGGCGGTTCACGAAATGCTCGGTCGCCGCGACGGACTGATACTCGGGATCTGTAACGGCTTTCAAGCGCTCGTCAAGCTGGGACTTGTTCCGTTCGGCGAGATCGTTTCGCTTACCGAGGAAAGCCCGACGCTTACCTTTAACTCGATCAATCATCACGAGTCACAGCTTGTAAATACCCGAATCTGTACCGATAAGTCGCCGTGGCTGATGTACTGTAAGCCCGACGAGATCTATTCCGTCCCGATCTCTCACGGCGAGGGGCGGTTCGTCGCGCCGGAGGGCGTTCTGAAAAAATTAGCGGAAAACGGACAGATCGCGACGCAGTACGTCGACCTCTCGGGAGATCCGACGATGGATATCCGCTATAATCCGAACTGCTCCATGCGCGCGATCGAAGGAATCCTATCGCCGGACGGACGCGTTTTCGGGAAAATGGGGCATAGCGAGCGGATCTCGTCGAACTGTTGTATCAACGTGGACGGGAATAAAGAGATCCCGATGTTTAAGGCGGGGATCGACTATTTCTCTTAATAAATCGTCTCGCATATACTTTCATAAACGAAAAAAACAGGAACGATGAAGGACGGGAGGACGGAATGAAATATAAGCTGACGCTTTGGTTGCGCTTTATGAGAGGCTGTCTTAAAACGGGTTGGAAAGCTTATCTGTTCGGTCTCGTGGTCGTCCTCCTCCTTTATTTTTCGGAAGGGCTTCACGGACGGGAGATCAGCGCTCTTACGGTTGTTCTGATCGCGGTCGGGGTCGCGGGATTTTTCGCGTTGATCTTTTCGCTGACCGGGATCATACACGTTTCGCGGGTCCACAGCTATCAGCGGATCTATGAGGAAAAGGGTTGGTGCCGCGAGATGTGTGAGGCTTTTGAGGAAAAGCATATCCGAGGGAAAAAGCCGAATAACTTCACCCGTATCTATTACGCCGAGATCCACCTTCGTATGGGCGATCCCGAGCGTGCGAGATTTCTTTTGGATCAGCTTCGTATCCCCGAAACCGACGCGATCAACCGCGTTCTTTATCTTGTCCTTTATATCCAGACCGCTTTGTTTCAGGGCGATGTCCCGCTGGCGCGGAATATATGGGACAGTAATCGATTTTTCCTTGATAAATTCATTTACGATAATCGGTATAAGATCCAGATTGCGTTCCTTCGGATCTGTCAGGTAACGATCGAGGCGGCGGACGGGAATTACGCCGAGGCGTTAGACCTAATCGGGCGGTATATGCCCGCGAAAAAGAACGCCTTCGGCGCAATGGATTTCTTGGCGTTACAGGTCTATGTTTATCATCAAACGGGTTCGGCGGAGAACGAGGAGCGGGCGATCCGATACATGGAAAAAGCAATCGAGGAGACGAAATTTGAGGCGGAACGCCAACGGATCAACGCCCGCGTGATGCTTTCGGACGCGCGAAGCGGAAAGCTCCCGTTGTGAGTATTTGGAGAAAACGCCGGTGGCGTTCAAATAACACGGGTGAAAAGTTCCTGATTTTAAATTTTGTGAACGTTTCACCCAACAAGAAAGGAATGGTTAAAATGTCGGTAAAAATCGGGATCAGACCCGTCATTGACGGGAGGCAGTTCGGGATACGCGAAAGTCTCGAGGAACAAACAATGTCGCTCGCGCGGGCGGCGGAAAAGCTCATTACGGAAAATGTCCGTCATGCGAGCGGAGAACCGCTCGAATGTGTGATCGCGGATACGACGATCGGAGGGATCGCGGAGAGCGCCGCCTGTCGTGAAAAATTCTCACGCGAAAATGTTGTGGCGACGCTCACCGTCACGCCATGCTGGTGTTATGTGACCCAAGTCATCGACGAAGACCCGAATACGATCAAGGCGGTATGGGGCTTTAATGGGACGGAGCGCCCCGGTGCGGTATTCCTCGCCGCCGCGATGTCCGCTTACGCACAGATCGGAATGCCTTGCTTCTCCATTTACGGGCATGACGTAAAGGATGCGGACGATATGGAGATCCCCGCCGACGTCGCCGAAAAGATCCTTCGCTTCGCGAAATGCGCGGCGGCGGTCGGCGATATTCGCGGGAAGAGTTATGTCAACATCGGCGCGGTCGCAATGGGGATCGCGGGTTCGTACTGTAACGAAGCCTTTTTCCGTGAATACCTCGGCATGCACCCCGAGTGGGTCGATATGTCGGAGATCATCCGCCGCGAAAAGCTCGGGATCTATGATAAGGCGGAGTATGAAAAAGCACTCGCCTGGATCAAAGAGAACTGTAAAGAGGGCGTCGATATTAACCCGACCGACGGAATGTTTTATCAAAGAACGTTCCTGGCCGATGAGGAGAAGGAACAAAACTGGGAATTTATCGCGAAAATGACCTGTATCTTTACGGATATCCTTCGCGGAAACCCGAAGCTCGCGGAAATGGGCTGGCTCGAGGAGGCGAAGGGAAGGAACGCGGCGCTCGGCGGCTTCCAAGGTCAGCGCATGTGGACGGATTTTATGCCGAACGCGGATTTCACCGAGGCGATCCTCAATTCGACCTTCGACTGGAACGGGAAGCGCGAGCCGATCCCATTCGCGACGGAAAACGACGGGCTGAACGGTACGGCGATGCTTTTGATGCACGAGCTGACGGGGAAGGCGACGGTCTTCGCCGACGTAAGGACGTACTGGTCGCCCGAGGCGGTAGAGCGCGTTACCGGCTGGAAGCCGGAGGGAAAAGCGGCGAACGGCTTTATCCATATGATCAACAGCGGCGCGGCGGCGCTCGACGGGACCGGCGCGTCGACCGAGAACGGCGAAAGCGTGATGAAAAGCTGGTGGGATATGACCGACGAGGACATTAAGGCTTGTCTTGATCAGACGAAGTGGTGTTGCGCGAATCTCGGCTATTTCCGCGGCGGCGGATTTTCGAGCAGCTTTTCGACGAAGGGCGTTATGCCTTGTACCTTTACGAGAGTAAATTATGTGAAAAATCTCGGACCGACGATCCAGATCGTCGAGGGGTACACCGTCGAACTTCCCGAAAACGTCAATAAGATCCTTTTGGACAGGACGGATAAAACGTGGCCGTCTACCTGGTTCGCGCCGATCTGCGACGAAAAGGCGTGTAAGGACGTTTATACCGTTATGGCGAGCTGGGGCGCGAATCACGGCGCATTCGTATACGGTCATATCGGGGACGACCTCGTGACCCTCGCCTCGATGCTCCGTATCCCCGTTTCGCTCCATAATATCGCGGAGGAGCGCTTATACCGTCCGCACTGCTGGACAGCGTTCGGGACGAAAGATCCCGAGGGCGCGGATTACAGAGCCTGCGCCGCTTACGGGAGTCTGTACCGTACCTAATCGATAAAATTGCTTTGGCGGGAAGTAGAATGATGTAAAAAGTCGCGCCTTCGGTCAAGAGAACGGAGGCGCGATCTAATAAAAATGATAGAGAGGACAACTTATAGTTTTTTAACGAACGGAGGGCTGATAAATGGGCGGTACGGATTACGTTTCCGAAATCCTAAAGTGCTGTCAACGGAGAGAACAAGCCTTGTTGAACGATCGATCAATGGGCAGGTATAATCGATATTTTGATAAAATGAGAAAGCTTGCACGAAAGCTTATTGATGAAAACCGACAAGAGAAGCTATTACCGTATCTGGAAAGCGAAAGCATTTCCGTTCAAAGGGATATTGCGGGTCTCTTGTTTCATTGTTATCCCGATTTGTGCGGACAAAAATTTCGGGAAATTTCCGGTATGACGATAGAAACAGGTCTCCCGAAGCATTTAGTGGTTGTGGCGGCTGCGGCTAAATGCAATTTAAAATACGGCGTTCCGAAGGATTTTCCGTAACATTGAAATTTTTCGATCTCTCGAAATTTAGAGGAGGATATTTTATGACAAACAATGAGATCATGTCGCTGATCGATCGTTCTCTGTTTGCAACGATCGGTTATACGGACGAAACGGGGAGGCAGAATGTTCGCAGGGTTTTCTGTGTATGGCACAAAGGATTGGGCAGACATCTCATATCGACAAATACAAGCTCGGCTCATGTTCAAAGCCTCATAAAGAACGGAAACGCGTGTCTTTATTTTTCGGACGATGTAACATTTGAGGGGATCTGTTTATACGGGAATGTTGTGATCCACTTTGAAAGAGAAGTTAAAGAGCTTCTCTGGAACGAAGGTGATGAGAAGTATTATCCGAAGGGAATAGACGATGAGGATTATTGCGTGATGGAATTTATCGCGAAAGACGGGCGCTTTTATCGCTACGACGGGAAGGGGGATCTGTCGAGCGATGAGATCTCCTCGTTTGATAAAGGCAAGGAATTTGAAAACGGATATTCCAAAATCGGAAAGTCGTAATATGGATGGATAGCGGAGATAAGACGAAAGGAGCGGATCATGAAAATAATAGCGATCGGAGCCGTGACGGCGGGCGGAAAAACAACGGTTGTAAACGCTGTAAAAGAACGGCTGACAAGAACGGCGTCGCTTCACTTTGACGATTATTCATTCGAGGGAGAGGTCGAGGACTTCCCAAAATGGATATCGGAAGGGGCGGATGTTCACGTATGGGATCTATCTCCGCTAAAAACGGATATCGAAAGGATCATTCACAGCGGCGAATATGACTATCTATTGTTGGATTATCCGTTCGCGTACCAACACCAAACGATCAAGGACTATTTGGATCGCTGTATATTTATCGATACGCCGTTGGATATAGCGATGGCTCGAAGGATTCTCAGAGACATGAAAGAGGCTACGGCGGATGAAATTCGCAATGAGCTGGATAACTATTTAAAATATACAAGAGTCGCTTATGCTCAAATGTCGGAAGATCCGGCTTCCGATTATGATTATGTGATCGACGGCGCAAAGGAGCTTGAGGACATTGTCAACGAAGTTATGGAGATTGTTTTAAGGCGCTGAACTTCGACTGACAGGGCAAAGCGACGGTAAGCGAAAAAGCGGAAAAGCGGAAAGGAGCATTCATAACAATGGCTTTTGACTATAAAAAGGAATATAAGGAATACTATATGCCGCCCAAAACGCCGACGATCGTCACGATACCGCCGATGAATTACATCGCCGTTCGGGGTAGGGGAGACCCGAACTCGGAGGACGGCGAATACAAGCGGTCGATCGGGCTTTTGTACGGGATCGCGTTTACGATCAAGATGAGTAAAAAGGGAGATCATCGGATCGAGGGGTATTTTGATTACGTCGTACCGCCGCTCGAGGGCTTTTGGTGGCAGGACGGGGCGAAAAATATAGACTATTTGCATAAAGAAAATTTTAGGTGGCTGTCGCTGATCCGCCTGCCCGACTTCGTCGGAAAAGCCGATTTTGACTGGGCGGTCGAGGAAGCGACCCAAAAGAAGAAAACGGATTTTTCCAAGGCGGAGTTTTTGCGCTATGACGAGGGATTATGCGTACAATGTATGCACATCGGGAGCTATGACGACGAGCCGGAGACCGTTCGGCTCATGAATGAGTTCGCGGAACGGGAAGGGTATGCGCCGGATATTTCGGACAAGCGCTTTCACCACGAAATATATCTCTCGGACGCAAGACGCGTCGCTCCCGAAAAGCTGAAAACGGTTATTCGTCATCCTATAAAGAAGTTATAAGGTCTTATCGAAGCAACAAAGCCCGAAAGCGGTCTTATCCGACCACTTTCGGGCTGTAGTTTTATGGTTGATCATCATTTACCGACGGTTCGACAATATTCAGGCGAATGTCGTCGAGTCCGCTTTCGAGCGACAACCAGTTTTTGACAGCCTGCTCTTCTTCGGCGGTAAGCGGTTCGGCGGCGTTAGCGGTGAGCAGTATGTACTCCCCGTTCCCGGTCGAAATAAGTCCGCACCCGCAGTCGGTAAGCTTGGTGAAAATTTGTTCTACATCGCTTGAAAGTACGTTATAATCAACCTTTTCAGCCAATTGCTCGCGCATTTCGTCGATGGTCTTCGCCTGTTCGTCGAGTGTTTTTTGCTGTTCGGTGAGCCGATCCTGTAATTGTCCTATTGTATTTTCCTGTAATGCTATCGTGACCTTGTCGGTGTTTTCGATCTCTGTTATCCTATTTTGCGTTACGTGGAGCGTGTAATCCTTGAGATCATACCGCGTCAGTTCCTGTTCGAGGCGCGCTATAACATCGTCGGAGATCGTTGCGCCCACCAGCGATACGGAGATCACGTGATTAACGTGATCGGTGCTGCTCTGAACCATTTGTGTGTCGGTGAACACCATTTCGTTCGATAAATAATTTGAAACCTTCCGCTCCATAGCGCTGCTAAAAACGGTTATCCCGCCAACAAGTATACTTGGGATTATTGTGATAACAGTAATGGACGTGATAACTCGTTTTATACGCTTTTGTTTTTTCCTGTCAAGAACGTCGTGGGTCGGAACACGCAACAGCCTTGTCACAAACGCCGACGAGAGCATAATAAACAGCGTATTTATCGCGAATAAATAAAACGCACCGAGAAAAAACCGAAGCTGTAAGGTAGCGATACCATAGCCCGCTGTGCAAAGCGGCGGCATAAGCGCGGTAGCGATAGCGACACCCGGGATAACGTTGCTCTTTTTTTGGCGCGTGTTGCCGATCATTCCCGCGACACCACCGAAGAGCGCGATCAGCACGTCCCAAAGCGTAGGGCTTGTTCGCGCTATCATCTCGCTTGTCGGATCGTCAAGAGGAGTAATCAAAAAGTATATTGTCGATGTGATCAGACTGATAACGACCTGTGTCACAAAGCCGGTAAACGCTTTACGCAGCATAGTCAAATCGCACGTCGCGAGGGAATAACCCATCGTCAAAATTCCGCTCATCAGTGGCGAAATGAGCATCGCCCCGATTATTACCGCCGTTGAGTTTACGTTCAGTCCGATGGACGCGATTAGGATCGCCAGCATCAATATCCACATATTCGAGCCGTGGATGATGGTGTTTTCCTCCATCATCTCACATAGCTCCTCGTGGCTCATCATATCCCCGCGGATATTGAGCAGATTGCGGAAATATTTTTTTATCGCGTTTTTTCGGCTTGTCGTTTTTGTCGACACTGTCAAAACCTCTTTTCAAAAAAGTGATCCGATCGGTAAAGCAGTACAAGGATACGCAGTATACTGCTCGTACACTACTTACCGAAATTCATTTTTCGCTCGTTATCCGACGGCTTTCGTAAGATCGAATTTTTGGGAAAGTCCGCCTTAATGGGGAAGGTGATCCGCTCCATCGCGTGATTGGCGGCGTGAATTTTTTCCCCCTTTTCGTTGTACATTTCCGTCGGGGTAAAGCGGATCGGCTTACGCCCCGGGGAAAGGATCTCAAGTTCGTCGTCCAATGTGAAGTAATTCCGCTGGATCACGGTCACTTTTCCCTCCGAACAGCCTTCGATCGTTCCGACGAAATCGCAGTCGCGGAAATAACGACTGCTTTCGTAGTATTGCGCCGCGTCCTCACGATCGAAGAAAAAGCCGGTACAGTACGGGCGGTGGCTGACCTTATCGACCTCCTCTCTCGTCCACTTCGGCGCGCTTTCGCCGCGAATCGCATGATCGAGCGCACAGCGATAGGCGTTCGTAACGATCGCGGTATAATAAGCGGATTTCGCCCGTCCCTCGATCTTGAGGCTGTCCGCGCCTGCCTCTAAAAGGGCGGGAAGATGTTCGATCATACAAAGATCGCGGGCGTTTAAGATATAGCTCCCGCGATCGTCCTCGGCGATCTCGTATCGCTCGCCTGGTCGCGTTTCCTCCGTTAAGTAATATTTCCAGCGACAGGGCTGAGCGCATTCTCCGCGATTCGCGTCGCGCTTTGCCAAATATTTCGACAAAAGACAGCGCCCCGAAAAGGAAACGCACATCGCCCCGTGGACGAATACCTCAAGCTCAAGCTCGGGCGGCGTATTCTTACGGATCTTACGAAGCTCGTCGAGACTTACCTCACGCGCTAAGACGACGCGCTTCGCGCCGAGCCGATACAATTCGTTCGCGGTCTCATAATTCATGACCCCGACTTGGGTAGACATATGGATCTCGAGGTCGGGCGCGTATTTTTTTGTGAAAGAGAGTACGCCGAGGTCGGCGACGATCGCCGCGTCGATCCCCGCGTCGGCGGCGGAACGGATAAAGCGCGGATATAAGGCGATCTCGTCGTTCGTCGGGACGGTGTTACAGGTCAGATAGACCTTTACGCCCCGTTTATGCGCGTAGGCGACGGCGCGTGAAAGCTCCTCGGGATCAAAATTTTTGGGATTCGCCCGCATACCGAAGGCTTGTCCCCCGAGATATACCGCGTCACAGCCGTAATCGACGGCGGCCTCGAGGCTCTCATATTCGCCCGCCGGCGAAAGAAGCTCAGCCAAGCTTGATCTCCTCCTTTCCGATCCGTTCCGATCAAAGCACCGTATAAAGATCCGAGGCGCCGTCCTTCCCGACGACCTCCGCGACCTTAACGACCTTTACTCTGAGCGGTGTCTTCCCGATATTGATCTCGATAACGTCCTCGGGCTTTACCTCATAAGAGGCGCGGGCGATCTTACCGTTTACGGTGATCTTTTCCGCGTCACAGGCTTCGTTCGCGACCGTTCTTCTTTTGATAAGGCGCGAAACCTTTAAATATTTATCCAGTCTCATTTTTATGAACCTTCCTTCCCGAAATTTGTACGGTTTTTGTATATCGGTTAAAATTCTTTAAAAATAAAAAACGGATTGTTCTGAACACCGCCAACCGCGCCGACACAGCAATCCGTTTCATTTCAAAATAAGCGATAAATTTACTTTGCAACAGCGTCCTTTAACGCTCTACCCGCCTTAAACGCGGGGATCTTTGCCGCCTCGATGGAGATCTTTTCCTTCGTCTGCGGGTTGATGCCTTCGCGAGCCTTCCGTTCACGTACCTCAAATGTTCCAAAGCCTACAAGCTGTACCTTATCACCCTTCGCGAGCGTGTCGGTGATCGTGTCGATAACCGCCGTGAGTGCGGCGTTTGCGTCCTTCTTACTGATTCCCGCCTTGTCTGCTACTGCCGTAATGAATTCTGCCTTTGTCATTTTAAACCTCCAAAAAATAAATCCTTTCCGTACCAGCCGGTCGTCGTCTTAAATCGAGGAATCCCGAACCGTTTCCCAAAAGTCGCGCAGCTCGCTTTGAGATAAATCCGAAAAAAACCTTCCCTCTTTCTCGGCTAGGGTCTCGACCTGACTAAATTGTATTATAAACCGATTTATCGCAAATGTCAAGGCTTTTTCACTATCTTTTTTCAAAAATCTTGCCAAGTTTGTGCAGTAGAACAAAATATTCCCTAATTCTTCCTCTGTCTTTATATCGTTTTCCTCTAAAACGGCGCTTTCGAGCGATGCGATCCCTCCCTTTACGGTCGCTATGATCTCGCCCGCGTCGGGATAGTCGTGACCCGCGTTCGTCGCACGCTTCCATACCTTCTCGCCCCGCATCAGCGCGGGAAGCAGCTTCGGGACGCTGTTTAGGCGATCCGTAACGCTTTTTTCCTCCTTCGACTTACTTTTCAGCGAGTCCCAGTTACGAAGCACCTCGTCGGAATCCGATACCCGGACCGAGCCGAACACGTGCGGGTGACGGTAGATCAGCTTTTTACAGATCCCGTCCGCGACGTCGTCGAGATCAAAAACACCCTTCTCCGCCTCAAGCTCGCTATGAAAGATCACTTGAAGTAAAAGGTCGCCCAACTCCTCCTTTAAAAGATCGGGGTCGTCGCTGTCGATCGCCTCGGCGACCTCATAAGCCTCCTCTAAAACGTCCTTTCGGATCGAGTGGTGATCCTGTTCTCTGTCCCAAGGACAGCCATGGTCGCTCCGAAGCTCCTTCATGATCTCGCGGAGATCGTCCACCGTATATTTTTCCTTCATTTTAAACATCTTGTATCTTCCTTTCCGTTTTCCTTTATTTTACAACTTTTTCGGGGATTTTACAAGGCTTTTTTTCATTTTTTCCCCAAAGATCCCGAAAAATTTCGCCAAGCTCCCGCGCGTCAAAGAGAAAGAGCAGGAATAAATAAAGGAAGGACGCGATCCCCAAAGGAAGGAGTACGCCCGGGATCGATCCGAGCTTCTCGGAAACGATCGGGTATATAAAGGAAAGGCAGGCGGCGCAGATCGTCCCCGCCAGCAGGGACGGGAGGGTGGCGGAGAATAACGGGAGCTTCAGCGCTCGCCGCTTTTTGAGCGAGTAATACGCGAACCCCGTGATCGCGATGTTTGAGATCACGGTCGCGAGCGCCGCGCCGGAAATATTGATCGTCGGGATCGTAAGAAGCGCCACATTCAATAAAAACTTGGTTAGTCCGCCGTAGAGGGTCAGCTTTACGGGTGTTTTAAAATCGCCGTAAGCGTGAAATAAGGTAAAGATCGCCCCGCCGAGTCCGCTTATGACTCCGCCGAGACTAAGGATACGTAGCGGAAGGACGCTTACCGCGACCTCGGCGGCTCGGATCGGGTAAAGGAGGCGAAGGATCGGCTCGGACAGTACCGCCATCATCAGCGAGATCGGTACGGCGATCAGCGCCGTTCCCTTTAACATCAGCGTAACGCATCGTTCCAAGTGATCCGGGCGATCCGTCTCCACCGCGAAGACGAGCTTGGGGAGCGAGCATCGCGCGATCAGCCCCGCCGCCGCCGAGGTCAGCATATAGACGGAAAGCACAAGCCCCGAATAGCTTCCGTACAGGAAATTCCCCGGGTCGGCGGGCGCGGAGGAGAGCGCCGCCGAAAGCGAGGGAACGGACGAAAAGGTATCGGGAAACAAGCTTCGCGATAGGTTGATACAGTTTGAAACGGTGAGAAGGTCGGTAAAGGAGATCAGGTTAGAGGCGGCGGCGCCCGCCGCGACGGGGAGCGAGCGGAGGAAAATATCCTTCATGATCTCCGCCGTTTCCTCAAAAGGAACTTTCGGGAGCTTTACGCCCCTTCGAGCGGTCTTTGTTTCCCGGCGAACCTTTCGGACGATATAAAACGTCCCGCAGTATTCGCCGATCGTAACGCCGAGGATCGCCGCCGCCGCCGCGTAGGGGAGCGCTTTTTCGGCGCTGTCAAAATATTCCGCTCCGCGAATATACACAAAGTAAGAAGCGCCGACGCCGATCCCCGCTTTTACCGCCGCCTCGATGATCTGAGACGCGGCGGTCGGGAGCATATCGGACATTCCCTCGTAATATCCCCGATAGACCGCCGTGACCGAACAGCTGAAAACGGCGGGCGCGATCATCAAGATCGCGGGGAGGCTTCCCGGCGAATTGGCGACATAGTAGGCGAAGGGAGCGGAG
Organism: Roseburia sp.; assembly: GCA_023666265.1. Taxonomy (GTDB): domain Bacteria; phylum Bacillota; class Clostridia; order Oscillospirales; family Ruminococcaceae; genus Ruminiclostridium_E. The sequence continues at coordinate 105,764 of JAMPCH010000001.1, forward strand.
ATCATATAAATGACCGCCGTCCCCGCCAGACCGATCCCCCCGCCGAGTAAGATCGCGCTTCGGCGAAAGCGGAAGATCTCGCGGTATTTTCCCTGCGCGGCGTACCGCGCGGTGACTTGGGTCACGATCGTCGGGATACCCGAACAGGTAAACGCGAGGATCGGCGTAAATATACTGTACGCGGTCGTAAAATAGCCCATTCCTTCTCCGCCGAGAATATTACCGAGCGGGATCTTTAATACAGCCCCTAAGCCCTTCGTGATAAACATCGCGATAAACATGATCGCCGCGTTCAGCGCAAATCCTTTTTTCTTCATAGCCTACCTCCCGGATTCCGATACGTCGGATAATATAATATATTGCCGTTTGTCCGATTTCATTCTTTTTTGGCGGGGAAGAAGTCCTTCCCAAGAAATATCTCGTCCAAAAATTCCTTTTTTGCTTGACGTAAAAGGAGAAATATGGTAAAATAATACAGAAAACATTTGAGTCGCTTTTAGGAAAGGGTTTTTATGCTGATCGTTATAGAGGGGCTGGACGGCTGCGGTAAATCGACCCAGCTCGAGCTCCTTAAAAAAACATACACAAACGCTCATTTTATCACCTTCCCGTATTATAATACCCATAGCGGGCGGATCATCAGCGATTATCTCGCCGATCGCTATCGCGAAAGCGACCCCGGCGTCAGCGCGTATTCCGCGAGCGCCATGTACGCGGTCGATCGATACACGAGTTATAAAACACATTGGGAAGCGCTTTATCAAAGCGGAGCGCCGCTTTTTTCGGCGAGGTATACCTCCTCAAACGCGATCTATCAGATGACGAAGCTGACGCGGGAGGATTGGGACGGTTATCTCGCGTGGCTTTTTGACTTTGAATATAAAAAGCTCGGGCTTCCCGAGCCGGATCTGACGATCTTCCTTGATATGCCGATCGCGATCTCTCAGAGGCTCTTAACGGAGCGGTACGGCGGGGAGGAAGAAAAAAAGGATCTCCACGAACGAAACGTTCCTTTTTTAAACGCCTGCCGTGAGGCGGCGCTTTATGTCGGGGAACGCTTTGGCTGGGAAACGATCCGTTGTGATCGGGACGGCGAGCCGCGACGCGCGGAGGAGATCGGAGAAGAGATCCTTAAAATATTAAGAAAAAGGAAGATAGAGACCAATGCTTGAATTCAGACCGATCCTTCTTTCGGATAAGGCGTGGGCGGACGAGCTTCTCGCTTTTTCGGATTTTCGCGGCTGTGAATACAGCTTCGGGAACAATTATTGTTGGCAGGAGGTCTTTGAGACCCGTATTTGTCGTTATAAGGATTTTTATCTGATCCGTAATAAAAACGGCCTCTTTTTCCCCGCAGGGCGGGGCGATCTCGCGGAGGTTCTTCGCGAGCTTCGGGAATATTGTAAGGAAAATTCCGTCCCCTTTTTCTTTACGACCATGAATAAGCTGTCCATGCTGACGTTAAAGGAGCTCTACGGCGCAAGCGCCGAGGTAGACACAAATCCCGACTGGTACGATTATATTTATGAATATCGCGCGCTGACCGAGCTCAGCGGGAAAAAATATCACGCCAAGCGAAATCATATCGCGCGGTTCAGCGAAAATAACTGGAGCTATGAGGAGATCACGCTTGAAAATATTGACGAATGTCGCGAAATGAACGAGGAATGGCGTCGTCGGAACGTTTGTGAATGTCCGGGCGATACGGATAAAAGCGACGAGGTCTGTGCGGTACGAAAAGGCTTGGATCATTTTTTTGAACTCGGGCTTATCGGCGGGCTGATCCGCGTGAACGGCTCGATACAGGCGTTCACCTTCGGCGAAAGAGTAAACAGCGACACTTTCGTCGTCCACGCCGAAAAAGCCTTCACCGATTATCAGGGCGCGTATCCGATGATCAACCGCCGATTTCTTTTACATTCCTGTCGGGATTACCGCTATATCAACCGCGAGGAGGATATGGGGGAAGCAAATTTAAGAAAAGCGAAGCAGTCGTACTATCCCTGCTTCATGGAAGAAAAATTCAGCGTAAGGATCGTCTGAACGGAAGGAAAGGAAAAACGTAATGGTTTATTGTTTTTTAGCGAACGGGTTTGAGGAAACGGAGGCGATCGCCCCGATCGATATTTTACGTAGGAGCGAGATCAAGGTCGTTACCGTCGGGATCGGCGAGGAGGTCGTCGTAAGCTCTCACGGGGTCGCCGTGATCCCCGATATTACCGAGGTGGATTTCGTCCCGACCGAGGAGCTTGAAATGATCCTTTTACCCGGGGGGATGCCCGGAACGCTCAATCTCGAGAAAAGCCGAACCGTGCGGGACGCGATCGACTACTGCGTCAAAAACGACCGATATATCGCCGCGATCTGCGCGGCGCCGTCGATCCTCGGTAAAATGGATCTTTTAGTCGGGAAAAAGGCGACCTGTTTCCCCGGGTTTGAGAAATTCCTAAACGGCGCGGAGGTCTCCGACGCGCTCACCGTCCGCGACGGTAAGATCATTACCGCGAAGGGCGCGGGAGCGGCGATCGAGTTCGGTTTGACGCTATCGGCGGCGCTGGCGGGCGAAGAGACCGCCGCGAAGGTCCGCGAGGCGATCCAATGTCGATAGGGAAGCCGGAGCTTCGCCGCGAGCTTTTGCTTCGTCGGCGAAGTATGGATAAAAGTACCAAGAAAGAATACGACGATTCCATTCATACTAAACTTACGGAGCTGATCCGCGCGACCGAACCTCGGGCGATCTTATCATATCTCTCGACCGAGCTCGAGGTCGGGACGATCGAATTCCTTCGGGAGATGATCTTGTTGGGAAAAGCGGTCTACGCGCCCCGATGTGAAAACGGGATTATGCGTTTTTTTCGGCTTTACGATCTCTCTGCGCTGAAAAAAGGCGCGTTCGGGATCCCCGAGCCGTCCGGTTCGGAGGAATTTTTCGGCGGACGGGATTCGGTTTGTATCACGCCGGCGCTGATGTTTAGCCGCGACGGCTATCGGCTCGGCTATGGGGGCGGCTATTATGACCGATTTTTGGGAGATTACGACGGACTTTCCGTCGGGATCTGTTACGACAGCTTTATCGGCGAGATCCCGAGAGAGGCGTTTGACCGCCCGGTTCGGCTTCTTATCACGGAGAAGGAGACCATCGATCTAAGGTAATACCGCGAACGGCGGAAAGGAATGATATTATTTTGGAAGACAGAAAAAACGACAATGTGGAAAGTCTTGCCGCGTTTTTACATAGCGGCAACGAAGATGCGGGTTCCGCGCTGAAAACGGAAGCCGCGCCTTCGCCGCGCGAAAAATCGGTTTCCTACCCGGAAAATCTTTCCGACGTTCTGTTTTCTCTCGATCATAAAAAAAAGGAGAGGAGCGCGGCGAGAAGGACAGAGCCGAAGCCGCGTCCCGCGCCCTCGCCCGCTTTGGAGAAAAAAGTTCCCGAAACAAAAAAAGCGGAGGACGGTGTCCGCGAGACGCCGTATTATGACGAAACCGAAAAAAAGCCCGTCCATTACGATAACGCCGCGACCCAGATGATGGAGATCGGCGCGGCGCAAAAAAACAGGATCCGCGAGCTTCGGTCGGAGGAGGAAGAGGAGGAAAGGCGCTCTCGCCGCGAGATCGCGGACATGAGGATCCGCTATGAAAAACAACGCCAGCGTTCCCGCACCTTTGCCTTTATCCTGATCGGCGCTTTCCTCTCGGTCGTGATCATCGGGGTATCCGCTTATATTTCTTCTTATATCGTGACCTTCGCGCTCGATCTTACGGGGATCGCGACGAACGACTTTCGGCTCGACATCGAGATCCCGAGCGGCGCGAACGTCGAGACCGTCGCCGCCATTTTACAGGAAAACAATATTATCCAGTCCGCGAAATTCTTTCGGCTTTTCGCCGATTTTACGCATAAATCCGATAACTTCCAGTCGGGGACGTATACGCTCAGCTCGACGATGTCTTATATGACGATCTTTAGCACGCTCCAAGACACCAGTATCGAATATAAGACCGTGACGATACGGATCGTAGAGGGTATGACCGCCTCGGAGATCGGTAAGCTCCTCGAGGAGAATAAGGTTTGTTATGCCGAGGATTTTGAGCAGTATTATAAAAATATCCAAAACAACTACGATTTTGAGAAAAGAATTCGGGAAAAGTCGTCGAAATTTAATCAGCTCGAGGGATATTTATTCCCCGATACCTATGAATTTTACGCGACGCTCGACGTTCCCGAGCTGGAATATGAATCCAAGGAGGAAAGAAAGAAGAGCGAGGACGAACAGCGCAGCCGGGAACTCGAAAACGCCGAAAGCGCCGCCAAAAAAATGTACCAAAATTTTAACGAAAAAATGACGAAACAGATGTATAAACAGATGGGCGAAATGAATATGACGCTCGACGAGGTCATCACGCTCGCGTCTATGGTTCAAAAAGAGGCCGCCGGTACGGAGGATATGTATTATGTCGCGAGCGTCTTTTTAAACCGTATCCGAAATTCGGAGGCTTATCCGAACCTCCAGTCGGACGTTACCGTTCTCTATGTTGAGAACGAGATCCGTCCGTATCTCGACGCGTCCTCCGCGCGATACGGTCGTTTCGCGAACGCTTATAACACCTATGTTTGTGAAGGGATCCCCGCTGGACCGATCTGTAACCCCGGGCTTGACGCGATCGAAGCCGTTTTAAACGCCGCGTCGACCGACTACTTTTACTTCTGCGCGAATAAGGAGACGGGAGAAGTCTATTACGCGACGACGCAGGAGGAGCACGAGGTCAATCTCGTTCTCGCGGGTCTCGCGTGATCATTTTCCCAAAGTGAAGCAAAAATTATTTTAAAATAAAAATATGTATGAACCGTTCGGGAAAGCTTTCCCGAACGGTTCTATTTTCCGCGCCTAACGCATAAATATGATTGTGTAATACGTTCACAAACGAGGATAATATGAACAATCATCGCATTATTTTGGAAAATCGTTCGCTTTTACACGCGACGGGCGTCAAAAGCACGGAAAGCTTCCGGGACGAGAGGATCGTCCTTCATACCGAATGCGGCGATCTCGCGATCTATGGGAGCGCTCTTTCCGTTCATGAGCTGGACATGGGTTCGGGCGATTTTGAGGTCAGCGGAAGGATCGACGCGCTGAAATATCTTTCCGACGATCGACATATCCCCGATAATTTTATCAGTAAATTATTTCGTTAGTTCCATGGCTGAAAGGGAAGGGCTTACGCTATGTATGATTCCACGCGGGAAATTTTGGAGCAGATCGGGATCTTTGCGTTGATCGGCGTTGTACTTGGCGTCGGGTATGATCTCCTTCGATTTTTTCGTATTTTGTTTCGTAAGGGGCGGCTGTTGATCCATTTAGAGGATCTTTTTTACCTACCGTTTTGCGCGTTTTTGATCTTTTGTTGCGTCGTCGAATACGGTGGGGGAAAGCTTCGGCTTTATCATCTGCTCGCGGCGGGCTTTGGCGCAGCGGTGTATCTCATAACGCTCGGACAGCTTACGCGTCTGATCGCGCGGGCGATCCGCTCGTTTTTTGATTTTTTATGGAAGGCGCTAAAAAAACCGATTTATGGTTGTTATCGCTTAATTTACCAAATTTTTTCCTCAATGTTTGGCGCATTGTGCCAAAAAATCGAAAAAACAGTAAAAATTATCCGATTTTACTTGAAAAAAGCAAGCGAAATGTTGTATAATAAGAATAATTCTAAAATAGGGAAATCATATGAAACGGGCGGTGAGGAACGGCATGTTATTCAAGCAGAAGTCAGAAAAAAAGCATAGACGTTCTTTCTTTATGGGACTGCTTGGCGTCGCCGCATTACTTTATGCCGTGATTTCGCTTGTGTCGATCCAGGTGGACATCGCGCAAAAATCGACCGAATACGAGGAGCTTTCCGCGAAGCTGACGCAGATCAAAACGGAAAACGAACAGCTCGAGCGGTATTCGAGCGACGAATATCGGCTCGATTATATCGAGGAGATCGCGCGCGAGGAGTTGGATTATTCCTACGCGGACGAAAAAATCTATTATTTTGTCCCGAGCGATTGATGTTTTTCACCGCGAAAAGCCGTATACGCCTTCGTTCGGGTCGGCGATAAGACGTTTTTGGGTATACTGTAATATAAGGTGGGGCGGGCTTAGGTTCGCTTTTTTTCGATTTTATGGAAGGGATCGTTCGGCATGAAAAAGAGGGATCGTGAAAGACTTTCCGTTGCGGCGAGGATCGGAGCGCTCGCGCTCGCGTTTTTGTTCCTTTTGGGGTTTATTTTACAGGCGTTTATCCGTTAGGAGAGCCGAAGGGGAGGACCCTGTAAAAAATTAACAAAAATGCTTGATTTTTTTTGGAAAAAGATGTATAATAAGTTTAGACTACACCGCACAATTATTGTCGTTCGAGTGGCAGTCAGATTTTTCGTCAGATTGTACAGATTTTATGCAGGAAGGCTGACGCCTTTCAAAGAAAATTTGTGCAATATGGCGGAAAATATGGCTGTCAATCGGACGGCAAAGCCGCAGGCGGTAATTGTACGGTGTTGCCGTTACTACGTTTATTCTATTCACAATGGAGGAATTTCAAAATGGCTGAAAAAATTTTAATCGAAACCTCTGCGCGTCATATCCATGTGACGCAGGAAGCGCTCGAGGCGCTGTTTGGGAAAGGCGCGGCGCTTACGAAGAAAAAGGATCTGTCCCAGCCGGGACAGTACGCCTGTGAAGAACGGGTGACGATCGTAGGACCGAAGAAAGAGCTCGCGAACGTTTCGATCCTCGGACCCGTTCGCTCCGCGACCCAAGTCGAGCTTTCGGCGACCGACGCGCGCTCGATCGGGATCCCGATCGTGGTTCGCGAATCGGGAGACATCGAGGGGACACCCGGCTGTAAGGTAATCGGACCCGCCGGCGAGATCGAGATCGATAAGGGCGTGATCGTCGCGAAGCGCCACGTTCACCTTACCCCCGAGACCGCCGAAAAGCTCGGCGTAAAGAATAAGGATATCGTTTGGGTAAAGGCGGAAACGGACGGTAGAGCCGCGATTTTAGGCGACGTTGTGATCCGTGTCAGCGATCAGTTCGCGGACGCGATGCATATCGACACCGACGAATCCAACGCGATCGCCGCGACCCCGAACCTAATGGGCGAAATCATCAAGTCTTTATAAGCTTTAGAGCGATCCCGCCGCGCTGTTGTATCTTTGGAATACTTCAAGATACGGCGCGGCGGAATTTTATATATTATTCGGCGATTTGTTCCTATCGGATCAGAAAGGCGAACAAAAGGGAGCTGATAAAATGAACTGTTGCGGAACAAGGATTATTGAAACGGATCGGCTGATCCTACGCCGATTTGAGGTCTCGGACGCGGCGCTGATGTATCGGAATTGGGCTTCCGACCCGGAGGGCACAAAATTCCTAACGTGGAAGCCGCATAAGGACGAGGAAGAAACAAGAGCGCTCTTATCCGAATGGGTCGCCGATTATGAGAGATCCGACTGTTATAACTGGATCATCGTCTTAAAGGGCGAAAGAGCCGAACCCGTCGGCTCGATCAGCGTCGTTCGGATCGAGGAGACGACGCGCTGTATGACGATCGGCTATTGTATCGGAAAGGCGTGGTGGCGACGGGAGATCACCTCCGAGGCGCTGGACGCCGTGATCGATCACCTTTTTAAAAATACCGACGTCCTGAGGATCGAGTCATACCATGATTCGGATAATCCCAACTCGGGCGGGGTAATGAAGAAATGCGGCATGAAGTACGAGGGGACGTTACGCGGACACGATCTCAATAATCGCGGGATCGTGGACGCATGTTATTACTCGATCTTAAGAGATGAGCCGCGAGAACGCCTTCCCAAAAAAATAAACGAACAAAATCATTATTAGGAGGATCATCGTATGGATCACAACGAAAAGCTGAAAAAATGTCTGGAAAGTGTTCGAAAAAAGACGAACTTTGTGCCGAAGGTTGCGCTCACGCTCGGATCGGGGCTCGGGGCGCTCGCCGACGAGATCGAGACCGAGGCGGTCGTCGATTACAGCGAGATCGAGGACTTCCCGATCTCGACCGTTCCCGGTCATAAGGGGCGGTTCGTGTTCGGTAAAATGGACGGCGTTCCCGTCGTCATTATGCAAGGGCGCGTTCACTATTACGAGGGCTATGAAATGCGGGACGTCGTACTTCCCGCGCGGCTCATGAAGCTGATGGGCGCGGAGGTGCTTTTCCTCACAAACGCGAGCGGCGGGATTAACGCGAACTTTTCGGCGGGGGATTTTATGCTCATCACCGATCAGATCTCTAACTTTGTACCGAGCCCGCTGATCGGACCGAACCTTGACTCCTTCGGGACGCGTTTCCCCGATATGAGCGAGATCTATGATAAAGACCTCCGTAAGATCATTGTCGATACGGCGGATTCACTCGGGATCAAGCTCCAACAGGGCGTTTATATCCAGCTTACCGGGCCGAATTTTGAGTCGCCCGCCGAGATCCGTATGTGCCGTGCGCTCGGCGCGGACGCGGTCGGGATGAGTACCGCCTGTGAGGCGATCGCCGCGAATCACGCGGGGATGAAAATTTGCGGGATCTCGTGCGTGGCGAACCTCGGCTGTGGCTTAACGGAAAATCCTCTCACGCATAAAGAAGTTATGGAAGCCGCCGATAAAGCCGCGCCGCTCTTTAAAAAACTGATCCGCGCCTCGATCGTTCATATCGCGGAGAAAATGTGAAATGAAAAATGAATTAAGAGATCGGGTTGAGAACGTCCGACTTTCCGACGAGGGAAAATGCGTCGTTATTTTAGATCAGACGAAGCTCCCAAATGAGGTCGAGTTTATCGAGCTGAAAACGGCGGAGGAATTTTATGACGCGATCTATACGCTGAAGGTGCGCGGTGCGCCCGCGATCGGGATCTGTGCGGGCTTTGCGCTATATGTTATCGCGAGCCGCTTCCCCGAGGGGTCGAAGGAGTTTTTTTTAAAAAAACTGATCGAAGTGAAACGCTATCTCGCCTCCTCGCGTCCGACCGCCGTCAATCTTGTTCACGCGCTCGATCGAGTGGAACGGGCGGCGCTTTCCGAAAGGGAAGCGGAGATCCCGGATATTCTGACGAAAATGCGATCGGAGAGTATCGCCATTCAAGACGAGGATATAGAAATGTGCCGCGCAATCTCGGAGTACGGACTAACGCTGATCCGGGACGGAGACGGCGTGATCACGCATTGTAACGCGGGACCGCTCGCGACCTCGGTCTATGGGACGGGGCTCGGCGCACTGATCCTCGGGGCAGAGCGCGGGTCGCACTTTCGCGCGTATGTGGACGAAACGCGCCCGCTTTTACAGGGGGCGCGGTTGACCGCTTATGAACTGGATCGGGCGGGGGTAGACGTAACGCTGATCTGTGACAATATGGCGGGCGTGATTATGAAGCAGGGGAAAGCGAACGCCTGTTTTGTCGGTTGTGATCGCGTCGCGGCGAACGGCGATACCGCGAATAAGATCGGGACGAGCGGTCTCGCGATCCTCGCGCATTACTACGGTATCCCGTTTTATGTATTCTGTCCGTCGTCGACCGTCGATTTCGGCTGTAAGACGGGCGCGGATATTGTGATCGAGGAACGCGATCCCTCGGAGATCGGCGAAATGTTTTTCAGCCGCCCGATGTCGCCGCGCGGCATTCGCTGTTATAATCCCGCGTTCGATGTAACGGAGGCGAAGCTGATCACGGCGATCGTGACCGAAAAGGGGATCTGTCGATACCCGTATACGCGGTCGCTCGCGGAGCGACTCGGCACGATTTAAGGCTACACCGCACAATGATCGGCGTACAGATGTGCGGGCAAAGGCGTAGCCGTTCATTGCGCGGTATTGCCTTAACTAAAGCACGGAAAGGAATGTTAAAATGAAACTCAGATTTTATAACGCGAAGATCATGACGATGGAAAACGATTGCTCGGTGATCGAGGGAGAGCTTCACGTTGAAAACGATCGGATCGCCTATATCGGTCCCGAAAAAGGGGAGGAGACCTTTGATCGAGAGATCGACGCGGGCGGGAATTTACTGATGCCGGGCTTTAAAAACGCGCACACACACTCGGCGATGACGTTCCTTCGCTCTTACGCGGACGACCTTCCGCTCCAGAGCTGGCTCAACGATCGGGTCTTCCCGATGGAGGCGAAGCTTACGCCGGACGCGGTATACTGGTTCTCGCGTCTCGCGATTCTAGAATATTTAACAAGCGGTATGACCGCGAATTTTGATATGTATATGAAAACCGACGCGATCGCGCAGGCGAGCATCGACAGCGGCTTTCGCACGGTGCTTTGTGACTCGATCAACAATTTCGGCGGCTCGGTAGAACAGATGGAGAAGGATTATGACCGCTTCGGCGGTATGAGCGACCTGATCTCTTATCACCTCGGCTTTCACGCGGAGTATACGACGAGTATGGAGATCATGAAGGAGATAGCCGCGCTCGCGAATCGAAGAAGGCTTCCCGTTTTCGTCCATAATTCGGAAACGAAAGCCGAGGTAGAGGGCTGTAAGGAGCGGTACGGTATGACCCCGACGGAAACGCTCGAAAGCATCGGGATGTATAATTACGGCGGCGGCGGCTATCATTGCGTCCATATGTCCGAGGAGGATATTCGGATCTTTAAGAGGCGAGGGCTTTACGCGGTAACGAACCCCGCCTCAAACCTAAAGCTCGCGAGCGGGATCGCGCCGATCTGTACCTTCCTCGAGAATGAGATCCCCGTCGCGATCGGGACGGACGGTCCGGCGAGCAACAACTGTCTCGATATGTTCCGCGAGATGTTCCTCGTGACGGGACTTCAAAAAACGGTTCGTGAGGACGCGGCGGCGTGCGCCGCGACGGAGGTATTAAAAATGGCGACGATAAACGGCGCGCGCGCCATGCGGCTCGATGCGTGCGACTGCCTTAAAAAAGGGAAAAAAGCGGACTTTATCGAGATCGACTTAAGTCAGCCGAATATGCGTCCTTTAAATAACATCGCGAAAAATATCGTATACGCGGGGAGCAAGCAGAACGTTAAGCGGACGATCGTCAACGGGAAGATCCTATACGAGGACGGAAGCTTTTTCGTCGGCGAAACGCCCAAGGATATTTACCGAAAGGTAGGTCAAATGTTATCAAAAATGAAGTAAAAGCGACGATCGAGCTTCCGGGATACGCCGAGAGGATCATCGGACGGCTTATCGAGCGCGGCTTTGAGGCGTATGCCGTCGGCGGGTGCGTCCGCGACCTGTTACTCGGCGAGCTGCCGAAGGACTATGATTTTACGACGAACGCCCGCCCCGAGGAGGTAAAACTTGTTTTTGCGGATCATAAGACGTACGACTGTGGGTTTCGGTTTGGGACGGTCGGCGTTTTATGGGAGGAGAAGGCGGCGGAGATCACGACCTTTCGCCGCGAGAGCGGGTATTCCGATTTGCGCCGACCCGATGAGGTGGTTTTTACAAGAGAGTTGAAGGAAGACCTAAAACGCCGCGATCTTACGATCAACGCGATGGCGTTTTCCCCCGAGAAAGGGTTGATTGACCCCTTCGGGGGGAGAGCGGATCTTTCGCGTGGGATCGTTCGGGCGGTCGGGGAAGCGGAGCAGCGCTTTCGCGAGGACGCGCTCCGTATCCTTCGCGCGCTTCGCTTTGCTTCCCGGCTCGGCTTTGGGATCGAGGCAAAGACGGCGGCGGCGATCCACCGCTGTAAAGCGCTTTTAAAAAGGATCTCGGGGGAGCGGATCTATGCCGAGCTGTCGCGACTGCTTTGCGGGAAGGACTGTGAAGCGGTTTTAAGGGATTTTTCCGACGTTTTCGCGGTGCTGATCCCCGAGATCGGCGCGTGTGTCGGTTTTGAACAGCATACCAAGTACCACGACCGCGACGTATACGAGCATACGATCGGGGCGGTCGCGGCGATCCGACCGCTCCCGCATCTGCGGCTCGCGATGCTTCTCCACGACCTCGCGAAGCCGGTTTTTTTCACACTCGAGAACGGGACGGGACATTTTAAGGGGCACGCGAAGGGTAGTCTCGAGATCGCGCGGAGAGTGACACGCGAGCTGAAAATGGATTCCGCGACCGCCGAACGAGTCTGCATGCTCGTGAAATATCACGATATGGTGATCGAGGATCGCGTACCACTTTTAAAACGATACCTGAACCGCTTCGGCGCGGAGCTTTTGGGCGAGCTGATCGAGGTGCATATCGCGGACGATTCGGCGAAGGCGGCGGAATATCGCGACCGTATCCGGGAATACCAAAAGACGGAAGATACGGTTCGCGAAATTTTAAAGGAAGAACAGTGCTTTCAAATTCGCGATCTCGCGATCGACGGGAACGACCTGTTGACGATCGGCTTAAAAGGGAAGGCGGTCGGAGATACCCTAAGGCACTTATTGGACGGGGTAATCGACGAGCGGTATAAAAATCGGAAGGAAGCCTTACTAAAGGCGGCGAAAGAGTATAAGGAGAAAATCAATGAGTTCGGTTGACATCGGAATTGATCTGGGAACGGCGAATACGATCATCACGGTCGGGGGAAAAGGGATCGTTGTAAACGAGCCGAGTATCGTCGCGTATGATAAAAAGAAAAAAGAGGTACTCGCGGTCGGGTCGGAGGCATATCGAATGCTCGGGAGGACGCCCGAGTATATCATCGCGGTGAAGCCGCTTCGCGACGGGGTGATCTCGGACAACGAGATGGCGGAGGAGATGATCGTCGAGTTTATCCATAAGGTAAGCGGGACTATGCTCTTAAAGCCGCGCGTTCTGATCTGCGTTCCGTCCTCCGTGACCGATGTAGAGCGCCGCGCCGTTGTGGAAGCCGCGCTTACGGCGGGCGCGCGAAAGGTCTATATCATCGAGGAGCCGATCGCGGCGCTCCTCGGCGCGGGGTTCGATATATCCAAGCCGAACGGCATGATGGTCGTAGATATCGGGGGCGGGACCGCCGATGTCGCGGTTGTTTCGTTCAACGGGATCGTGGTATCGGAATCCGTCAAGGTCGCGGGAAATAAATTCGATGCGGCGATCTCGCGGTATATTTCGCAGAAGTACAAGGTGCTGATCGGGGAAAAGTCCGCCGAACAGGCGAAAATTCAGCTCGCGAACGTCTTTGACCCGAGCCCCGAGCGAAAAATGACGGTAAAGGGACGGCATTTACTGCGCGGACTTCCCGCTTCGGTCGAGATCAGCGAGATCGACGTCGAGGAGGCGGTCAGGGATCTCACGACCGACATTATCGACAGTATCAAAAAGGTGTTTGAAAAAACGCCGCCGGAGCTGGTCGGCGACATACACGAAAACGGGATTACGCTGACCGGCGGGGGAGCGCTCCTCGGCGGTCTCGCGCCGCTCGTGTCGAAGGAGCTCGGCGTTCCCTGTCATGTGGCGGATCACGCGCTCGAATGCGTCGCGCGGGGGATCGCGTCTGCGTTTCATCTCTCGGACGAGCTTTTGGACGGTTTTGAGCAGATCTCGCTTTATCGGTATAAATAGGATATAGCCTTAAAATATTTCATCGGACATAAAGTTAGGAAAAGCAAGTGATTCTTCCATAAACGAAAAACACCGTACAATCGTTCGATCTCCGATTGTGCGGTGTCGGTTTACATTCAACGCTTCATTCCGTCTGTCATACTTTTTACGTAATCGTAGATTTTCTGCGGCGCGTCCTTCCCGTATTTTTCCGCGAGCTTTACGATCGCGCTTCCGACGATCACGCCGTCCGAAAGCGCCGCCATTTTTTCCGCCTGTTCGGGGGTATTGATCCCGAAGCCGATCGCGGCGGGGACTTTGGCGTATTTTTTTACCGTTTCCATGATCGAGGAAAGATCGGTCTTGATCTCGCTCCGCTCGCCGGTAACGCCCATGGACGAAACGATATAAAGAAATCCCTTCGCCTCCTCGGCGATCATCCTGATCCGTTCCTCGCTCGTCGGCGCGATCAGCGAGATCACGTCGATCCCGTATTTTTCGGCGACCTCGGCGACCTCGTTCTTTTCCTCATAGGGAAGGTCGGGACAGATCAGACCGTCCACGCCGATCTCGCCGCACTTCTCAAAAAATCGGTCGTAGCCGTACCGAAAAACGGGATTCAGATAGGTCATAAAACAGATCGGGATCTCGGTCTGCTTTCGTATCTCCTCGGCGAGGAGGAAAGCGCGGTCGGTCGTCATTCCCGCGGAAAGCGCGCGGATATTCGCCTCTTGGATCACGGGTCCCTCGGCGATCGGGTCGGAGAAGGGTATCCCGATCTCGATCAGATCCGCTCCCGCGCGAACCGCCGCCATAATATTTTCGACGCTTGTATCAAAATCGGGATCGCCCGCCGTTAAAAACGCGATAAACGCTTTCCGACGAAACGCGTTTTTTATTTTATTCATGTAGATCAACTCCTCTGTATCTTGCGATTGCCGCAACGTCCTTATCGCCTCTCCCGGAGAGGCAGACGATGATAATGTCGTCCTTTTTCATAGTCGGCGCGATCTTCATCATATGCGCGACGGCGTGGGCGCTTTCGATCGCGCAGATAATCCCCTCCGTTCGGGCGATGTACTCAAACGCGTCCACCGCCTCGTCGTCGGTCACGGGGACGTATTCCGCGCGCCCGATCTCGTTTAAATAGGCGTGTTCGGGACCGATCCCGGGATAGTCGAGCCCCGCCGAGATCGAGTAAACGGGCGCGATCTGACCGTATTCATCCTGACAAAAGAGAGATTTCATACCGTGAAAGACCCCGAGCGTCCCCGTCGCGATCGTCGCGGCGTGTTTCCCGCTCGAGATGCCCTTTCCCGCCGCTTCACAGCCGATCAGCCGAACGTCCTTATCGTTGATAAAGTTATAAAACATTCCCATGGAGTTGCTCCCGCCGCCGACGCACGCCATGACCGCCGTCGGGAGCTTTCCTTCCTTTTCGAGGATCTGCGCGCGGGTTTCCTTCCCGATCACGCTTTGAAAGTCCCGAACGATCATCGGGAAGGGGTGAGGTCCCATGACCGAGCCGAGGACATACAGCGTATCGTCCACGCGCTTCGTCCATTCGCGCATTGCCTCGTTTACCGCGTCCTTTAACGTCATCGTCCCTGTCGTGACGGGATTTACCTTCGCGCCGAGAAGCTCCATACGATAAACGTTCAGCGCCTGACGAACCGTGTCCTCCTTCCCCATAAAGACCTCGCACTCCATTCCGAGGAGCGCCGCCGCCGTCGCCGTGGCGACCCCGTGTTGACCCGCGCCCGTTTCGGCGATGACGCGGGTCTTACCCATTTTCTTCGCGAGAAGCACCTGTCCGAGAACGTTATTGATCTTATGAGAGCCGGTGTGGTTAAGATCCTCGCGCTTGAGATAAATTTTCGCGCCGCCGAGATCCTTCGTCATTCGTTCGGCGTAATAGAGGAGGGAAGGTCTACCCGCGTATTCGCGGTTGAGCCGATCCAGCTCCTCGTTAAACGCCGGGTTGTTTTTATAAAATTCATACGCCTTTTCGAGCTTATGGATCTCGTTCATCAGCGTCTCGGGGACGTACTGTCCGCCGAAATCACCGTATCTGCCTTTTGACATATTCTTGTTCCCTTTCTTTTGATTTTTTTATGGAAGCGCTTCGCGCGCCGCTCGGACGGCTTCGATCATTTTTTCACGATCCTTCTTCCCGTCCGTTTCGATCCCGCTGCTGAGATCGATGGCGTAGGGTCGATATTGTCGGATCGTCTCGGGGAGATTTTGCGGCGTAAGCCCCCCCGCCAAAAAGAACGGAGACCCGACCGAGGCGTTTCCCAAAAGTCGATGATCAAACGTTTTACCCGATCCCGTCCCGCTGTCGAACAGGAGATAATCGGCGTGAAACCGCTCCGCCGCTCGAACGTCCTCTGTCGAGCCGACCTTTACCGCCTTTATGATCGGCGCTTTACAGATCGCGCGAAGCGATCGGAGATAGCCTTCGTCCTCGCTCCCGTGAAGCTGGATTAGGTCGACGATCCCTCGGTCAAAACATTCCGCACAGCGTTCGGGCGGCGCGTTCACAAAGACGCCGACCGAGCGGATCCTTTGATCGAGGCGTTTTTTTAGCTTTTCCGCCGTTTCAACCGAAATATTCCGATGACTTTTTGGGAAAAAGAGGATAAACCCGACATAATCGGGGAGCGCCTCGTTCGCGTAGTCAATATCACATTCCCGAAACATTCCGCAAAGCTTGATCCTTGTCATACGCTATGCCTCGTTCTTCAGCCGTCGGATCTCCTCGGTGATATTCCCGCTTTTCATCAGCGTTTCCCCGATCAGGACGGCGTTTACGCCGCTCTCGCGAAGCCTTTGAATATCCTCGGGCGTTCGGATACCGCTCTCCGAGACAAAGATACGATCCCTTGGGACAAGCTCGCGTAAGCGCGTACTAAGGCTCAGATCGACGGTAAAATCCCGGAGGTTTCGGTTATTGATGCCGATGATCTGTGCGCCCGCCTCTACGGCGGATGCGACCTCCGCCTCGTCGTGCGCCTCGACCAACGCGCTAAGTCCGAGCGAATGTGCGAGGTCGAGGTATTCTTTGAGCCGCTTCGGCGGGAGGAGCGAACAGATCAAGAGGATCGCCGACGCGCCGATCAGCTTCGTCTCATAGATCATATATTCGTCCACGATAAAGTCCTTTCGGAGTACCGGGAGCTTTACGGCGCTCGCGATCTCGCGGAGATACTGACTTTTTCCCATAAAGTAAAACGGCTCGGTAAGACAGGAGATCGCCGCCGCGCCCGCCTTTTCATACTCCTTCGCGATATTTAAATAGGGGAAATCCTGTCGGATCATCCCCTTTGAGGGGGAGGCGCGTTTTACCTCACAGATTAGCGCGATCGGCTCACGCCGAAGCGCGTCGCGAAAGGAGGGCGGGGTAATGTCGGCTTTTAAAGCCGCTCTTTTTACGGACGAGAGCGGGATCTCCTTTTTGAGCGCGACGACCCGCTCTTTTGTTCGCCGCGCGATCTCCTGTAAAATATCCATTGTTGATCTCCTTTTTAGATTTCATTTGAAACGGCGATAAAATCGTTCAGCGTTTGAAGCGCCTTTCCGCTGTCGATCATTTCCGCCGCAAGACGGATCCCTTCCTCGATCGGGACTTCCTTCGCGATATGGATCGCCGCGCCCGCGTTTAAAAGGACCGAATCGCGCCCCGCGCCCTTTTTCCCGTTTAAAATCTCCTTCGCGATCGCCGCGTTTTCCTGCGGCGTCCCGCCGCGAAGCTCCTCGATGGAATGACGCTCAAGACCGAACTGGTCGGGCGTGATCTCGTATTTATGAAGCTCGCCGTTACAGATCTCAACGACGGCGGTCGGCGCGCCGACCGAGATCTCGTCGAGCCCGTCCCGTCCGTATAACGCCATACCGCGCTTTACGCCGAGCCGAGAAAGAACGCGCGCCATCGTCTCGGTCAGCTCCTCGCTGTATACGCCGAGAAGCTGTAAATTCGCGTGCGCGGGATTTGTGAGCGGACCTAAGATGTTAAAGATCGTCGGGATCGCAATCTCTTTACGTACCGGTCCGACGTATTTCATCGCCGTGTGGTATTTCTGAGCGAAAAGGAAGCAGATATTCACGCGATCCAGTAAGGAAACGCATTTTTTAGCGTCCTGTTGAAGGTTCACGCCGAGCGCCTCGAGACAATCCGCCGCGCCGCATTTACTGGAGGCGGCGCGATTTCCGTGCTTGGTGACCTTTACGCCCGAGGCGGCGGAGACCAGCGCCGAGAGCGTCGAGATATTGATCGAGTTCGCGCCGTCTCCGCCCGTTCCGACGATCTCGAGAAGGTCGCCGTCATAGGTCACGCGATCCGCGTACTCACGCATAACATAGGCACAGGCGCTGATCTCCTCGACGGTCTCTCCCTTCATATGAAGGGAGGTCAAAAAGGCGGCGATCTGGGTCGGGAGCGCCTCTCCGCCCATGATCTCTTTCATCACGGCGGAGGCCTCGTCATAGGACAGGTCAACGCCGCCGATCGTTTTCTTTAAAGCTTCTTGGATCATTGTTTTTCGTTCCTTTCTTTCAATTTAAAATATGGAATGACTTAAAAAATTTTCCAGCATTTTTTTCCCGTGAGCGGTCAAAATGGACTCGGGGTGAAACTGGACGCCGTAGATCGGGAGAGAGGTATGGCGAACGCTCATGACCTCGCCGTCGTCGGTCTCGGCGGTGACGGTAAGACAGGCGGGTAGCGTCTCGCGGATCGCCGCGAGCGAATGATACCGCGCGACCTCGGTCGAACCGGGAAGTCCGTAAAATAAAGGACATTTAATATCCAGCTTTGCGGTCGATCTTTTACCGTGCATCAGCTTTTTCGCGTAGCTTACCGTCGCGCCGAAAGCTTCGCAGATCGCTTGATGACCGAGACAAACGCCGAGAATGGGGATCGACCCGTCGGAGCGCTTCACCAGCTCCTCACAGATCCCCGCCTCCGACGGTGTTTTCGGTCCCGGCGAAAGAATGATCCGCGACGGATTCAGACTGAACGCGTCTTCGGGAGACAGCTCGTCGTTTCTGACGACCCGGATATTCGGCTCGAGCTCGCCGACGAGCTGATAAAGATTGTACGAAAAGCTGTCGTAATTATCGATCAATAAGATCATCATAACTCCTTCCTCGGTCATACTTTTACGCCCTGTGAGGCTTCGAGCGCGTTCATGACCGCTTTTGCTTTATTGATACATTCGTTATATTCCTTTTCGGGGACGCTGTCCGCGACGATCCCCGCGCCCGAGCGGACAAAAACCTTCCCGTTCTTTTTAAACGCGAGTCGGATCGCGATACAAGCGTCGAGATTTCCCGTAAAATCTATATACCCGATCGCGCCGCCGTAGATCCCGCGTTTGTTGTTTTCGAGTTCGTTGATGATCTCACAGGCACGGATCTTCGGCGCACCCGAAAGCGTCCCGGCGGGGAGGACCGCGTCGATCGCGTCTAAGGCAGATCTCCCCTCGGCGATCTCTCCGCGTACCGTTGATCCGATATGCATGATATGGGAATATCGCTCGATCGAGAGATATTTTTCGACCTGTACCGTACCGAATTTACTGATCTTCCCGAGGTCGTTCCTCCCGAGATCGACCAGCATATTATGCTCGGAAAGCTCTTTTTCATCGGAAAGAAGCTCTTTTTCGAGCCGCTGATCCTCTTCGTCGGTCGCTCCGCGCGGACGTGAACCGGCGAGCGGGAAGGTATGAAGGATCCCGTTTTCGAGCTTCACGAGCGTTTCGGGCGAAGCGCCGGAGACCTCCATATCGTCGCTGCTGAAATAGAACATATACGGCGAGGGATTTGTCGTCCGAAGAAGTCGGTACGCGTCGAGAAGGCTTCCTTTAAAATCCGCCGCGAGACGGTTCGAGAGAACGACTTGAAAAATATCGCCTTCATAAATATATTTTTTCGCCCTCTCGACCATTTGTTCGTATTCGTCTTTACTGAAGAGCGGACGAAAATCCGAGGTAAGCGCGGCTCGCTCGTGTCGGGTCGGCTCGCCCTGTTCGATCAGGAGCTGCATCTCGTTCAGGGTCTTTTCCGCAATCCGATAATTATTTTCGAGGTCGTCGGTTCGGATATTTACGATGAGGATGATTTTTTGGCGGACGCTGTCAAAGGCGATGACTTTATCAAAGAGCATCAGATCGACGTCCTTAAATCCTTCCTCGTCCCGCGCGTCGAGCGTTAAACAAGGCTCGGCATACTTGATATAATCATAAGAAAAATATCCGACCAATCCGCCGGTAAAAGAGGGAAGTCCCTCGATCCTCGGGCTGGTATGATCCGAGAGGAGCTTTTGGATCACTTCCCTCGGCGCGGAGGGTTCGCTTACGCTCGTCTCGCCCGTTACGACGTTTTTTACCGTCGTTTTACCGTTTGTACAAGAGATCTCGAGCGTCGGGTTATATCCGAGGAAGGTATACCTTCCCCATTTTTCCCGATTTTCGACGCTTTCGAGAATGTAGCAATGCCGACTGTAATTTTTTAGGATACGAAGCACCTCGATCGGCGTCCGAATATCGGACATGATCTCGCGGCTGATCGGGACGATCCGATACCTTCCGCAGTATTTTTTCGCCTGTTCAAGAGTAGGGTACATAAAAAGCCGTCCTTTCCGTAACAAATAAAAAACGCCCCCAAAATCAACATAAAGCTGAAATTTAAGGACGAATAGATCGCGTTGCCACCTTAATTCACGGCGTAAAGCCGCACACCTCACCGGGTACAATCATACCCTCGCAAATAACGCTTGCCCGCGTCGCGGAATACTCGGTCGCCGAAAAACGACCTTTGACCGCGCCCTCCGTGGTCCATTTAATGAACTGCGTTCTGCGACATTCTCAGCGCCTGCCGCTCTCTGTAAGTGCACAAACATTTTTATCTCCACTTCGACGGTTTGATCGAAGAAAATATTTAATTTTATTTATTGTATCACGTTTTTGGCGATTTGTCAACGGTTTTTAAAAAATTTTTCGTTTCCTCGCGCCGTTTCGGTGATTTTCCCGTACATTTCGGGTCTCCTGTCGCGGAATACGCCCCAGCTCATTCTAAAATCACGGATCTCGTCGAGATCGTATTCGCCGACAAGGACACAGTCGCTCTCGCGATCCGCCGATCGGATCAGCTCGCCGGTGCAGTCGGTCAAAAAGGAGCTTCCGTAAAAGCACAGGGAGGAGGATTGCTCTTGATTATCGGGGGAGGGGAGGATCGTTTCCGTCCCGACCCGATTCGCGGCGATCACGGGGATCAGGTTCGCCGCCGCGTGACCCTGCATACACCTTCTCCAATGCGGCATACTGTCGCATTCCAGGATCGGCTCCGAGCCGATCGCGGTCGGATAAAATAAAAGCTCCGCCCCCATCAGCGCCATACACCGCGCCGCCTCGGGAAACCATTGATCCCAACAGATCCCGACGCCGATCTTACCATAGCGCGTCTCAAAGACGCGAAAGCCCGTATCGCCGGGCGTAAAATAAAATTTCTCCTGATAAAAATGATCGTCGGGGATATGGGTCTTTCGATAGAGCCCGCAAAGCGAGCCGTCCGCGTCGATCACGGCGACGCTGTTATAAAGCACGGTCTCATATTGTTCATAAAAGCTTATGATAAGAACGGAGTTCAGTTCCTTCGACAAAGCGGTAAAACGGATCACCGCCTCGTTTCGCTCGGCGGGCTTGGCTAAAGAATAATGTTCATACTTTCGTTCTTGACAAAAATACGGCGTTTCAAAAAGCTCGGGAAGGAGAACGATATTCGCGCCGTCCGCGACCGCCTCACGGGTATATCGTTCGGCTTTTTCGAGCGCTTTTTCCCGTTCGATCGGGATCGAGATTTGTACCGCCGCCGCCTTTATTTTTCTCATATTTCGTGATTCCTTTCTTTTTCCGCTCGGTCATTCCTTCGTGACCGCCGGGATCTGTTGCGTGATACAATGGATATTCCCTCCGCCGATCAGTATGTCGCGCGCGTAGATCGGGACGACCCTCCGGGTCGGGAAAAGCTCGCTCAAGATCTCACGCGCTCTTTCGTCCGCCTCGTCGCCGAAAAACGGCATCACGACCGCGCCATTGGCGATATAAAAATTGACATAAGAGGCGGCGAGACGTTCTCCCGGCGTTCGGGTCGGCTCAAAATTCATGGTATCCAGCCCCGCGCACTCCTCAGCGGTGATCGCTACGGGCTTTGGGAGCGGGAGCTTATGGACTTTTATGCTTCTCCCGCGTACGTCCGTTTCCGCTTCGAGGGTTTTAAGACAGGCGCGGCTCAGCGCGTACTGCGGGTCTTTTTCGTCGTCCGTATAGGCGAGAACGACCTCCCCGGGCTTCACGAACGCGCAGATATTATCGACGTGTTCGTTCGTTTCGTCCCGATAAATGCCGTTTTTCAGCCAGATAACCTTTGATACGCCGAGATAGCTTTTAAGCCTCTCCTCGATCTCCGCTTTCGTTAAATTCGGGTTTCGCCCCGCGCTTAAAAGACAAGCTTCGGTCGTGATACAAGTCCCTTCGCCGTCCACGTGGATCGAGCCGCCCTCTAAAATAAAATCCCCCGCGTCGTAGAGATCCTTTTCGTATAGGTCACAGAGCTTTCGCGCCATACGGTCGTCCTTATCCCATGGGAAATACAGCCCGTCCGTCAGTCCGCCCCAAGCGTTAAAGCCCCAATTGACCCCGCGGATCTCGGTTCCGTTCGTGACGAAGGTCGGCGCATAATCCCGCGCCCAAGCGTCGTTTGAGGACATCTCGACGACGCGGATTCGTTCCGAAAGCATTCTCCGCGCGTTTTCGTATTGGCGGTCGCTCGCACAGACCGTGACCCTTTCGCTGTCCGCGATCGCCTCACAGACCCGAGCGAACGCCTTTCGGGCGGCGTATCCGCCGTATTGCCATGAATCCGCGCGCTCCGGGAAGATCAGGATACAGCCGTCGTGCGGTGAAAATTCGGCGGGCATATAAAATCCGTCGGCGGACGGCGTACCGTTCATAACTCTCATATAAGTGAACGCTCCTTTTTTGCGGAAGGGTTCTTCCTTTCGCGAAACCGATTTTGAGGATTTGTGTTTTCCTCGGCTATTCCGCTAAAGCCGATCTTTCCTCCGACGTTTTGTTTCGGAAGGCGATGATTTTTTCGGCGCAGTTATCACATACCTCGACGATCACAAAGCGAATGTCCTTATAATCGACGTGCGGGGAATTTTCCGAGCTTTCGGGCAGATAACCGAGGAGGTCGGTCACAAAGCCCGAGATCGTGTCATATTCATGATCGTCGGGAAGCTCGTAGCCGAAAAGCTCTAAGACCTCGTCGGGATCGGCTTCGCCGTTGATTTCGTATTTATCGTCGTTGATCTTTTTGATCGGCATATCCTCGGCGTCGTATTCGTCTTGGATATTCCCCATAACGGATTCGATCAGATCCTCGAGCGTAACGATCCCCGCCGTCCCGCCGTATTCGTCGATCACGACCGCCATACCCGTTTTTTGGCTGGTGAGGAAGGTGAAGGTATCGCTACAAGAACAGCTCTCGGGGATAAATACCGCGTCGCGGATAAATTCGCGAAGGCGGAAGTTCTCCAGGTGTTCGTCGCCGATCAGACAGAGTAGGTCTTTAACGATCACGATCCCGATGATCTTATCGAGACTTCCCTCATAGACGGGGAGGCGGGAAAAACCCTTCTCCAAAGCGATATAAATAATATCGTCGAGCGAATCGCCGACCTCGATCGCGGTGATATTGACGCGGTGGGTCATAACGTCGGAGGCGGTCAGATCGTTAAACTCAAAAACGTTATTGATCATCTCGACCGAGGTATCCTCGATCGCGCCCGTTTCGTTCCCCGCGTCGACGAGCGAAAGAATATCGTCCTCGGTGATATTATCTCCGTAATTCCCGCCGACCGCCTTCCTTAAAAGCGAGGTCAGTCCTTTATTTAAAAGGATCAGCGGCGAAAGTAAGATCCTCGCCGCCTTATTCGGTTTTCGATCGTCCGTTTCCATGCTTTTTATCCGTTTCCTTTCCGCGATCTATTTTAATCCGAAAAATCGGATCGCGTTTTCGTTACAAGCTCGAAGTAATTCTTCCGTCGCGATCCCCTTGATCTCCGCCGCCCTTTGGGCAATCTCATAGATCATACCGCTGTGACAGCGCTTCCCGCGATACGGAACGGGCGACATATACGGCGAATCCGTCTCAAGCATCATACGGTCGAGCGGGATCGCTTTACATGCCTCCGCCGCCTTTTTCGCGTTTTTAAAGGTCAAAACGCCCGTAAAGCTGATCATCATACCGAGATCTAGAAGCTCCCGCGCCGTTTCGGCGCTCCCCGAAAAGCAATGAACGACCCCCTTCGGGCGGTATTCGGCTAAAAGCTCGATCGTTTCCTTCGTCGCCTCGCGGGAATGAACGATGATCGGAAGGTTTTCTTCCCGCGCGAGAAGGATCTGTTCGCGAAAGCGCTCACGCTGGAGCTCTTTATCGTGTTCCTCGCGGTGATGATCCAGTCCGATCTCGCCGACGGCGACTACCTTCGGGCGGCGACAGAGCGTCCGAAGCCGATCGAGATAGTCGTCGGGAAGGGAAGCGGTCTCCTCGGGGTGGATGCCGACGGCGGCGTACATTCCGCCGTATCGCTCCGCGAGGCGGATCGCCGCCTCGCTGCTTTCCAAAGTACAGCCGACGTTGACGATCCGATCAACCTTCTCCCGAAACAGCTCGTCGAGCAACTCGAAGCGGTCGGCGTCAAAAGCCTCATCGTCGTAATGCGCGTGTGTATCGATCACTTTCATAAGATCTGTTCTCCGTGTCTGTTTTTCTACTTCTTTATTTTAAGTGAAAAATCGCCGTTTGTAAATGAACGGAATGCACAAAAATAAATCGTGCGGAACGGTCTCGATTATCGCATATAAACAATATGCGATGAAACGATCCGAAAATAATAAAAACAACCGAATTTTTTGTAGGAACGCTCCTTCTCAAAAAAATCACTCCAAATTTGGTAAAAGTGTACATTGTAAACATTTACATTATATGGTATAATAGTTGTAATTGTACATGATACGATCGAGAAGGGGATGAAAGGCATGAGCGTAACGATCAAAGACGTCGCAAAAGCGGCGAACGTTTCGGTTGCGACGGTTTCCCGTGTCTTAAATAAAAAGACGAACGTATCCGACGAGGCGGTCGAGGCGGTCAACCGCGCGATCGAGCGGCTCGAGTACAGTCCGAATTTTCTCGGTCGCGATCTCAGAAAAAGCGAAACAAGGCGTATCCTCGCGATCATCGCCTCCACGGAACAGAGCTTTTATTCCGAAGTCCTGCGCGGTATGGAGGAGGCGGCGGGCGCACGGGGATACGACGTCCTGATCGCGACGACGCGCGACGATCCAAAGCATGAGATGCACCTACTGGAAATGCTTTTTTCGCGCTCGGTAGACGGCGCGGTCTTACTCGGACCCAAGCTCGACGCGCGGACGATCTCGGCGCTCTCGGAAAATCATAATATCGCGATCTGTCTCGAGCGGCTCGAGAACTGTAACGTCCTCACCGTTACGATCAATAACGTAAGCGCGGGGCGCGACGCCGTAAACTACCTGATCCGAAAGGGGCGAAGGCGGATCGGCTTGATCACCACGAAACAGCGAAGCCAGTCCTCGGTCGATCGGGAACGGGGATATCGCGAAGCGCTCGCGGAAAACGAGATCGAATATGACGAATCGCTCGTTTATTACGGCGATTATTCGCCCGAGTCGGGAACGCACGGCTGTGAAGCGCTCATGTCGCTTCAAGACCCGCCCGACGCGATCTTCGCGATCTCGGATATGATCGCGATCGGCGCGATGAATTACGCGGCGGCGCATCGGATCGGGATCGGGAAGGACATCTTATTTTTCGGCTTTGATAATATCCAGTATTCCCGTATTTTTATCCCGCATCTCTCGACTGTCCAACAGCCCTGTTTTTTACAGGGGAAGCTTGTCGTCGAGAAGCTGATCGACAATATGAAATCGGAAACGCCCGACCGCTCGCTCTATATGCTCCCGCATAGCCTCATTCTCCGGGAAACGACGGGCGATTAGACGAAAGCCGACAATTTTTTAAAAAAGGATCTATCGTTTATGAACACGATAAAAAATATCATTTATTTTAGCTCGCCGGGCGATCTCGATCGATGGGAGGAGCTTTGTCTCCCGATCGGGAACGGATATATGGGCGCGAGCTTTTTCGGCGGAATCGACCGCGAGCGGATCGTTTTAAACGAAAAAACGCTTTGGACGGGCGGACCTTCGCCAAAGCGACCCGCTTATAACGGAGGAAATCGCCTCGACGCCGTTCGATCCGTTCGGGAAGTCCGGCGGCTTTTATACGAGGGGAGGTATGAGGAAGCGCTTCGCCTTCTCCCCGACCTGACCTGTGACGACCGCGAAAACGGCTATGGCGCTTATCAGCTTTTTTGTGACGCGAAGCTCGACTTCCCGGGGCTCGACCCCGGGCGGGTAGCGGACTATACGCGAGGGCTCGACCTCGACCGATCTCTGTATACTTGTTCGTTCGAGCTGGACGGCGTTCGTTATATCCGCGAAGCGTTCGCCTCTTATCCCGACCGCGTGGTCTGTATCCGCCTTCGGAGCGATCGGGCGGGGAAGATCGGTTTTACACTCTCGTTGGATAAAGTCCAAAACGGCGGATCGGTAAAAGCTGGCGGCTCGACGCTTGAGGTTTTCGGTGCGCTCGAGGATAACGCGCTTCGCTATTTCGGCGCTTTTTCGGTCAAGCTCAGCGGCGGTACGCTGGATCACGATCGGGATCGTTTGACGGTCGTCGGCGCGGATGAGGCGGTCTTGTATTTTTGCGCGGCGACCGATTATTCGGACGAATATCCCGCTTATCGGAACGGGATCGACCCCGCCGATCCCGTTCGCGGTCTTTTGGAACGCGCACGCGGTACGGGCTTTGACCGCCTGTATGAACGGCATTATAACGATTATTCCGCGCTGTTTCATCGTGTTTCGCTTTCTTTAAACGGGGAAGGAGGCGAGATCCCCCCGGTCGATACGCTTCTTGAGGATTATCGGAACGGCTCCGAGCTCGCCGCCTCAAGGCTCGAACCGCTCTATTTCCAGTTCGGGAGATATATGCTGATCTCCTCCTCCCGCGAGGGGTCGCTCCCCGCGAATTTACAGGGGGTCTGGAACGAGAGCAACACGCCGCCTTGGTGTTGTGATTATCACATCAACGTCAACCTCCAAATGAACTACTGGGGCGCTTATAATACGAACCTTTTTGAAACGGCTAAACCGCTGATCCGCTATTTGGATAAAATGAGAGCGCCGGGAAGGATCACCGCCAAGGAATATTACGGGATCGCCTCGACCGAGGAAGAACCCGAAAACGGCTGGATCGCGCATACACAGGCGACGCCTTTTGGCTGGACGTCGCCGGGCTGGGATTTTTACTGGGGCTGGTCCACCGCCGCAGTCGCTTGGCTAATGCAAAATCTTTGGGAATATTATGAATTTACGCTGGATCGCGAAACGCTTAAAGAGGAGATCTATCCGATCCTTCGCGAGAGCGTTCGGTTTTATACCCGATGGCTGATCTATGACGACCGTCAGGATCGGCTCGTCTCATCGCCGACCTATTCGCCCGAACACGGTCCCGTTTCGATCGGGAATACTTATGAACAAAGTCTTATCGAACAGCTTTATCTTGATTTTATCAAGGCCTCGGAGGTTTTGGATTCGGATCACGAGCTGAGAGCGGTCGTTTCCGAGCAGGTCGGTCGGTTAAAGCCCTTTTTTGTCGGTCGGCGCGGACAGCTCAAGGAATGGTTTGAGGAAGACCGACCCGATTTTGACGGGTCAAAAGTCCAACCGAACCACCGCCATATTTCCCATTTATTGGGGCTTTACCCCGGGAAGGCTATTTCCCGAAAAACGCCCGAGCTGATGAAAGCCGCGATCGTCACCATGAACGAGCGCGGGGACGAATCGACGGGCTGGGCGAGAGCGTATAAGCTGAACCTATGGGCGCGGACGGGCGACGGAGATCGGGCGTATAAGATCCTTCACGGGCTTCTCGCGGGCTGTACCTTCCCAAATTTGTTCGATTTTCACCCGCCGTTTCAAATCGACGGGAATTTTGGGGGAAGCGCGGGGATCGCCGAGCTTTTACTTCAAAGCCATGAGGGCGTGATCGTGCCGCTCGCGGCGCTCCCCTCCCATTGGAAGAGCGGCGCGTATCACGGGCTTTGTGCGCGGGGCGGCTTTGAGATCTCGGCGGAATGGAGCGGCGGAAAAGCGCGTCGGATCACCGTTCTTTCAAATTGGGGCGGGGAATGTCGGATCGAAACGACGCTTCGTCAAGTCTTTGACCAAGACGGGAAGGTCGATCTCGACGAGCGGGACGGCGTACTTCGGTTCATGACCGTTAAAGGCGGTGTTTATCGAATTGAAGAGTAAAACTTCGATTTATGAGCTTTTACGTCTTCGGAGCATCTCTCCGAACGATCCCGAAGCCGAAAAGATCGACCCGTCGGAGGTATGCTCTTTTTCGGGTTATCGCCCGTCGAAGCTCCCCTTTCGGTGGGATAAACGAGACGGCGGTTATCGGAAGGTCCGCGAGATGATCCGAGAGGAGATCGTCTTATTCGCCGAAAGCGGCGTACATTTTTTTCAGACGGGGATGGCGAGAGGGATCGACCTGCTCTGCGGCGAGCTCGTCCTCGAGCTACGGAAAAAATATCCGATCAATCTGACCTGCGTCGTCCCCTGTATAAATCAATGTATGGGCTGGGGCGCGGAGGATCAGGAGACGTATTTTCGCCTGATCAAAGCGGCGACGAACGTCGTTCAGGTCACGGGCGAGTCGTATTCAAACGGCTGTATGTTAAAAAGAGATCGGTATCTTGTCGATACCGCACAATATATGATCGCCGTTTTTGACGGGAAAAAGGGCGGTACAATGTTTACGATCAATTACGCGAGACAACAAAAGCGAACGATCATTGTTTTGAACCCCTCCGATCATTCACGAACGGAATTGGTTCACGGAAACGAGGAAGGAGTACTTTATGTCTGATGTTTTATTTAACGACAACTGGCAATTTGTACTGAAAGAGATCGGGACTCCGTTTGACGAAATGGAACGCGAATACGCGTGGAGCGACGTGGAGTTACCGCACGATTGGCTGATCGAGGATACCGCCCGATTATATGAAACGGGCGAGGGCTGGTATAAAAAAGAATTTGACGTGATCGGCTACGGAAACCACAAAGCCTATATCCTCCGCTTTGATGGCGTATATATGAACAGTACGGTCTATGTCAACGGAACGGAGGTCGGGACATGGAAATACGGTTATTCCTCGTTTAACTATGATATTTCCGCCTTCCTTCACGAGGGGAAAAACCGTATCCACGTCAGGGTATGTCACGAAGCGCCGAATACGCGTTGGTACTCCGGCGCGGGTATCTATCGGAACGTATACCTTCGGACGACGAGCCGCATCCATATTAAGGAAAACGGCGTTTATATCTCGTCAAAAAAGATCGGCGAACGCTGGCTCACGCGGATTGAGACCGAGACGAGCCACGACGGCTGCCTGCTTCGGCATACCGTTTTAAATCGGCGGGGGATCCCCGTCGCGATCGTGGAGGGCGAGGTCAAAGACTGCTTTTCCCGCGTTCAGATCTGGGCGGAAGAGCCGTTCCTTTGGAGTATAGAAGATCCGTACTGTTATAAATTAAAAACAGAGCTTTTATTGGACGGCGTCATTTTGGACAGGGTCGAGAACGAGTTCGGTTTCCGAACGATCGAATTCAGCCCGGAAAACGGGTTTTTACTGAACGGTGTTCGGACGAAGCTTCACGGCGTTTGTATGCACCACGATCTCGGCGCGCTCGGCGCGGCGATGAATACCCGCGCCTTGGAGCGTCAGCTTGAGATTTTAAAAAGCTTTGGCGTGAACGCGATCCGAACCTCCCACAATATGCCCGCCCGCGAGCTGATCGAGCTTTGTGACCACATGGGCTTTTTGGTGGATAACGAGGGCTTTGATATGTGGGAGCTTCCCAAAAACGACAACGATTACGCCCGTTTTTTCCCCGAATGGTATGAACGCGACGTTAAGGCTTGGGTCGAGCGGGATCGTAACGCGCCCTGTGTGATCTTATGGAGCATCGGGAACGAGATCTTAGACACACACCAAAGCGCGCGAGGTCTCGAGGTCGCGAAAATGCTTTGTAAAGCGGTATATCGCTCGGATAAATACGGAAACGCCCGCTGTACGATCGGGTCGAACTATATGCGTTGGGGAAACGCGCAGAAGGTCGCCGACTATCTAAAGCTCTCGGGCTATAATTATACCGAGGACGTATACGACGAACACCACGCGGCTCACCCGGACTGGTTCATTTACGGAAGCGAGACCGCTTCGACCGTCCGCTCTCGCGGCGTTTATCATATGCCCGCGTCCGTACCGCTCCTGACACATGACGACCAGCAATGCTCCGATTACGGGAACAGCATCGTCGGCTGGGGAAAAAGTCAGGAACAGGCGTGGATCGACGACCGCGATCGTGATTACTGCGGCGGTCAATTCGTATGGACGGGATTTGACTATATCGGCGAGCCGACGCCGTACAGTACCAAAAATTCCTATTTCGGGATCGTCGATACGGCGGGCTTCCCCAAAAACGCGTATTATTTTTATAAGGCGGTCTGGACGGACGGGGAGAGCGAACCCTTCGTCCATATCCTCCCGTACTGGGATTTTAATATCGGCGAGGAGGTCGACGTGTTCGTTTATTCGAATGTCGAGACGATCGAGTTATTTTATAACAATCGCTCCTGTGGTCGTCAACAAATCGATCTAAAGCATGGGAAGCGGCTTCACGGTGAATGGAAGCTCCCTTATAAAAAAGGTACGCTGATCGCCTGTGCTTATGATAAGGAAGGAAATCGGGTCGCCGAGAGCTCGGCTTGTTCCTTCGGAGACGCGGCGGAGATCGCCGTATCGGCGGATCAAAGCACCTTCCTCGCGGACGGGAGAGATCTGATCTTCCTCGAAATATCGGTAAAGGACGAAATGGGGATCACGGTCGAAAACGCCCGAAATCGGATCCGGGTATCCGTAAACGGTCCCGCACGGCTCGTCGGACTCGATAACGGCGACAGTACCGATTATGACAGCTATAAGGGGAGAAGCCGCCGCCTGTTCGGCGGAAAGCTCCTCGCGATGATCCAATCCACCTTTGAAACGGGGACGGTCACGGTAACGTTCGAGAGCGAAGGACTTCCGAAAAAGACGATCGTTCTCGAGGCGTTAAAATGCGAAAAGCCGGTCGGCGTATCGGTCGTTAAACGATATTTTTTAAACGAAGACGAGGAAGAGGTCTCGGATATTCCCGTTCGAAAGATCGAGCTTAGCGCGGATCGGACGGCGCTCGATACCGAAAATCCCTCGGCGCGTATCCGCTTTAAGATCTATCCGCCGAACGCGACCTATTCCGATATTGAATGGAAGTGTGTGCTCGATAACGGCGTTTCGATCGGTACTTCCGAAATAGCACCGACGGAAAGCGGGGCGGTCGTGACCGCACTCGGCGACGGAAATTACCGTATCCGCGCCTCCTGCCGCAACGGAGGAAGCGTTCCGCAGGTGATCTCCGAGCTTACTTTTACGAACAGCGGTTTCGGGAGCGCGCTCCACAATCCTTTTTCGTTTATATCCGCGAGTCTTTATTCCTCGGGGAGCGAACCGCTGAACACGATCGCGCGCGGGGCGATCGGCGGGATACGTCACCGTACCGTCATCGGGTATGACCGGGTCGATTTCGGATCGGAGGGGAGCAATCGCCTGATCTTAAGCTGTGGGCATAGCGGCGACAGTACGCCGATCCCGATCGAGGTATGGCTCGGCGAGCCGGGCGAGGGCGGCGAGATCCTCGACGTTCTCGATTTTAAAAACAACGGGCTTTGGGACAGCTTCGCGCCTCAGGAATTTACACTCTCAAAGCGGATCACGGGTATTCGGACGATCACCTTTGTCATCAGCGAGCCGATCATCTTCGGCGGCTTTGAGTTTGAGCGGCGAAACAAGGCTTATGAACAGCTCGGCGCGGCGAACGGAGACAGCTTATACGGCGACGATTATCGGATCGAGGGCGAGAGCGTCCTAGACATCGGGAATAACGTCCTGATCAGCTTTAACGGTTTGGATTTCACGGACGGTACGGAACGCGTCACGATCTGTGGAAGGACGCCCAACGAGGTAAACGCGATCCAGCTCCGTTTCAGCGACGAAAACGGGAACAAAACGACCCAGCTTTTGGATTTCCCGTATTCCGACGAGGACGAGATCATGACGTTTCCACTTGACGAGCGGATTGTCGGGAAAAACGACGTCAGCTTTGTCTTCCTCCCGGGCTGTCGGTTTGATTTCCGATGGTTTCGGTTTGAGTGATACCACTTCATCGAATATACAAAAAACGCCGATGCGATCGGTGTTTCAACCTGTCGAAAAAGTCCAGCACCCGCCGGACTTTTTCGCATTACTGTGGTATAATAAGAGTAAGGAAAGAGGTGGCGGAAATGATAAAAAAGGAACAGTCGAGAACGGCACAAGTGGAAATATTCAGCGTAGAAGAGTTCGTCCTGCGGGATCATCTGCTGAGAAAATAGACATCGTGGTGGATTTTACGCGTATTTATGATTTCGTGGACGACCTGTACTGCCACGACAACGGCAGACCCGGGATAGACCCCGTCGTGCTGTTCAAAATGGTTCTGCATCAACATCTTTACGGAATTCCCTCGCTTCGGAGAACGGCGGCGGAGGTCAGCATGAATGTAGCATACCGGTGGTTTCTCGGATATATGATGAACGAACAAACGCCCCATTTTTCAACGGTCAGCCGTAATTTCAAGCATCGGTTCAGTAAGGAGACGGTTGTGATAAAAACGAATATGTCCTTGATACGGTGATTGTGCCGGGAAACATTCACGACAGCGTCTCGTTCGACCCGCTTTATGACAGTCTGACGTCGCACTTCCCGCAAGTAAAAACATTGTCGCCGACGTGGCATACAAAACGCAGCGGATCTGCAAAAGGATCATAGACGACGGGAGGATCCCCGTACTTCCCTACAAAAGACCGATGAGCAAAAAAGGATTTTTTAAACCGTATGAATTTGTACTTGATGAATATTTCGATTGCGTAATTTGTCCCGAAAATAAAATCTTAGGCTATACAACTATCTACAGAGACGGGTTCCTTGCTAAATCCGAGTGTTTCTTCGATTTCTCGATGCGTATATCCCTTTTCCAACATCTCCTCGATTTCCTTTTCGTACTGCTTTATGTGTTTGTAACTTCTTGGCATAGCAAAAGCCTCCTTTGGTTCTATTTTACCACAGGAGGTCTTTTTTGTCTATGTCTGTCTTTACCGGTTCGGTTTAGTCATTTGTATTTAGCGGAATGTCACTCTCACTCAATCAATTTTGACTTTTTCGACAAGCTGAATCTTTATTTACTTTTGAACGGCTTTTTGATCCTCCTCGCGGATCTGGACGCGGCGGATCTTTCCGCTGATCGTTTTGGGGAGTTCCTCGACGTATTCGATCACGCGCGGATATTTATACGGCGCGGTATTCTTTTTTACGTAATTCTGAAGCTCCTTAGTAAGCGCGTCGCTCGCGGTATAGCCCTTCGCGAGAACGATCGTGGCTTTTACGACCTGTCCGCGGATCGGGTCGGGCGTTCCCGTGACGGCACATTCAAGAACCGAAGGGTGTTGGATCAAGACGCTTTCGATCTCGAAAGGTCCGATCCGATAGCCGCTCGCCTTAATGACGTCATCGTTCCTCCCGACGTACCAATAATACCCGTCCTCGTCGCGCCAAGCCGTATCGCCGGTATGATAAACGCCGTTACACCATGTCTCGTTCGTCAGCTCCTCGTCCTTATAGTAACAACAGAACAGACCGTCTTTCCCTCGTTCCGCGCGGATCACGATCTCGCCGACCTCACCCGCATGAACCGAAACGTCGTTTTCGTCGACAATATCCACCTCGTAAAGGGGAGAAGGCTTCCCCATTGAGCCGGGCTTTGGCGTTGTTCCGACTAAATTCGCGAGGATCACGGTGGATTCGGTCTGACCGAACGCCTCCATCAGCTTTAAGCCCGTAAATTCGAGCCAGCGGTTATATACCTCGGGATTCAGCGCCTCGCCGGCGATCGCACTATATTTCAGCGAAGAAAGATCGTATTTTTCAAGTCCTTCCTTAATAAAAAAGCGATACATCGTCGGCGGCGCACAAAAAGAGGTCACCTTATATTTTTGTAGAATATTCAACATATCGGACGGGACAAACTTATCGAAATCGTAAACAAAGACACAAGCCCCGACCGACATCTGACCGAAAAGCTTCCCCCAAACCGCTTTTCCCCAGCCGGTATCGGAGACGGTCAGGTGGATCCCGTCGCTGTCCACATTCTGCCAATGTACGGCGGTCTGGATATGACAAAGGGCATAGCGGTGGTTATGGACGACCATTTTGGGGTAGCCGGTCGTTCCCGAGGTGAAATATAGCAGCATATGATCGTAGGAGCTCGTCTCGATCCGCTCTAACGAGGACGGGAACTTTTGGATCTCATCGTCGAAGGAGAGCCAGCCCTCTTTTTTTCCGTTCGCGATCATTTTTATGAGGGAGATATTCAACTCTTCCTCCGCCTCGTCCACGAATTTTTCTATATCGGGGTTATAGCCGGTACAGAGAATGGCTTTGACCTCGGCGCTTGTAAAGCGATACGTAAAATCGTGGGTGGTGAGGAGGTGCGTCGCGGGAATGATAACGGCGCCGATCTTCATCAGTCCGATAAAGGCGTACCAAAATTGATAATTCCTTTTTAAGACGAGCATGACCTTATCGCCCTTACGAATCCCGAGGCTTAAAAAGAAATGAGCGGCTTTTGACGAAAGCTCGGAGAGACGCCGATAGCTGAATCTCGTCTCATTCCCCTCGAGATCGACGTGGAGCAGGGCGGGGCGATCCGGGTTCAGCTCGCCGAAGCGGTCGATGATGTCATAGGCGAAATTATAATTCTCGGGGCAGCTCAGCTCAAAGCGATCGAGTATCCCGTTTTCGTCGAAGCCCTCCGTAACAAAGCGCTTATAATAATTTTTGATTTCTTCCATTGTCCGATTTCCTTCCTCGTATTTTTAAAAGCCGTTTGTCGTGAGAGATCGTTTCAGATCAGGATCGCGAGCAGTTCGCAGTCGCCGTCGAGCGCGATCATTCCGTGAGGATTCGCGCTGTCGAAATAGATACAGTCGCCCTCGTTCAGATATTCCGTTTTGTTTCCGATCATAAATTTCATTTTACCCTTGATGACGAATTCCATTTCCTGCCCCTCGTGTACGGATAGGTGAACGGGCTTTGTACGGTCGGGTTCATAGGGGACGTGTACCATGATCGGTTCGATCTTTTTATTTTTAAATAAGTACGCCATATGCTGATAGGTGAGTCCGATCCTTCGCTCGATCGGAAGTCCTTCGCCCTTACGGACGAGCGAATAGGTCTGGAGCGTCGGGGTCATACCCGTTAGGAGCTCGACCATTTCGATCCCGAGCGCTTGGGCGCATTTATCCAGCTCGGAGAGCGAAAGATCTTTTTCGCCGTTTTCATAGGCGATATATTCGCTCGGGTCGATCTTTGCCGCCTTCGCTACCTCTTCTACCGTAAAATCGAGACTTTCCCGGGTCGCTTTGAGCCTTGCGGATACTTCGCTGATGTCGTATTTCATAGCCTTTTCCTTTCCGTTTTGCGTTATACGATTTATGAGTCGACGTTTTTATGAAAAAATCGTCAAAAATCGACATATAATGTAATTATAGCACATAATTCGGGAAAAAGCAATCGTTAATTTTTGTATTTACAAAATTCTTTTAGGGTACATTGTCCGCAGTCGGGCTTTCGCGCGGTACAGACCTGTCTCCCGTGGTGGACGAGCCGATGACACATCAAAAGTCCTTCCTCGGGCGGGACGATCTGTGAAAGCTGCTGCTCCACCTTTTTTGCGTCCTTACTGTCGGTCAGCCCGAGGCGGTTCGTGAGGCGTATCACGTGAGTATCACAGACGAGCGCGGGCTTACCGTAAAGGTCGCCGCAGATCAGGTTTGCGGTTTTTCTTCCCACCCCAGGGAGCTTTGTCAGCTCCTCGATCGTATCGGGGACTTTCCCGTCGTATTCGTCCCGGAGCTTTTTACACATTTCGGAAATATCCCGTGCCTTTGTTTTATATAGACCGCAACTGTGGATATGCGCTTCGATCTCGGAGACCTCGGCACTTGCGAAGGCGTCGATCGTTGGGAAATCTCGGAACAGCGCGGGTGTGACGAGGTTGACGCGTTTATCCGTACACTGGGCGGATAAACGAGTGGCGATCAGGAGCTCGTGCGGTTTTTCGTAGATCAGCGCGCATTGAACATCGGGGTAACCGATCCGAAGCAATTCAATGACTTTCAGCGCCTTTTGTTTTTTTGTCATAGTATCCGTCCTTTCACGTGTTTTAAGGCTACATCAAGGGTGAGAATATTTTAAGGAAAGCTCGGACGATCTGCGTCCTCATCGGGATATTCTTAAAGAAATCGGGCGTGATCCTTTCCGAAGCGGAAAGCGCCTTAAAAAACGAATCCTGCGCCTGTTTTACCGCTTTAGAGCGGTACATCCATACGCCGTTCTCAAAGTGGAGATAAAAGCTTCGAAAGTCGAAATTACAAGTCCCGACGATCGCGGTCATTCCGTCGCTGATGATCATTTTGGTATGCATAAAGCCGGGTGTAAATTCATAGATCTCAACGCCGTTATCGATCAAGCCCTGATAATTGGAGCGCGTCATCTCAAACACCATTTTTTTATCGGGGTGATGCGGCGTAATGATCTTTATGTCGATCCCGCTTTTCGCCGCGCGGATCAGACAGCTCTCCATCGTGTTATCGAGGATCAGATACGGCGTACAGATATAAACGCTCTCTTTCGCGCTGTCGATGACGTTGATATAAGCGTTCTCGTGGATCATCTCCTGAAAAAGCGGTTCATCCGAAAAGGGGATGACGAAGCCGTCGTTTTTCGCCTGATAAGCGGGGAGATATTTGTTAAATTCGGGCTTTTCCTGTGTGGTGAAATACCACATCTCGAGGAAGAGGACCGTTACCTTTTTGACCGCGTCTCCGTCAAGCTTTACGGAGGAATCTTCCCAAAACCCGAAGCGTTTTTTTCGGTTAATATACTCGTCCGCGATATTGATCCCGCCGGTATATGCCGTTTTACCGTCGATGATCGCGAACTTACGGTGATCCCGATAATTTAAAAACTGGTCGAGCGAGGGCTTATAGGGATTAAAGACAGCCGTCCGAATCCCGAGCTTTTCCATTTTTTCGGGGAAATCGGAGGGGAGGAGGTTGATCGTCCCGATGTCGTCGTATAATAGTCGTACTTCGACGCCCGCAGCGGCTTTTTTTGTCAGGATCTCCAGCGTTTTACGCCACATCTCGCCGTCGCCGATAATAAAGTATTCGAGGAAGATGAAATGCTCCGCCTTGTTAAGGTCGACGACGAGCCTTTCAAAAAACAGAGAGCCGGGGTTTAAAAATTCCGTCTCGGTAAAGGCGTAGATGTTGCTTCGGGAATTGTTGATGATATAGCTCGCCTCCCGCTTTAAATGCGCGTTTTTTTCTCCGATCATATTTAAAAGCTCGTGATCAGCCGTGATAATGCCCGCCGAGCTCTCGACCGCGTTTTTGAGCCGCTCGGTGTTCTTTTTGTTGAGATGGTTTCGCCCGAACAGGATATAGAGGAGAGCGCCGCCGACCGGGATCGAAAGCACCGGGATCAGCCACGCGATCTTAAAGCTCGAGTTATAGTTTCGATCCACGATCGCGAGGACAAGAAAAAAGTCGATGACGAGAAAGAAGAAAAAGATCGGGACGGAAAGCGCGGAAAGAAAGATCGCCGGAAGGACGATCAATAATATTTGGATCAGGATCAGCATACTTATGATAAAAAGCCTGCCGGTCAGGAACTTGAATATTTTTCTCATAAATACCCCCGTTAAAAGTAGACGTTTTTGTAATGAAAAGGTAGAACCCGGATAAAATATATTATACAGGAAGCGGAAAAAATAATCAAGACTTTTTCAAAGAAAATGGAAGAAATCGAAAATTTTGAACGGTAGGATCGGGTTCGGCGGAAAAACCGTTCATCATTTTCGAAAAGATGTTGACAATTTCGAAAAATACCGTTATAATTGTCATAAGATGTTGTATCACCGCGAAAGGATCGTTAAAAAAATGGACATATCAAAACAACTCTTGAATTATATTTCGGAACTTACGGCGGATAACGGCGCGGTCGTGGTCGTGACCGCCGCCGTGATATTGATCCTCGGCTTTGTCATGCTCATTAAGGGGGCGGATCTCTTCGTCGACGGCGTGTCAAAGGTCGCGGCAAAAATGAAGATCCCGCTGATCGTGATCGGGCTTACGATCGTCGCCTTTGGGACAAGCGCGCCCGAGGCGGCGATCAGTATCAATTCGGCGGTACAGGGGAACGCGGGGATCTCCGTCGGAAACGTTGTCGGGAGCAATATCATGAACGTCCTCTTGATCCTCGGTATATCGGCGCTTTTCGCACCGCTTCCCGTTAAAAAGACGACTTTTCGCTATGAGATACCTTTCGTGATCTTGATCACGATCATTTTCGCCGTTCTCGGGACGATCGGCGGGAGTATCGGTAAGCTCGACGCGATCCTGCTTTTGGCGCTGTTCGCGCTGTTTTTTGTGTATCTGATCTTACTGTCTAAAAAAGGAGGAGACGCGGGCGAGGACGTTCCTGCCCTTACCGAAAAGGACACCGTCCCGAAAATGATCGTACTGATCTTGATCGGGCTCGTCGCGATCGTCCTCGGGAGCGATTTTACCGTTACGGGCGCGACCGCGATCGCGGAAGCGCTTAGGGTAGACGATCGGATCATCGGTTTGACGATCGTCGCTTTTGGAACGTCTCTCCCGGAGCTTGTAACCTCGGTGACCGCCGCGCGAAAAAAACAGACCGACATCGCGATCGGGAATATCATCGGAAGCAATATTTTTAATGTTTTATTCGTGGTCGGGTTGGCGGGCGTCGTATCACCGATCCCGATCGATTTTTGGGCAAGCTTCTTGGTCGACAGCTTGATCGCGGCGGCGGCGGCGCTCTTACTTTGGCTTTTGGTAATGAAGGATCAAAAGCTCTCAAAAACAGGCGGTATCGTGATGCTGGTCGGCTACGCCGCGTATTTTATATACCTTATCATGAATTAACCGTAAAATTTATTCCTGTTTTGTCAGAATAGGAACAGAAAGGGTCGGAAATATATGGAAGAAAAAACAGAACTCGAACGTTTTATTACTGCCCCCGACGAAGAAGAAGCTTCGGGCGATCGGGAGGAGGCGGAGACGGACGAGGTAAGCGTCAATGATACAGTTCTCAAACGGGAAGGGGAAGCTCCTTATGGTGAGGAGACGAGCTCCGAAGAGGAAGAGGAGCTTTCCGAAGAGAGAGAAGAGCTTCCCGAGGAGGAAGAGGTTTTTTCCGAAGCGGAAGAGACTTTAGCGGACGAACCCGAGCCGACGATCCCGACGGATCAATCGATCGCGGAGACGGAGACGATCCTTCCCACAGAGGAAAAAACCACAACGACAGAGACGGACGGATCATGGAGATCGGCGGGAAAGCCGCGTTCCGCCGCCGTCGGGCTCGGGATCGCCAACATCGCGGTCGCGGTTTTAACGCTCGGGACGGTCGCGGCGAGCTTTCTCTTTTTTAAAGAGAGCCTCTTGTCCTTTCAGACCGAAACGGAAGAGCTTCAACAGAAGATCGATTCGCTCGAGGAGGAAAAACGGCTTCTCGAATCGGATTACATAGAGGTCATGAATATTTTAGAGGAAGAGCCGGACGACAGCGCCGTTTTATCGGGGATCGAAGCCGAATCGGGAAAGATCTTGATCTACGACTCTTCGGTCGGGTATTCGTGGATTCCCGTTTTATCGGAGCTTCCACAGCATAATTATCGAAAGAGCGGTTTTTTTGTGGACGAGCGCGGACGAATGCGCTATACCGAGCGTGGGGAAGCCTCGTCCTACTTCGGGATCGATGTTTCGTCGTACCAGGGAGATATCGACTGGCAGCTCGCGAAGGAAGACGGGGTCGAGTTCGCGTTCCTTCGGATCGGTTATCGCGGATATGGCGAAGAGGGAAAGCTTTGTGCCGATGAGAAATTTGTTCAAAATTACGAGGGCGCGCATGACGCGGGGATCGACATCGGGATCTACTTTTTTTCACAGGCGATAACGTCGGAGGAGGCGGCGGAAGAAGCGTCCTTTTTATTGGATCTCCTCGACGTGAGAACGCTCGAATACCCGATCGTATACGACTGGGAAACGGTCGTAACACCGGAGGACGATCCGCCGCCGCGAACCGAAGACGTTATGCCGCAGACCCTAACGCTCAGCGCGATCTCTTTTTGTGAAGCGATAGAGGACGCGGGTTATGAGGCGATGATCTATACAAATAAAAAACAGGCGGTCATGAAGTACGACCTTCGTCAGCTTAGAGCGTACCCGGTATGGCTCGCGTATTACGATACGAATTTAAATTACTGCTATGATTTTGATGTATGGCAGTACGGAACGGGGTCGGTCGACGGGATCGAGGGAGAGGTCGACCTAAATATCGCCATGATCAAGCGATAGGCTTTATGAAAGCTTTTGGTATACGGCGGAGCAGAAATGGATCTGTGTTTTTAGGCTATTAAGATCATTCAGCTTTTCTTTATCCTCGCGCGAGGTCTTATAATAGTACGGCGTCATGGAAAATAACGAAAGGATCTCTTTGTTTGTGCATAGCTCGATCGTTTTGTGAACGTTTTCCGAGGAGATCAAGGCGAACCCGTCGATCTCGGGGTCGGAGACTTCGTTTTTATACGGTCGTTCATAGACCGCTTGTTTCAGCTCCCAAAGATGTTCACGAAGCGGATAAGCGGTAATAAAACAGCCGTTCTCCTTGAGCAGGCGGCGGTACTCGAGGAGCGAAAAGGGCGCGAAAAACGATAAAATAACATCACAGCTATGATCGGGTAAGGGAATATCGTATACGGTCGCGACGGCGAGCTTTAGTTCCTTACATCGTCCCGCGCCGACGGATACGGCTTCCTTTGAAACGTCGATCCCGTAAAACTCGGTTTCGATCCCGTCTTTTTTCAGCGACTCGTACAGATTGGCGGTATACCAACATTCCCCACAGCCGCAGTCTAAGATCGTACAGCCTTTTGTCGCGACCGATCTCAGCTGTCTGTCGATCACCGTCAAAAGCGGGCGATAATATCCCCGATCAAGGAAATCCTTCCGCGCCCGAACCATGAGTTTATCGTCCCCGTGGCGGGAGCTTTGGGAGCGAAGGAGGTTCAGAACGCCTTTTCGCGAGCGGTCGAAGCAATGACCGGCGGCGCAGTAAAAGCTGTTTTCTTTTTGGGAAAGTTCGGTTTTACAGATCGGAC
This sequence comes from Roseburia sp., assembly GCA_023666265.1. GTDB lineage: Bacteria > Bacillota > Clostridia > Oscillospirales > Ruminococcaceae > Ruminiclostridium_E. The sequence goes on from JAMPCH010000001.1 coordinate 146,879, forward strand.
AAATATAATAGTTCATCTCGAAAACTCCTAAAGATTATTTTCTGTTTATTATTTTATTATAAGAACCGCACGCCGTTAGCCGAATCAAAGATTCGGACGGCTGAGCGAACCTTGAAATATATGATCGCCGCTTGACGCGGCGCGGCGGCTTGCGCCGCCTTGTTGGAACTGCGTTCCAACTCATATATTATAGTCTTTTTTGGACAAGATGTCAACCGAAAGGGGGATTTTATGTACCGTTGTGTTTTATTTGACTTGGACGGGACGCTTTTAAATACGCTGGAAGGGTTGGCGGACGCGGGGAACTACGCGCTTTCGGAACTGAGCCTACCGACGCATCCGATCGAGTGCTATCGTTCCTTCGTCGGGAACGGTATCCCGAAGCTGATCGAGCGTATGCTTCCGCCGAATACGGAAAAGGCGATCTTTGAAAAAGCACACGATCTGTTTTGTTCTTATTATGATATACATATGAATGATAAGACCTTCCCGTATGACGGGATCGCCGCGCTGTTAATGCGGCTGAAGGATTCGGGGATCAAGCTGGCGGTCATTACGAATAAAGCTCATTCCTTCGCGGAGGGAATGCTTCACGCCGCTTTCGGCGATATTTTCGATATAATTTTCGGGAGCGTCGAGGGGAAGCCCAAAAAGCCCGATCCTTACTGGGCGCTTCGGGCGCTGGAGACACTCTCGATAAAGCCCGAGGAGGCGCTTTATGTCGGCGACAGCGGAGTGGATATGAACACCGCGAAAAACGCGGGGATCGTTTCCTGCGGCGTTTTATGGGGATTTCGCGATCGGGACGAGCTGATCGGGAACGGCGCAAAATATCTTTGTAAAAATTCCGAAGAATTAGCCGCTTTGATTTACGGAAAGGATCAGGTATCGTCAAATTGCTATGAAAACAGAGCGGATTATTGATAATTTTTACTGATTATGTATAATTGCTATTGCTTTTTTATGATAAATATGCTAAAATACACATATAGGTTTTTATAACGTTACGGACGCATGATTTTGGGTGATGAAATTGAAGAAAACGGAAAAATTCGGTTTTGTGTTTTTATGGGTTGCCTTGGCGATCGCGGTTTTATCGGTCGTCGGTATTTTTGTGTCCTCTTTTGGCGAAGGCGAGGCGGACGAGGAGGAAACCATCGTTGACGAAGGTTTTGAGTCCTTTGAGCTTGGCTGGAAAAATCAATACGGGCTGTCTTATGATCTGACAAAGGTCTTTCAGCGGGAGAGAGTAAACGATACGACGACCGTTGTTTCCGTAACAAAAAATATCCCCGATGATTTTAAAGGCGGCGCGTTGTTCTTTCGGACGAATAATGTCGTCGTGAATGTTTATTTAAATGATAAGCCGGTCTCTTATGTATATGAAAACGGGGATTATCTCGGTATGCCGACCTTTCAGTCATATCGACTGATCCGCTTTAACGAAAAGGACGCGGGGAAAGAGATCCGGCTCGAGATGTACCCGACGCTGTTTTCGTTTAACTGCGGGATAGATAACGTATATTTCGGCGACTCGTCGATGATCGTTATGAATAAGGTCGCCGACGGGATCTTCCCGTTGATCCTGACCGCGATCCTTTTTTTCGCGGGATTGTTTTTTGTCTGTATCGGGGTCATTACACATAACGTTATGGAGCATTATCGCGGAATGATTTTTTACGGTCTGTTTTCCGTGTTCCTCTCCGTTTGGATCTTGAGCGGTACGGTATGGATCTATCTGTTCACCGATAATCCGAAAGTGATCGACATCGGACTTCACCTTTATTTAATGACGGCGATCTTATTCGGGCTTCTTTACGTCTATGATGTTTTTCGGTTGGTTCATATCTCGATGTATCGGGTACTGCTTTGTGTCTGGGCTTTGATGACGGTCGCTTTTGTGGCGCTGATGATCAGCGGCATTCTCCAGCCGGGTCAGCTCTTATTTGTTGAGCATATCTTGATCGTGATCGCCGCAGTCGTTCTCTTGATCGAAATGTTCAGCTATTTGGTTTATCATCAAGGAAATAAGGAAAAGACGAAGCTCTTTAATTTCGGGATCATCTTCTTTGTTATTTTTGGGCTTTATGATATTTGTCGGTTTTATCAGGGGAATGACGGCGACTATTCCGCGGCGACGCGGATCGGCGTGATCCTTTTGACCGTGACCGCCGCCGCGATGGAGATCAAAGAGGCAATCACACTTCTCCAGCTCGGGATCAAGGCGGGGAAGATCGGTAAGATCGCCTATACCGACGCGAATACCGGGATCGGGAATTCTGCGGCATTCAAACTTAAAATGGATATGCTCGAGGTCACGCGAACGAATTACACCTATATCGGGATCATTCAATTCGACGTGAATAACCTTAAGATCATTAACGATACGAAGGGGCATGAAGCGGGAGACCTTTTGATCAAAACGGCGGCGAATATCATCGACCGAAGCTTTGGAACGATCGGGACTTGTTATCGAGTGGGCGGCGACGAATTTGTCGCGATCACCACATACAGTCACGCGCCGTTGGCGTGTGAAGAGGCGATCTCGAGATTTGAATCGCTGATCGAACAGTTTAACCAAAATCCCACAAAGCCGTTTGAGCTTAGGATCGCTTACGGCGTCGCGTATTATCAGAATACCGAGAACCGCTATATTACTTTAAAAGAAGTACATAAGATCGCGGACGAACGTATGTATAACAAGAAAAAAGAATTAAAAGCGCGCTATGCGAAAACTCCCGAGGAGGCGGTGATCCGATAATGAGCTATGGAGATTTTTTCCTTCGGTTTGAAGAACCTGTTTATGTTTGTGAACGTTGCGGAAATATTCTGCGCTTGTTGTTTTGTGGCGAGAACGATGAGATACAATGTGATTTTTGCGGCTGTATGATGACAAAAACCGATCAAAAGCTCTCCGAGGAGGAGGGGATTTTGATGTACTACACAACGAACGAAGCGCTGGTTTTTCAGAGTAAAATTTTTCAAAAATATGTAAGAAACAGTAAATGGTATAGCTCAAACGCTCACACCGCGCGTGATGTGGAACGGAAGCGGGAAAACAGACGTTATATGTTTTTTTAATTTATTTAATCGTAATTCATCTCTGTCGAAACGGGAAGCCCTCGGCAGGGATGGATTCTTGTATTTTATCATAGCGAAAGGAAGTAAAAAAATGTTCTCAAAAGAAAGGTTTTTGACGGATTTTCAAAAGGTGCTGAATGACGAATACGGCGTAGCGGCAGGGAAGGCGACGCCCGCACAGATCCATCACGCGGTATCGGACGCGGTCATGCGCTCGATCTCCGACGATTGGTCAAAGAGTAGGGAAGCGCATCTTTCCGCGCGGCGCGCCTGTTATTTTTCCATGGAGTTTTTGATGGGAAGGGCGGTCTATAACAACCTCCTTTGTCTCGGGATCGATAAAGAAGTCCAAAAAGCGCTCGAGGAGGTCGGCGCCGATCTCTCCGACTTAGAGGAGATCGAGGACGCGGCGCTCGGAAACGGCGGGCTCGGACGGCTTGCGGCATGTTTTTTGGACAGCGCGGCGACAATGGATCTCCCGCTCGACGGCTATGGGATACGCTATAAATACGGCTTATTCAAGCAGTCGATCGAGGATGGCTTTCAGCGGGAAGCGGCGGATCATTGGACGCGCTTCGGCGATCCGTGGAGTAAGCGGGTGAACGCGGACGAGGTGACGGTCGTCTACGGGGATCAGACTGTGCGTGCCGTACCTTACGATATGCCGATCGTCGCATACGGAACGAACCATGTCGGAACGCTTCGCCTTTGGCAGTCGAAACCGATCAATGAATTTGATTTCGGCTTGTTCAACGATCAGAAGTACGATGAGGCGTGCCGTGAGCAATGCCGCGCGGAGGATATTTCCCGCGTTTTATACCCGAACGATGATACGCGGGAAGGGAAGATCCTTCGCTTAAAACAGGAATATTTTTTCTCCTCCGCCTCGGTACAGGATATTGTCAAAAAATATAAGGCACGGGGGGGAGACCCGAGAAAAATTTATGAAAAGATCGCGATCCAGCTTAACGATACCCACCCGGTCATCTCGATCCCCGAGCTGATCCGAATCCTTACAGACGAAGAGAGACTGGATTTCTTTGAATCGCTCGAGATCGCGAAAAAAACCTTCCATTATACAAACCATACCATTATGGCGGAGGCGCTTGAAAAATGGAGTGTCGAGATCGTCCGAGAGGTCTTACCGCGTATTTATGAGATCATTTTACAGATCAACGAGGCGTTTATCGGGGAAATGTATAAGGCGGGGAAGCTCCAAAGTGAGATCTATCCGCTTAAACCGATCTCCGCCGACATGATCCATATGGCGAAAATGGCGATCTACTGTTCCTCTCATGTGAACGGCGTCGCCGAGATCCATACCGAGATCCTGAAAAACGACGCTTTAAAGGAATGGTATGAGATCTATCCCGAAAAGTTCCTGAACGAGACGAACGGGATCACGCCCCGAAGGTGGCTCGCGCTTTGTAACCCCGAGCTTTCCGCGCTGATCAACGAGCTGAATAAGGGGAGCGAGTGGGTCACGGACTTAGAACAGCTCCAAAAGCTGAAATGGTTCGCGGACGACCGCCACGAGCTTCAGCGCTTTATGGACATCAAGCACGAGAAAAAGCGTCAGCTCGCCGCGTATATCCGCGAGCATGAGGGCGTCGAGATCGACCCCGACAGTATTTTTGACATTCAGATCAAGCGGCTTCACGAATATAAGCGTCAGCTTTTAAACGCCTTCGGGATCTTGTACCTTTATTTTGGGATCAAGGACGGCTCAATCCGCGATTTTTATCCGATGACCTTTATTTTTGGGGCAAAATCCGCTCCCGGCTATCGACGCGCGAAAGGGATCATTAAGTATATCAACGAGATCGGGAAGCTCGTCAACGGCGACCCCGCTACGCGTGATCTTTTGAAGGTCGTATTTGTTCAGAATTATCGTGTTTCTTACGCGGAGAAGCTTGTGACGGCGGCGGATGTTTCCGAGCAGATCTCAACGGCGGGAACGGAAGCGAGCGGTACGGGCAACATGAAGTTCATGCTCAACGGGACGGTAACGCTCGGAACGCTCGACGGCGCGAACGTCGAGATCGTTCGGGAAGCGGGGAAGGAGAACAACTACATTTTCGGCGCGACGGTCGAAGAGCTCGAGGAGATCATGAAGATCTACGATCCGCGCTTCCTCGTTGAAAAGAACGAGAAGCTCGGCAGAGTGGTTCGGACGCTGATCGACGGGACGGTAAGCGACGGCGGAACGGGAATTTTCCGCGAGCTGTACTTCTCGCTGATGGACGGCGCGTCTTGGCATCGTCCCGATCATTATCACCTGATCGGCGACCTCGAGAGCTATGTGGAGGCGAAGCTGAAGCTGAATAAGGATTATAAGGATCGCTTCGCGTTTGCGAAAAAATGCTGGATGAATATGGCGAGCGCCGGAAAGTTCAGCTCCGACCGAACGATCGACGGCTATGCGAAAGAGATCTGGAAGATCGAGAAGGTAAACGGGTAACCAAAAATCGCCCCTCGGCATATCCTGCCGCAGGGGTGATTTTTATGCTTCAAAAGATCGAATATGACCGCTACTCTGCGGTAAGATATGCTTTGGACTGGGCGAAACGCCGAAACCCGATCTATTATGATTTTGAGAATATCGGCGGAGATTGTACAAATTTTGTTTCTCAGTGTTTGTACGCGGGCTGTGGCGTGATGAATTATGCGGATCAAAACGGCTGGTACTATATTGACCTAAACGATCGAGCGCCCTCGTGGACGGGAGTTGCTTTTTTAAGGGAGTTTCTTTTGACGAACAAGGGCGTCGGCGTGTACGGGATCGAAGCGTCGCTCGAAAATCTATCACTCGGCGATGTGATCCAGCTTCGTGACGAATCGGGACGGTTTTATCATTCGTTGTTGATCTCTATGATCCGCGAACCGGTGAATCCGGAAAATATTGATGTTTGCGCTCATTCCTTTGACGCGCGAAACCGTCGGCTTTCCACCTACGATCACCGTCTTTCGAAAGGGATCCATATTATCGGCGCACGCAGATAAAAAAATTCAAAAAAATTTAAAAAATCGCCAACTTTTTTTAAAAATCGGGCACTATATAATTGAGAACGTTCTTAAAGGAGAATAAAAATGGAGAAGGCGGAAGCGGATAAGATCATCGGCGGGTATGTCAAAAAGCTGTACGGTTTCGCACTGAGCCGATTGCATAAGATCGACGAGGCGGAGGAGCTTTCATCCCGAACGGTCTGCGAGGTCTATAAATCGCTCTTGATCCGCGACGAGATCGCGAATCTCGACGGCTATGTTTTTCGCATTGCGAAAAATATGTATGCCCGATATATCGACGGGAAAATGAAGTCGATCGCGGCGGACAGGGCTGAACGTTTACCCGATTTATCGGATCCCGAACAGGAGTTTTGCGACGAGGAGGAATACGGGCTTCTTCGCCGGGAGATCGCCTATCTGTCAAGGACGCAACGAAGCGTTATTCTCCAGTATTATTTCCACAACCTAAAGATAAGAGAGATCGCCGAAAAGCTCATGATCCCCGAAAGTACGGTGAAATGGCATTTATCGGCGTCGCGAAAGGAGTTAAAAACAGGTATGGAAAAGACAAGAACCATCGGAAAGCTCGGCGTAGAGCCGATCCGTTTTATTAACATGGGACATAGCGGAAGCCCCGGGAGCAAGGGGGATACAGCGGATTTTCTCGCGAAATCTCTCACGCAGAATATCGCTTACGCGGCTTATCATCAGCCGCGGACCGTCAGCGAAATCGCCGACGAGCTCGGCGTAAATCCGATCTTTATCGAGGACGAGGTAAAGGTGCTGGAGGAATACGGATTTATGGATCGGATGAGCGGGGATCGGTATCGGACGCACATTCATATTTTCGAGCCGAATCGGGAAGGTGATAAGATCCGCGCCGACGCGTATAATAAATATGTCCCGCTCTTCGCGGAAAAGTTTTTCGCGCCCGTTTTGAAAAGCATTACGGAGATCCCGGATTTTGTTCACGTTCCCGACAATGATCTGAACGCCTATAAATGGTCGCTGGTGTGCTTTTTGGTACATAAGCTGGCGACGGCGGAGATCGACAATGAAAAATACGAGGTAGAACGTCCCGACGGCGGAAAATATGTAGCTAACGCGACGGTTCAAAGGTCTTTCTTTGAGAAATCGAACGAAAAAAAGGAACAGTTTTGGGCGTGCGGAGATATGTGGAGGAATATGTATAGCACGGAACAGGAACAGCGCAATTGGAACTCGTGGCAGTTTGACTGTTATTGGAGTCCGCGTCCGGGCGGCTGGCGCGACAACCTTACCTCGGATTATGAAAAGCTGGATTATTTCCTGCGGGGCGAGCTGCCCGAGACCGACAGCAACCTCGAAAGCTATCAGCGCCTGTTGGAAAAGGGCTATATAGTAAAGGAAAACGGATCGTATCGCTGTAACGTGATCCTTTGTGACAGCCTCGAAAAATGGTTTCAGCATATTCCGAACGCGTCGGAGGAGATCACGGCGTTGTCAAAGGAATACGCCGAAAAGGTAACGGAAGCCGATCTGATCAATCAGCCGAAGCATATGCACGAGGAGATACGTTATTACCAGCAGAACGCCGCCGCATCGCTTCGGACAAGGATCATGTTTGAGCTTGTCGATATGGGCGTATTGAAAAAGCCGAAGAAGGAGCAAGCGAAAACGCTGTTGACGATCTTTTTCAGCGGAAAATAATGTAGAGTTTTTTTAAATTTCATCTCCCGAAATCCCGAATTGAGTTGGGGTTTCGGGAGTTTTTTATGGGGAAATGGGATTATATGATATTGCGTAAAACGTCAATTTTACGGCTCGCTCGATTGGCGACGCACGGACGCGGCGCGTGCAGGGGGCGAGCTTCAATTCGAGGGAGCGGGCAAGACCCCATTTGTCTTTTCATTAGGGCTTGACAAAATCTGTAGCTTATGCTATTATAAAATAGTCAAGAGCGGTCGCAAGGGTAACCGCTCCCGACTCTTTGTGTATAAGCTGCTACGCTTTGGAACAGGGTAAGCAGCTTATTTCTTTATTAGTCTTCTTCTCTGATCTGCTGTTTCAATTGCTCGATCTCGGCTTTCAAGCGGTCATTTTCCGCTTTCAGCGTCTCGATCTCGATTTTCTGCCGCTCGCTCTCGCGCGAGAGCTGCTCGATCTTCTCGACTGCGTTCGCCATTTTCATACCTCGCGATCTCCCTTGCTTTTTACTTTCTCCGCCGATCGGGCATTTACCATCTTCCGAAAGCCCCCCGCGGAGCGCTGAACTTCGGCTTTATATATTCCTCACCTTCCTTTCCTTTTGTATTTCACCACCTTCATAACGGGTAGCCCATTTCCGTTACAGCCAAACCGAACCACAGATTTCGAAGCTTGTCAAGGTAGATTCAAGAGACGCGCGGCGCGAATCTATCCTCTTTTCGGATATTTCCGGCGCGCGTCCTTGAATCTTCGACGAAAAAATTTTTGCTCGCAAAAAATTTTTCGCGTACTTGACAAGCTTCGGAAGCTGTGGTATTGTCAAGGCTGAACGGAATGGGCGACCCTTGAAGGTGTGAACAAAGGAGCAGGGAAGAGGATATAAAGCCGAAACTTCCGCGCTTGTCGGTTCTTTTAAACTGTGGAGAACTTGAACTCCTTGCTTTGGTCTTCGCCCTCTTAGCTTTCCTTGAGAACTTTGACAATAGATTTTCGTCGCGAAGCGACGAAAATGAACGAAAGCCCCTTTGATAGAAAATCAAAGGGGCTTTTATAACCCGCCTGTGCTAATAGGCGGGTACTGTCTACAAAGGATATATAAATTTCCTTGCGTTTTCCGCATATCAGCGGGCTTTTCTCCTTTTTCACTTAGCCTGTATAATTACAAGCGGTTTTCACGTATTTTTCACACACTTTTCGGACAAATAATTAAATACATAATGCTAAATATATTCTCTATCTGTCGTTGTAATGTCCTTTACAAGCCGCAATAATTATACTTTCATTTTTGATAGTATATATGATCCTGTTTTTGTCGTCTATCCTTCTGCTCCAGAAACCATCATAATCCTTTAAAGGTTCCGGCTTTCCGATCCCGTCAAAATGATTTCTTTGAATATCTTGTATTAAGCGATTGATGCGTTTTATTGTCTTTTTGTCTTGTGTTTGCCAATACAGATAATCATTCCATGCCATTTCTTCCCATTGGATTTTCAAGATTCGTCCACCTCGATCAGATCATGTTCTACAAGTTTCGCGGTACCGTTTTCGATACTGCGGATCACGCGATCAAGATACGCCATATTGGAAGCGCTGTAAAACGGATCGTTGCTTGTTACGTCAAAAGGGATCCGATGTTCGGCAACAGATTTTTTGGCGAAAATACAAAATGCCGTTGTCATAGTCATTCCGATACTTTCGCAAAGTTCGCCGAATTCTTGTTTTAGATTTTCGTCCATACGAATGGAAATACTTGTTTGTGACATAAAAATCACTCCTTTCAAAGCTATTGTACCATATTTTTAGCACATTGTCAATACAAAACCCGTCAAAAAATAAACCCCGTTTGTTATATGACAAGCGGGGAGTGATGTTAGTCATAAACGTTTCTTCTATGTCCGATGGATAAAGCCAGTATAATAAGCTCGTTATCCTTGATCTCACAAATAAGTCTGTAATCTCCTATACGATAACGCCATTGTCCGCTTCTGTTCCCGGTTAGCCCTTTTCCTTTTGCTCTGGGATCTTCACAGTTCAGAATATTTTTAGCGATCCAAGATTGAATGATCTTTCTCGTATAATTATCAAGCTTGTGAAATTCCTTGTTAAATCTCGGTGTTACCTGTAATGTGTACTTCATGGTTCAAGCTCCTGCCACAGCACTTCGGCTGGTAAGCTTTTTTCCCCGGAGTTTATAAATTCGTTATAAGCCTCATCGTAAATCGCAAGATCATATTCGTCTTCGATTTTTTCAAATAAGGCTTGTTTAAACGCTTCTCCAAGGGAGAGTGAGTGCAAACGCGCATAACTTTCCGCGAGCTTTTTTTCTTGTTCGGTTAATCTGATTGAAAATGCCATAGTACCAACTCCTTTCAAAGTACATTGTACTACAATCTATTGTAATTGTCAAGTGTTATTATTTTCAATTTTTTCTTTTATTGTCGATTAAACCTGCTAAATAATCGAGACTTACATCATAGAATTTTGCTATATTTATAGCATATACTTATTTCACAATACCAAATAACCAGTCCGTGGTTACTTCATATAACTCTGCTAATAGCCCTATTGTTTCCACATTAGGTTCAAGATTTCCATTTTCATATTTTGTGATATTACTTCTCGATGTAGAAAGAATGTCAGCCACATATTGTTGCGTGTATTTTTTGGCTACTCGAGCTTTTTTTAAATTTTGAGCAAGATTTTCCTTGAAAATAAGTCATTTCCCCTTTCTAGTTTCCATTATAGCACATTTTACATACATTTAAGTTCTTTTTTGGCACTTTTGCCAGTTCCGTTTTGGAACAAAATGTGTTATAATATTAATGTTCTATAATAGAACATTAATATTCGCGAAAGGAGGTATCCCCATGAAAGTGACATTACTAGGTTATAAGACCGTGGATTTTGAGAACGAGCGCGGCGAAACGATAGAAGGGATAAATCTATTTATCGCGTACCCCGAAGAAAACACGGTAGGAAGCGCGGCTGAGAAGAAGTTTATCAACTCGCAGATATTTGACGGCTTCGGCGTAAGCTCGAAACAGCTTGAAAAAGCGATCGGCTGTGTGATCGACGTCGAATACGGTCCGAGAAATAAGATCGTCGGGCTGTCGATCCTGTAAGAGGTGAGCGTATGGAAGAGATCACTGCCGCGCCGATCGCGGACGAGCTGACGATCGAGAACTCCAATGCCGAGGATCAGACCGAGGACGAGGCGGAGATCGTCTCGGCGGATTATACTCCGCTTTTGACCTCGATCCGGGACAAGCAACAGGAGCAGATCGCCTTATTGCAACAGCAGAACGAAATTTTGTTGGAACAGGTGAACGGGCTTTCCTACGTAGTGAACTATCAAAACGCTTTCCTCGGCGTAGCGATCCTCGCGATCGTCGTATTTATCTCATATCGGGTCTTGTTCAAATGGTTTTTCAGAGGCGTATGACCTTTGGAATACGATCTTCAGAGAAAGGAGGAAAAGAAACCATGGGTGCTTTACTCACTATGTTTGCGGATACCGCTACGACGACGGCAACATTTAATGTACCTTCGATCGCCGATTCGGTAACATCTAAGATGATGGAAGGAGTCCTCACTCAGATCACCGACCTGCTTCCCGTCGTGTTGCCTGTTATGATCGGTTGTCTCGCGTTCCGTAAAGGATTAAGCTTCCTTCAGGGTCTCATTCGCGGACTTTGATCGTTGGCGGAGGGTCAAGCCTCATTTCGGTGAGGCTTTTCCTTTAAAAGACAAGAGGTGTGTATATATGTTAAAAAAACAGCGGTATAACGTGATGTTAAATCCGCGATCTATGGATATTCTTGACGGCTACTGTCGGACAGCCGATATTTCACGATCTTCGTTGATCGACGGATTGATCCTCGACTTCATCAATGACGAGGGATTGCTTTTGGAACATTTTGAGAAGGATATAGAAGGGCAGGAGGTCTTTGAAACATGAAAAATCGCTTGCTTTCCCGGATCGTCGCCGTGATCCTCTCCGTCTGTGTGGCGGTCTCGTGCTTTGTTGTCCCGGCTTACGCTGTTTCTGCTCTTGTTCCTGTTCTTACGGAATTTTTAGAGAAGGTCTTTATAGACTATGCCGCCGGCACAGCTGCCCAAGCGATCTTCAGTTCCGTCGGAACATTTTCGGAATTGGAGCAACAAGGCTTTTTAAGCAATTTAAGCACCGATGTTTCCGGCGGATTGATCGAGCTTTATGTAAGCGACGACCAACAAGCGGTTTTTGTTCAGCCCGCTTCGGGACTTAGTGGCGATCAACTTGAAATGGCGGAGTATATAGCCGATTCCTTGACGACCGATCTTTCTAAAGCAAGTCTTACGATTTACGGAGAAGAGCCATATTCTAAAATACTCTATCGCGATCTTCAATGGGTTCCCGGAACGGCGCTCGGCTCATGCGACTTATCCGCGACTTCTTATTTGTACCTTAAGACCTCCGCATTAAAAGCTATAAACGGTTATGTAGCAAGAGAAGCGTATGAAAAACGCGAGCTGGGAGCGGCGGAGCTCGAAGCCGCGCTCGGAGAATCTTTTCCACGTGTAACAATGGATCTGACCGATCCCTTAAACAATCGTATCTCCTTTAAGACCTCCGAGAAGAATAATGTAACGATCCTTTCCAAAGACGGCTTTCAATTCTCATCGCCGTTTCCTTATGCGAGCGCTCACTATGCCCACGGCTTTACCACCGAATATATCAAGCATATTGAGAACGAGTTCGGTAGTTATTTCGTGCAAAATAACGGTCAGTATTGGGAATATACAGAAGCGTACGAGGTCTACGGCGTCACCTATTACTTTATCCTACAGGACGGCTCACTTGTATATATGTCGGGCTATTATTCCGGTACTCCCGGTTCCTTTACTTTAGGATTGAACGCTTCTCATACATATAATCGTAAATATTCCCATGAATTTTTTGATGTAAACGGGACAAGCCTCGGTCATCTGTATATCGACGATCTTCACCCCGTAAGCGAAGGACTGGTTTTTAACGTCGAAAATCAGATCCCCTCATCTCTTCCGTTCAAGGTCGTCGAAACACTCACCGATGACGACTTTACAACAACGACGGGCGGGGAAGCGGTATCACAGGAGTTTCCGCTGACCGGCGCGGAGAAGATCGCCGGAAGCGCGATCAATATGGGGCTTGTCTCTTCCGATCCCCCTTTGACGATCGGCGAGGACGGGACGATCACGAAGATCGACGATATTCCGGTCGAGAAGCTCGAAAGCATTCTCGACGCGATCACGTCGGGCGATCTGAATCTTGAATCAATCGAAGATTACCTCTCTTTGATCTCTACGCTCGTCGCCAACGGGAATTTGACCTCGACGGAGCAAAGGAAGATCCTCGAGAATGTAAACGCAAACACGGCGGCGGGAGCGAAAGACCTTTCGCAGATCCGCGAGGCTTTGAACGAGCTCACGGAAGCGCTGACCAAGGAATATGAATGGGAGATCGACGATAGCGAAAGCGAGATAAGCTGGATCACCGCCGAGCATACGGGTTTTACCGAGGCGAAGCAGCTGACGGATGAGCTGGAAGCGGTCACGCAGTCAAAGCAGCTTTTGAACAATCTTTTGAATAAGTTCGATTCCGCCGATGACCGCGCACCGTCCTTCTCCTTCTACTGGGACAGCGATAAAGACGGCGAACTTGAGGAATATACCGTTCTCGATCTCTCGTTTATGGAACAGACCTTGACAAACAGCAACTTAAAGGACAAAAGACGCTTTAAAAACGGAAATATGACGGTTCGAAGCTTCGTTCATTTCTTGATCATCCTCGTTTCCTATGTTTCCTTCGCGATCAAGATCATTAAAAAGCTCCCGAGCCTCATCAACGGCGCGGGAGACTTTGACGGAGACATTAAGACCGTATCCTTCGACAGTAGGGGGTAACTATGGGCGATTTTTTTGTTGATCTTTTTTCCGGGCTTGTGGATTGGGTGCTTTCTCTTGTGAACTCCGTCTTTTCAACGGTTTTCGGCGTTTTTTCGATCTTTATCAAGAGCTTCGGATTAAATCCGAGCATACCCGGCACGGTCTTTCAGGTCCTCGACGAGCTGACGATCGGGATCGGATACATCCTGCCGATCAGCGACCTTTTACCGATCGCGTTCTTTTGGGTCGCCTTCTATATCGCTCGGATCGTCTTTTCGATCTACCACCTGATCGCCTCGACCGTTTTTAAAAGAAATAAGATGAAATTCAAGTGAGGATTGTATCATGTTTGACTGGATTTTTGACATTTTGGGCGGGATCTTCGCGCTCATCGGCGCGTTGCTCTTGCCGTTCGCGCTTCTTTCGGCGTTCTGGTATTGCTATTTTCGCTTTGTGAAAAAGATGAAGCCGAAGCAAGCGAAGTACGCCGGGAAAGTGAAGGTGCGCGGGATCTTCCGCCGTCTCTTTCTCGACTTTCCGAGACAGTTTATTTTGGATCGCCTTAATTATGATCCCGATGAGTTTGATATGTACGGCTTTCATCTCTTTGTCGGCGAACAGGGGAGCGGGAAGACGGTCTCCGTCGTTGAATTTCTGCACCGAATTAAGGGAAGGTTCCCCGCTTGTCGCATTGCGACAAACTTTGACTATATCGGACAGGACGACGCGATCACCTCTTGGAGAGACCTGATCTTTAATAATAACGGCATCTACGGACAAGCGGACGTGATCGACGAGGTCCAGAACTGGTTCTCCTCGAATCAGTCAAAGGACTTTCCGCCCGAGATGATCCAAGAGATCACCCAGCAGAGGAAGTAAGACAGCCCGCGAGCGTGATCGGATAATAAAGATAATTGACCTGTTCCCGGAGAGGCTTCGCCATACGTTCGAAGCGCTGGGTCGTTCCGATCAATATCTTCCGTTGCTTCCGTGAAGGTGTGTAAACCGAACGTCGACAGCGACGGTCAGATCGCCAAGCTCCGCACGGTTCGCCATTATTTCTTTGTTCATAGCTCGGAGATCCGAAACAGCTTCGATACATACAAGAAGATCGAACAACAGGCTAGAGACGGCTTTCATACCGACAACCGCCAAGAAAGCAGTCTGACGATCAATACCGTGATCGAGGCGACGGGGAAGGCTCGGCGCAAAAAGTGACGCCGACTGCGGCGTCACTTTGCGGCGAGCTGACAGGGAAGGGGGTGAAGTCATGCACATCGGATACATTATCGCGATCGTTCTCGCTCTGATCTGGATCGGCTTGTCGGTCTATGAGAAGGTACGGGATCATAAGCGGAAAGCGGTCGAGCGTTCTCGGCTCGACACGATCAACGGCGTTGACGAAACAAAATAAGGATAAGGAAGGTTTTTTTATGGAACAGGAAAACTGTATTTTGATCGACTGGTTCGCGATGAGCTTTCGCGTTCCGACTGTTATGATCTACGATGTCATAAAGGCTTTGGGTCTGAATACTTCCGTTGAGGAATGGGAACATCTTCCCGGGCGTTATTACTACCGCGACCGTCTTTCTTTAGGTCACATTAGCATTTATTACAACAACGCAAACCCGGATAAAGATTTTCCTTTGCTTGAAATGACGGGGCAAGGGTGCAGAGAATTTGAAACGTATAATCCGGCAGGATTCAAGCATTTGTTTGAGCTCGCAAAGGACACCGAAAAATATCATATGTCCCGTTTGGACGTCTCCTTTGATGATTTCTCGGGGATCTTCGACATTCAACAAATTTATAACGACTACCGCCTCGGGAATTGGGTATCGACCAGTAATCGGGGTATGTTGGGCGGCGATATGCATCGCCGTGAAAAGGACTATATCGGTTATTCTATCATGACCGGGAGCAAATCAAGTGATATGTATATGAGGATCTATGACAAGGCGATCGAAAGAGGGTACTTTGACGGTCGGCATTGGATTCGTTGCGAGCTTGTCTTGAAACAGGATCGCGCTACGGTCTTTATCAAAAACCCGAAGCCTTTGGGCGAAAAGTATCGCGGCGTTTTACTGAAATACTTTCGTTTTGTAGAGCCGAACAAGCTGGATTCCAACAAGTCTCGTTGGGCGATGCAGGATTATTGGTCGAATTTCCTCGGCGTGGTCGAGTCAATCTCGGTCTTTACTCCGAAAAATATTGAATACAATCTTCCGAGGCTTCACCATTACGTAATGGAAATGGCGGGAAATTCCGTGGATACATACATTCGGTGTGTAGGTCTTTACGATTTTTTCGATCATCTATTACATCGCGGAACAAAAGGTCTCACAATGCAACAGCGTTTCCTTGTTCGGGAATGTGACCACTTGGAACGCGAGAAGAAACGGTTTACTGTCGAGGAACTGGAGAAGTTTTTTGATGTTTTTGAAGGAAAAGAAGGAAGCGTTGATCAGTCCGAGATCGATCCCGAGAGTTCCGACGATCCCTTTGAGAACCTTCCGATCCCCGAGCCGCCCAGCTGGGACGACTGCACAGAACTTTGATCTGTTTTGCCCGCTCCCTATATTGCGTAAAATGAAAATTTTACGCAATATAGGGAAGCCCATTTTAGCAGAAAATCCCATTCAATCGAAATAGCCTCAAATCCAAGAATATTTCGATTAAATAGGATTTTCTCATTTAATATCATCTTTTTCCTTATTTTGGATCGCTTTAAGCTCACGTTCCGCTTTTTTCATTTTGACTGCGCTACATTCAAACCAAAACGTACTGCCTTTACCGACTTCGCTTTCAATTCCGTAATGGAAATGATGTCGTTCAAAAACACCCTTTACAATGGATAAACCTAGCCCCGTGCCTTTGACCGCGCGCTTATGATTTTCGGATCGATCGACCTTATAATAACGCTCCCAAATATACGGAAGCTGTTCCTTCGGGATTCCGACGCCTGTATCGGATACCTCAAAGCGTACTTTTCCGTTCTTTGAATGTAACCGTACCGTTACAGTATCCTCTTCCCTTGAATAATTGATCGCGTTAATGATTAGATTGTATACCGACTGACCGAGTTGTTTTTGATCGCCGTTGATATAAATGTCATCCTGAACGTCTAACGCGATCTCCGTTTGTTCAAGCATGGAAAAACGAGACACGATCTCCTTTAGATCCTCGCTGAAATTGATCGGCTTCATCTCCATTTCAATAACGCCGCTTTGGAGCTTAGACAGGTTCAGAATATCCGAGACCAACAGCGTCAGCCGATCCGCCTCGTCGATGATGACCTGGAGATGCTTTTCCCGTTTTTCGGGATTATTTCCCGATAGATCGCGGATCATTTCCGCGTATGCCTTGATCATCGTCAAGGGTGTTCGTAGATCGTGGGAAACATTCGCCATTAGGTCTTTTTGAAGCGTTTCGATTTTCGCGATCTCCTCGGACGCTGTATTGAGATTTTCCGTCAGGCGCTTGATCTCCGTGTATTCGTTTTCTTGTACCTGTACGTTAAATTCTCCGTTGATAAGCTTTTGCGCGGAACGCGAAATGTTGATGATCGGCTTGGATACGCGGCTTGAAATAAAAAAAGAAACAATAAAGCTAAGACAGATTAAAAAGCTCGACGATGTTAACAGGATTGTTTTTAGGATCTGTGTGGTCGTTCCGGTGGGTTCAAGATACGTATAAATAAAAATATAACCGACGATCGCGTCGGAAGTACCGACGTAGGTAGCCATTAAGACCGACTGTTTTTCTTCCTCTTTTCCGGGAAAGAAGATGATCCCGTTTTGGGATTCTCTCAGTTCGCTGACGATAGAATCGCTTACCCGATAATAAATGGATACGGACGAGCCGGTCGAATCATAAGAATACGTGAGCGGGAGACCGCCCGTCAGTTCCGCGGGAATGTGAATCAGAATATCCATTTGTCTCGCTTTGGCGCTTTTTTCGATCGTTTTTAGCGTCGAGGCGGAATTTGCCGTCGTCCAAGCGTATTTGATCTCGTTTGCCGTAGAAATGATCTCTTGCGTTTTCATATATTCATAGATCCGAGGCATAAGAACGATCTGAGAAACATACGTAAACAGTAATATCACAAAGGTAAAGCCCAAAAAAATAAGCCAGATCTTAAAAAGGATACTGTGTAGGAAATCGTGTACTTCGTTTCTAAACTTCAAACTTATACCCCATTCCGCGAAGTGTAACGATAAACTTTCGATATTCCCCTAAGTTATTACGGAGCATTTTTATATGGGTATCGATCGTTCGATCGTCGCCGAAAAAGTCGTAGCCCCAAACTTCCTCCAAAAGCTTATCGCGGGAAAGTGCGATATTTTTATTTCGTACCAAATAAAATAACAGGTCATATTCCTTCGGAGTAAGGCTCGCCCGTACACCGTCGATGCTGACGCTCCGCGCCGTAAAATTGATCTCCAGCCCTTCAAATTTTGCGATGTCGCTCGGCGTGACGGCGGGCGTATGGCGCTTCATGATCGCATTGACGCGCGCGAGGACTTCTTTCGGCGAAAAGGGCTTTACGACATAATCGTCCGCGCCGATCTCAAAGCCGAACAGCTTATCGTACTCCTCCCCCCGCGCCGAAAGCATTAAAACCGGCGTATTTTTAAATTTCCTGATTTCTTTACAGGCGGAAAAACCGTCCAGCTTCGGCATCATGACGTCCAAAATGATAATATCATAATCTTCGTTCTTCGCCATTTCCACGGTCTGCATCCCGTCGACCGCCTCGGATACCTCATGTCCCTCAAACTCCGCGTATTCCCGAATTACTTCACGGATCTTTTGTTCGTCGTCCGCTACAAGGATCTTGTACATACGTTTGTTCCGCCTTTCCGATTTTTTTCATTTTGTCCGATTTGTAAAATTGTAAAAAAAAGTTCAGTAAGAGCCGATGGTCGTTACTGAACGTGCTTCATCAACGAGTGATGAAAAAATAAAATAAAGCATATAAAATGTTGGGAGAGGAAATTATGATTAACATTACATTAATCATTACTGGAGGTTTCCCTTCAGTAATGCTAGTATAGCAATATAATGTGAAAACTATGTGACAAAAACACGATAAAACAGAAAAATATAGCTGATTTCTCGTTACCCTTCTTCTTCCTCGGATAAATTCGCGCCTTCAAAGAATTGCTTCGCGAAGCGTACACGTTTGTCAAATTCCTCCGTCCAATGCTCCGAAGGCGCATGAAGAAACATTTTTTCCGTTTCATTATCATAGATCGGACGATATTTTTTCGGGTCGCCGTTGCGATCTAAAAGCTCTTCAAATTCCCTGTTCCTTTTGAGACGATTCCTTTTGGCGACGGATTCGATATTTTTACTGAATTCCGCCCGGAAATAACCGGAACCTACGAGGAAGCCTTCCTGCTCATAAAAATCAAACCGACCGCCGAAATTTTTAAAAATACGCTTTACCGTGTATAATTCGACCCGATATTGAAGAAGCGGTTCGTTTTGCTGAAGCGGGATCCTGGAGTAAACATTAACGAAATGATCGGCGAGCGTCGAGATCTCTATTGAGGATATCGATCCGATACGGGTCAAAAACAGCGACAGCTTTGAAATATTATAGATCGCGAGCTCAAACTGTCTATAATCAAGCTTTACACAGTACGGCGTAACGTCAAATACAAAAGCGATCCGCTTTTGTATGCTTTTGCCGTTCTTATTTACAATGGAAAAGCTGATAATATCACGCGTTTGGATCAATTCCTTTCGAAATTGACAAAAAACAATATTACTGCGACTTTCAAATGATTCCACAACATCGGTACATTTAACGGAAATGTCGGATGAATCCTTTAACATAAAATCGAGGTATTGCTCCGCTGCGGAATAATCGCGCTTTTTCAAAAAATCCAGGATCATTTGAGCGGATTCATACAAACAATCCGACTGAAATTGAATGTTAGCGCAATCCTGTCGTATCTCCCGCGAATCTTCAAGCTCTTTCGGTAGCTCGCGCGAGACTCTGAGGAGAATGTAGTTATCGAGCAAACGTAGCGCACGTACACGGTAATAAACGCCCTCAACGCGAAATCTTTGATGAAATCTATCCATATTGCTCGCGAAGAACAAATTCCTTTGAAGCTTTGTAAAGCCCTTTAAAAGACGTCCGAAAATAAAAGGCTCGTCACAGTACTGTAATTCAAAATTCCGATCCAGTAAAGCGGTGTAGCAGAATCTTGAAAATTTCATTTATGTCATTCCTTTATCAGTTTTATTTTTTTCCCATCGGGATCGACCGTATAAACTTGATCCAACTGCGCTTTAAAGCTTTCGCGGAAGGAAGTGCGATATTCATTGCGTAACAGCTCCTGTTCCCTCTTCTCCTCGTCGGTCAGCGTTTCGCTTTTTGACTTTTTCGCGAGAAAGTTGATACGATCTATTTTTTCTTTTTCCATTGACTTTCGATCCTTTCGATCGTTCGCGGTATCCAAAACGGATGAACATACAAAAATGTTCCTTTTTATGGGAATTGTGAATTCATCCGACGTTCTCCTTCGTTGAGTTAAAATACAGCTCGGTCAGACAGGAAAAGAGCGCCTGCTTGTCCTCAAAGTCAAGATCGGAACGCGAAAACAACGCCTTCCCTTTTTCGAGATATTCCGCCGCTTCGCGAACGGAACTTGCGTCGGATTTCGAGTGATATATAAAACGCTCCTTACTGTCGAGGACGAGGCTTTTTTTATCGTTGACCAAGAAATCGACCGAGGTCTCGAGTTCCTCGGCGATCCGCGCCAAAACATCTTTTTTGGGCTTTCTTGTTCCGTTTAAATAATTGGCAAGTCCCCGGTACGTGATCCCGATCTTTTCGGCGAAATCCGTTTTACTGATATTCTTTCGCTCGATCAGGATCACCAGCTTTTCACTCAGTCGCATAAAAACCTCCGTGTCGTGTGTTCATATCTCTATTATACTCGTGAACAGACAAAATGTCAATCGATTTTACAAAATTTTCACTATTTTCTGCCTTGCGAACAATTGAGTTGGGCTTAAAATATTCATCAATATACACAAAATATTCATAAAAATGCATATTATTCCTTGACATTGCGAATATTTTGTGTATAATAAACGTATGATTTATTTTTACTGAAAAAGGAGCGTTATCATTATGGAAAAAGAATTAAAAAAGATCGTTCTCGCGTATTCGGGCGGTCTCGATACTTCGATCATTATTCCTTGGCTTCACGAAACATATCCGGGTTGCGAGGTGATCTGCGTCGCCGGTAACGTAGGTCAGGACTCCGAGATCGTCGGACTTGAAGAACGCGCGAAAAAGACGGGCGCGTCTAAGCTCTATATTGAGGATATTCAAGATGAATTTGTCAATGATTTCATTTTCCCGACCTTAAAAGCGGGCGCACGCTATGAGGGGTATCTTCTCGGAACCTCCTTCGCTCGTCCGCCGATCGCGAAGCGGCTCGTCGAGATCGCGAAAAAAGAAGGCGCTGACGCGATCTGTCACGGTTGCACCGGGAAAGGGAACGATCAGGTTCGCTTTGAGCTTACCATTAAGGCGCTCGCTCCGAATTTAAAGATCATCGCGCCCTGGCGGATTTGGGATCTTAGATCGAGAGAACAGGAGATCGAATACGCGGAGGCGCACGACGTTCCGATCAAGATCAACCGCGAGACCAACTATTCTAAGGATATGAACCTTTGGCATCTTTCACACGAGGGCTTGGATCTCGAGGATCCCGCGAACGAACCGCTTTATAATAAGCCCGGATTTTTGGAGCTCGGCGTTTCGCCCGAAATGGCGCCCGACAAGCCCACCTATGTTACGATCTCGTTTGAGAAAGGCATCCCCGTGGCGCTGAACGGTGAAAAAATGGACGGCGTAAAGCTGATCAAGGCGATGAATAAGCTCGGCGGCGAGAACGGGATCGGGCTGTACGATATTGTAGAAAACCGCTTAGTCGGAATGAAGTCACGCGGCGTATACGAGACCCCCGGCGGTACGATCCTGTATCACGCGCACGACGTTCTTGAAACGATCTGCCTCGATAAAGAGACCCAGCATTATAAAGCGGGCTTAGCGCAAAAGTACGCCGATCTCGTATACAACGGACAATGGTACACGCCGCTCAGAGAGGCGATGGACGCTTTCGTCGATAAAACCCAGGAGACCTGTACCGGCGAGGTAAAGCTAAAGCTTTATAAAGGAAACATCATCAACGCGGGCGTTACTTCTCCGTTTACGCTTTACAGCGAGGATTTCGCGTCCTTCGGCGAGGACGACGTCTACGATCATAAGGACAGCGCCGGGTTTATCAATCTTTTCGGTCTTCCGATCAAGGTGAAGGCGTTGCTCGACGAAAACAGAAAGTAAAGATTTTATTGAAAAAGGCGATCTTTCGCCTTTTTCATACTTATTCTTTATTTTGTGGATATAGCGGTTGAGCTTTTTTTAAGGCTACACCGCACAATTATTGTCGTTCGAGTGGCAGTCAGATTTTTCGTCAGATTGTACAGATTTTATGCAGGAAGGCTGACGCCTTTCAAAGAAAATCTGTGCAATATGGCGGAAAATATGGCTGTCAATCGGGCGGCAAAGCCGCAGGCGGTAATTGTGCGGTGTTGCCT